>JALWTY010000261.1 GCA_026993265.1 Desulfobacterales bacterium
CTGCAAGGCGCTGAGCCGGTGTTTGGCCAGTTTGATTTCAGCTGCTTCGTTCATGATCATCCTCCTTTCCGGATACTTTAACAAAAATAAAAATAAAATCGTTCGGAAAGAAGATTAGTTGTACACTATAGGTGATGGACTCGTAAAAAACCTCAAGCGGGTCAGAAGGCACAAGATGTCTTATTCGTAACCTGCCGACACTTTTGACTTTTTACTTTTGACTTTTGCCTTTGTATCCAGGACGATTCTCATTTTTGTTTTTTGCGCCTGGCTCTTTCAATGGCTTCATCAATGTCCGAGCTTTTCAAGCCCGCTTCTTTTCCATCTCTCCGGGCCTTGGCGATGAGCTCGTCGAGGTCGTTGAGCGAGGGAGGTTCGATGCTTTTCAGAATCACCACGTCCCTCTCGCCAACGACAACGAACCTGGTGCCGGCCTTCAGGTTCAGTTTTTTTCTTATATCCCCCGGGATTACGACTTGTCCCCTGGACGACATCTTGGTGGTGGAAACATTCGGCATGGTCGGTCCTCCCGTCATCCTGAAATACGTGACGCCCGCTTTCGGCTGGTACGTCTTCGTTTATTCTTACAAGTAAGATTATAGTGGCCACTTGCCGGGAAATCAACCGTTGACAGCCCCGGCTGCCGTGGTTGCCCCCCCTCCTGCCTGACCGTAAAACAAAAAGACGCCCCCGGGTGCGTATCCCCGGAGGCGTCTTTTGTCAGCAGGATCAGGCTGCGGCCGGGATCAATAGACGTCGAGGTAGTTCTCGATCTCCCAGTCGGTGACCGCGGTGCGGAAGTCGTCCCACTCCTTCTCCTTGTTGGCCAGGTACTGCTCGAAGATGTGCTCGCCCAGGGTCTCGCGGGCGAGCTTGCTCTTCTTGAACTCGTCCAGGGCCTCGCGCAGGTTGCCGGGCAGGCTCTTGATCTTGGCCTTGCGCATCTGGCCCGGCGTCATGGCGAAGATGTTGGTATCGGTGGAGGGCGGCGGGGTCAGGTCGTTCTTGATCCCGTCGAGGCCGCTGTTGAGCATCATCGCCAGGGCCAGATAGGGGTTGCAGGTCGGGTCCGGGCAGCGGACCTCGACCCGGGTGCCCATGCCGCGGGAGGCGGGGATGCGCATGAGCGCGCTGCGGTTTGATGCGCTCCAGGCCACGTAGCAGGGAGCCTCGTAACCGGGCACCAGCCTTTTGTATGAGTTGACCAGCGGGTTGGTGACCGCGACAAAGGCGCGGGCGTTCTTGTAGATGCCGGCGATGTACTGGTAGGCGGTCTTGGAGAGCTGCAGCGGGCCCTTCTCGTCGTAGAAGGCGTTGGAGCCGTCGAGCTTGAAGAGGGACTGGTTGGTGTGCATGCCGGTGCCGTTGATGCCGAAGACCGGCTTGGGCATGAAGGTGGCGTGGAGGCCGTACCTGCGGGCGATGGTCTTGACCACCCACTTGAAGGTGATGGTGTTGTCGGCTGCGGTAAGGGCGTCGGCGTACTTGAAGTTGATCTCGTGCTGGCCCTCGGCCACCTCGTGGTGGCTGGCCTCGATCTCGAAGCCCATCTTTTCCAGGGTCTCGATGATCTCGCGGCGGCAGTCGATGCCCCGGTCCTCGGGATCGACGCTGAAGTAGCCGGCGGTGTCATGGGTCTCGGTGGTGGAGCAGCCGCAGTCGCTTTCGTTGAAAAGGAAGAACTCGCACTCGGTGCCCACGTTCATGGTGTAGCCAATCTCCTTGGCCTCGGCCAGAACCCGCTTGAGGTTGTTGCGCGGGCAGCCGGCAAAGGGGGAGCCGTCGGGCAGGTGGACGTCGCAGATGATCCGGGCCGCGGCCACGCCGTCCTTGTTCCGCCAGGGCAGGACGGTGAAGGTGTCGTAGTCGGGCTTCAGGTACATGTCGGACTCGTTGATGCCGACGAAACCGTTGATGGACGAGCCGTCGAACATGATCTGGCCGTCCAGGGCCTTTTCGATCTGGCTCCTGGGGATGGCGATGTTCTTCATGTGGCCGAGCACGTCCACGAACTGGAGGCGGAAGAAGTTTACGTTCTCTTCCTCCACGATCTTGAGGATGTCTTTCTTGGTCATCTTGCTTCTCCTTGGCTTGATTTACCGGTTCGCCGCCTGGGCAAAACACTTATTTGAAAAAATGGCGCTTGCTCGCGTACAGTAGGCTCGCGCGCACCTCCTCCACGAGTTCCGGGGAATCTATCTTGCCGCCGGACCCGTCTATCACATAGAAAACATTGACCATCATGTCCTGGCGGGTGGAGATGATGGCCCGGTGGATGCTGATGCCGAAATCGGCCATCGCCCGGGTGATGGAGTAAAGCAGCCCTGGGATCTGGGCGCTGAAAACCTCGATAAGGGTATATGCTGACGAAACCGAATTGTCAATGACTACCTTGTTCTCCTCGTCCCTGGCGAAACGGACCCGGACGGCGCTGTTTTTCTCGGCCAGCCGGTGCTCGATCCCCAGGCGGTTTTTCGCCGCAAGCCCGAGGGAGCGCCTGAGCCCGTCCCAGTCGTGGGATGCGAAGTCGGAGTCGAACATGGGCTTGACCTCGATCTGGTCCACCACGGTGCCGTCGCGCCAGGTGTGGATCAGGGCGGCGCGGATCCTGAGGTTGTTCAGGGCCAGGCAGCCGCATATCCTGGCCAGAAGCCCGGTGCGGTCGCGGGATATGACCGTCACGGACCAGTGCGAGCCCTTGTCCTCCGGGATCAGCACCACCTCTTTTTCCGCAAGTTCCCGGCTCCTGTTCACATGCTCGGCAATGGTGGCCGGAGAGAAGTCCAGCAGGTAGGACTGGGGCAGAACCCCGAGGTCGAAGCCGTCCGCGGCCGCGCCCATCCGCTTGAGTTTCTCCCGCATCCATTCCGCCGCGCCGGCAAGATCCGGCCCGGACGGCTCTTTTACGTCAAGGGTGTGGGTTATCCGCAGGTAGAGGTCGAGGAGCAGGGCCGCCTTCCACTCGTTCCAGGCCGCGGGCCCGGTGGCGCGGGCATCGGCGATGGAGAGGAGGTAGAGCATGTTGAGGCGGTCCTGGTCGCGGATCCTGTCGGCGCAGTCGCGGATGAACTGGGAGTCGTCCAGGTCGCGGCTCTGGGCCATGTGGCTAAGGAACAGGTGGTTGCGGATCAGAAAGGCGAGGGTGTCGCACTCGGTGTCCGAGAGGTTGAGGCGCCTGCCGATCCTGCCCGCCATCTCCCCGCCCGCGGCGCTGTGGTCCCGGCCGCTGGCCTTGCCGATGTCGTGCAGCAGGCCGGCGAGAAAGAGCAGGGCCGGGTTGCGCAGGGTGGAGAAGATGGCTGCCTCGTCCTCCCTGAGCCGGCCCAGCTCTCCGACGCAGGCCATGAGGTGGCGGTCCACCGTGTACAGGTGGTAGACGTCATGCTGGGCCAGGGCGTCGAGACGTTCGAACTCCGGGATCATGGCGGCGATCAGGCCGGTGTCGAGCATCTGCTCCATTATCTCCCGGTCGCCGCTTGCGACGATGTCGATGAATGGAGTGGTGAGCCTCTTTCTCCCGTGGTTTTCGCGGATCAGCTCCAGCCGGTTCCTGATCAGCCTGCGGCTCTGATGGTGCACCGGCGTCCGCATGCGGCATGCGTGCAGGAACAGGCGCAGACCGATCTGCGGTTTGTTTTCCAGCAGGGACGGGTCCGTTATCCGCAGGCGGCCGGCCGCCTCCTCGATGCCCTCCTCGATCCGGCGTGTCCGTCCGGCCGCCTCCGGCTTTCCAAACACATCGTCCACATGCTCGAAAAACGCCCCGGCCGTGGCGGCAATGGTTTTCAGGGCGCGGTAGACCTCGCGCATGAACTGCTCGACCGCGAGCCTTCCCCCGCGGTCGCGGAAACCGGAGTCCGCGGCGATGGCGGTCTGGTACTCGAAGTAGAGCTGGTCGTTCTTGCGGCCGCTTGCGAAGTGGAGCCGGTTTCTGACCTGGATCAGTTCTTCCCAGGCCTGGTGGAACCTCTCGGCCTCCTCGACGTTGAAGAGTCCGGCCCGGACCATGTCGTCCATGCCGGAGAAACCGAACATCACCCGCGCGGTCCAGAGCATGGAATGGATGTCGCGCAGGCCGCCCGGCCCCTCCTTGATGTGGGGCTCGAGCAGGAAGGCGTTGCCGCCGAACTTTTTGTGGCGCAGGTCGCGGTTGTGCTTTATCTCTTCCACAAAGTCGCGCCTGCGGCCCTCGATGAGGCGGGCGGAAAAGTCGCTGGTAAGCCGGTGGAAAAGGATTCCCGAACCGGCCACCAGACGGGCGGAAAGCAGCGCGGTGGAGAGGAAGAAATCCTTTTCCGCGTCGTTGAGACACTCATCCACGGTGCGGACCGCGTGGCCCACCTCGAACCCCTCGTCCCACAGGGGATAGAACACGGCCTGGGCCATCTCCTCGAGCGCCTTTTCCCGCACCTGCCCCGAGTGCAGGATCATGAGGTCCACGTCGGAATAGGGAAAAAGCTCCCTGCGGCCGTAACCGCCCAGGGCCACCAGGGCGTAGTCGCCGCTTGCGCCCGCCTTGGCGATGAAGTTTTCCTGCAAAAGCGAGTCAACCCTGGCCGCGTGCTGCTCCAGCAGGGCGCGGCCGGAGAGGCCGCGCCCCCAGAGTTCGCGCAGGTTGTATCCGCTGGTGGCTGCCGCGCCGCCCATTGCCGCCCGCCGGGCCTAGATGGCTTCGCGGCCTTTTTCGCCGGTGCGGACCCGGATGACCTCCTCGAGGCTCATCACGAAGATCTTGCCGTCGCCGATGTTGCCGGTGTTGGCCGCCTCGCGGATGGTGTCGGTGACCTTTTCCGCCATCGACTCCTCGACCACGATCTCGAGCTTGACCTTGGGAATGAAGTCCACCTGGTACTCGGCCCCGCGGTAGATCTCCTTGTGGCCCTTCTGGCGGCCGTAGCCCTTGACCTCGGTCACGGTCATGCCCTTGACCCCGATCTCGTTCAGGGCCTCCTTGACGTCGTCGAGCTTGAACGGCTTGATGATGGCTTCGATCTTTTTCATCTTTCTTCTCCTTGTCAGCGAATCTTGGGTTTGAGGCCGCCTTGCGGCAGGGCCCGGCCTACAGGGAATAACCGGTCTCGCTGTGCTGGGTGAGGTCGAGCCCCTGGATTTCCTCTTCCCTGCTTACCCTGAGACCGATTGTCATGTCTATGATTTTAAGGATAACGAAGCTGACCACAAGGGAATAACCCACGGTGGTGGCAGCGTCGATGAATTGGGTTGCGACCAGGCCGGCGTTGCCGTGGATGAGTCCGTCGGCTCCGGCCGGATTTATGGCCTTTGAGGCGAAAATGCCGGTGGCGATGGCGCCCCAGAATCCGCCGACCCCGTGGACGCCGACCACGTCCAGGGCGTCGTCGTAGCCGAGGCGGCTTTTCATCATTACCGCGAGGTAGCACAGCGCGCCTGCGACCAGGCCGATGATCAGGGCCGAAACCGGGCTGACGAATCCCGCCCCCGGGGTGATGGCCACCAGTCCGGCGACCGCGCCCGAGGCCGCGCCCAGGGTGGTGGGCTTGCCCTGGACCAGCCACTCGGCGATGATCCACGAAAGCGCGGCCAGTCCCGCGGCCACCTGGGTTGTGACCAGGGCGTTGACCGCGATGCCGTCCGCGGCAAGGGTGCTGCCGGCGTTGAAGCCGAACCAGCCGAACCACAGAACCCCGGCCCCGAGAATGGTCATGCCGATGTTGTGGGGATGGAACGATTCATGGCCCCATCCCTTGCGTTTGCCGATCAGGATGGCGGCCACCAGGGCCGCGGCCCCGGAGTTGATGTGGATCACGGTGCCGCCGGCAAAGTCGAGCCCGCCGTGCCCACCCATGAAACCGCCGCCCCAGACCCAGTGGCACACCGGCAGGTAGACCAGGCAGGTCCAGAGCACGGTGAAGGCCAGGAAGGCGGAAAATTTTATCCGCTCGGCAAAGGCGCCGGTGATCAATGCCGGAGTGATGACCGCGAACATGAGCTGGAAGGCGCAGAAGAGCAGGTGGGGGATGGTGCCGGAGTACGGCCCCGGCGCCTGTCCCACGCCCTTGAGCATGGCCCAGTCGAGGTTGCCGATGAACCCGCCCACGTCCGGCCCGAAGGCCATGGAGTAGCCGAAGAGGATCCAGATGAGCGAGACCAGCCCCAGGCAGATGAAGCTCTGCATGGTCACCGCGAGCACGTTCTTGCTCCTCACCATGCCGCCGTAGAAAAGGGCGAGCCCCGGGGTCATGAACATGACCAGGCCGGTGGCCGCCAGCATGAATGCCGTGTCTCCTGAATTCATCTGAATCCTCCTTCGTTTGATGGGGGTTAACTGTATGCGGTCTCGTTGTGGAGACCGAGGTCGAGGCCCTGGGTCTCGTCCTCGTCGGAAACCCTGAGGCCAATGGTCGCGTCGATTGCTTTCAGGATGATGAAGCTTGCGATAAAGGCGTAAACCAGGACCACCACGGTTCCGAACGCCTGGGTGCCAAGGAAGGCGGCGTTGCCGGCGAGAAGCCCGTCGGCGCCGCCGGGGTTGACCGCCTTGGTGGCGAAGATGCCCAGGCAGATGGTGCCCATGAGGCCGCCGAGGCCGTGGATGCCGACCACGTCGAGGCTGTCGTCAAAGCCGATCTTGTTCTTGAAGTTGACCGCCAGGTAGCAGGCGCATCCGGCCAAAAGGCCGATGAAGATGGCGCTGCCCGGGGTGACGAAGCCCGAGGCCGGGGTGATGGTGGCCAGGCCGGCGATGGCGCCCGAGGCCGCGCCCAGGGTGGTGGGCTTGCCGTCGAACATCCACTCCATCGCGGTCCACATGATCATTCCGGCCATGCCGGCGAGATGGGTGGCGACAAAGGCGGTGGCCGCCACCCCGTCGGCGGCCAGGGCGCTGCCGCCGTTGAAGCCGAACCAGCCGAACCAGAGCAGTCCGGTGCCGAGCAGGGTCATGGGCAGGTTGTGGGGTACAAATTTGTCATGTCCGTGTCCTTTGCGGGCGCCCATGACCATGACCGCGGCGAGCGCGGCCGCGCCGCTGGTGAGATGGACCACCAGGCCGCCGGCGAAATCCTTGACCCCGCGGGCCGCAAGCCAGCCGCCGTCCCCCCAGATCCAGTGGCAGACCGGGTTGTACACCACCACCGTCCAGATGAGGGAAAAGATGAGAAAGGGGGCGAAACGCATGCGCTCGGCAAAGGCGCCGGTGATCAGCGCCGGGGTGATGACCGCAAACATGCACTGGTAGATCATGAACACGGTCTGGGGAATGGTGGTGGCGTAGACCGGGCTGGGCGCGTTGGTAACGCCGTTCAGGCCGAACCAGGCCAGCGAGCCGATGAATCCGCCGATGTCCGGGCCAAAGGACATCGAGTAGCCGATGTAGACCCATTCGATGCTAACCAGGCCGATGAGAATGAAGCTCTGCATGATGGTGCCAAGCACGTTCTTGCCCCGGACCATGCCGCCGTAGAACATGGCGAGCCCGGGGGTCATCAGCAGCACCAGGGCTGCCGAAACCATAATGAACGCAGTGTCTCCCGAGTTGATCATAGTTTTTCTCCTTCGTTTTTTGGTGTTTGCTGCCTGTCCCGTTGCGGCCGTTTCCGGTCGCTCCTTTCCCGCGGGGTGTCCCGGTTCCCCTGGAAAAGGATTTCGCGGTTTTCATGCAATTATAATGCCATCTTGAAAAAAGTGACGTGATCGCAACACGATGTCCGGGTTTTCCCCTGCTCGCGTCCCGGGGTGTGTTACATAAATGTCATAGGAGTGGAATTGGATGACAAAATTGTATCAGGGCCGCAGGGCGGCAAGAAGGGACAGGGGTTCAGAGGATGTGGTAGCGGTCGAAGATCAGGCTCTTGACCGTGAGGTTGGGAAGGCTCTTTCTGATGGCGTCCATGGTTCTGGTCACCATCTCGCCCCTTGCCAGGGTGTAGTGGTGCAGTTCGGAGGAGGGGATGGAGATGAAGAGACGGTAGATGCTGTCGCGGATCCTGATGCGGTCTTCCCTGGAAATCTCTTTTGCGCTGTCGTCGAGTTCGACCACCAGGGTGACCTCGAGGTCGAGAAGCTCCCGGAGCGGTTTGCCCGGCTGACGCCTGACCGGGATCAGGAAGGGGCGCAAGGCTATCTTGACCCGGTTGGGCAACGGCGCGGCCGTCGTGGCCTGCGGTGGCGGAGCCGGGGCGGTGCCGGCCGGGGGTACGGACGCCACGGGCCGCGCCGGCGGCGGCTCTTCCGGGGCGTCGTTGAGCATCAGGTAGAGTCCAAGGATGGTCAGGGTGAGAACCAGGCCGCTGCCCGCGCCGGCCAGGATCCAGAGAAGGGCTGAGAAGCCGCTGCGCTCCTCTGCTGCTTCCTGTTCCGTTCCCTCCTGCTCTGGTTCAGGGGGTGGGGCGCCGGCGGAATCGGCCACGGCCGCGTCTGCGGCTGGCGCTTCTCCGGCCTCTGCAGGCGGTTCTTCCGGGTCGGGGAAGAAAAGGTCGTCCTCGGCCTGAAATGCCGCCTCCCAGTCCTCGCCCCATTCGGAGCCGCCGGAGGGTTTGTTTTCCTCGCTCATGGCATGGCAGGAGGGGTCAGCCGAAGACCTTGTCTATCTTCTCGCCCAGGGTCTCGGCGGTGAAGGGCTTGACCACGTACTGGCTCACCTTGGCCTTGACCGCGAGGATGATGTTGTCCTGCTGGGCCTCGGCCGTGACCATGATGAAGGGGGTGTCGGCCAGGTTGGGATCGGCCCGCACCGCCTTGAGGAGCTCAAGCCCGGTCATCTTGGGCATGTTCCAGTCGCTTATTATCAGGCCCACCGGCTCTTTCTTGAGGATGTCCAGGGCGGTGGTGCCGTCGTCGGCCTCGATGATGTTCTTGAAGCCGAGCTGGCTCAGGATGTTCTTCACGATCCTGCGCATGGTGGCGAAGTCATCCACCACCAGTACCTTCATGTTGGTGTCAACGGCCATCTTGCCTACCTTTTTCTCTGCCTGAGGAAATGCGGTCTGTTCCGCACCGTTGTGTCAGGAGAATTATAAGCCATCTGTCCGGCGGCAACAAAACCATTTTTCTTTTCATTTGCCGCCGGACAGCCCCAGGGTCTTCCGCAGCCTCGCCCGCAGCCTCAGCATCGCCTTGCTGTGCAGTTGCGATATCCGGGACTCGGTGTAGCCCAGCACCTCGCCTATCTCCTTCATGGACAACTCGTCCACGTGGTACATGCTCACCACCAGCCGTTCCTTTTCCGGCAGGCCGGCGATGGCCCGGGCCAGGTGCTCCCGCAGCTCGGCGAGGTTCAGGGCCCGCACCGGGTCGCCGGGCTCCATGCTTTCGCCGTCCACGCCGTCCTGATGCGGCCGGACGCGGCAGTGGGAGAGGATGTCGGCGTCGAGGAAGGTGAAGCTCCGGGTCTCGTTCAAAAGGCGGTGGAAATCTTCCAGATCCATCCCCAGCTCGGCCGCGACCTCCTCGTCCTCGGCCGGGCGGCCCAGGGCGCGTTCGAGGCGGTCGTAGGCGTCTTCGAGCTCGGTCATCTTACGCCGGACCGAGCGGGGAATCCAGTCGAGCGAACGCAGTTCGTCGAGCATGGCCCCGCGGATGCGGAACTCGGCGTAGGTCTTGAACTGGACGTTCTTGGCCGGATCGAATTTCTCTATCGCGTCGATGAGTCCGATGACCCCGCTGCTCTCCAGGTCGTCCACCGATATGTGGGGCGGCAGCCTCGAGGCCAGGCGGGCGGCGATGTACTTGATCAGCGGGGCGCAGGCGACGATCAGCTCGTTACGCTCCTCGCGGGAGAGACTCGATCCCTTGCGGCTGTCGAACAGCCTGGTGTAGTCCCTGAGCCTGGAAGCGCTCTCGTTGCTCATCAATGCGCCGGCCTGTGGAGGGGTCATGGTGTTTTCGTGTCTCTGAAAGATGGTCTCGCAACAACAAGGGCCATCAAGGGAAAAAGACGGGCAGGCCGGGGATGAACCCCGGTGAACCCTTGAAAATGATATTACAGATTGAGCATGCCCTGCCAGAAAAAATTGCCGTCTCCGGCCGCGCCGGCTTCCTCGATCAGGGTTCCGGCGAGTTCGTCGATGGCGCGGGAGGCGCGGCATTCCGGAAAGATCTCGGCCATGAGTTCCTGCCGCCGCACCGCCTCGGTCACCTTGGCGTCCTTGGGTATGAACCCCAGATAGTCGAGGGAAACCGAGTCGAGGAAACGGTCCGCGGCCATGGCCAGCTTGCGGTAGACCGCCAGCCCTTCCGCCTTTGACGCCGCCATGTTGACCAGGATCCGGAAACGGTCGATGGAGTGGTTGGCGGCGAGCACCTTGATCAGGGCGTAGGCGTCGGTGAGGGAAGTCGGCTCCGGGGTCAGCACCACCAGCCGTTCCCGGGCCGCGAGGTTGAAGTAGATGACGTTGTCGTTGATTCCGGCCGCGGTGTCGATAAGGAGGAAATCGAGGTCACGGGCCATCTCCTCCATCTCGGAGAGGAGAAAGAGCTTCTGGCTTTCGTCAAGGGAAAAAAGGTCGAGGATTCCGGAGCTGGCCGGCAGGATGCGGAATCCCCCCGGCCCCCGCACCAGCACCTCGGCGAGGCTGCGTTCCCCTTTGAGCACGTGCTGGATGTTGTACTTCGGGGAGAGGCCGAGGAGGATGTCGATGTTGGCGAGGTTGAGGTCGGCGTCGATGACCAGGACGCGTTTGCCCCTACGGGCCAGGCAAAAGGCGAGGTTGGTGGTGATGTTGGTCTTGCCCACCCCGCCCTTGCCGCTGGTGATGCTGTATGCTCCCGGGGAGGCGCCGGAGTTACCCGCTCCGCCGGAGTCGCGCATCATCGAGACTAGGGTGCTTGCCTGGGTCATATTCCAGCCTCTGCCGCCTGCGGCCGGGTCGAGTTCTCCCGGCTGCGGGCCGTTTCGAGTCCCTGTTCGAAGAGGTCGCGGAGGAAGTCCCGGCTGCCGGGATGAAAGTCCTCCGGCACCCTCTGGCCTATGCCGAGGCAGGAGACCGGCAGCCCGGCCCCGGCGAGATACCTGCAGATTACGGCGTAGGCCCTGGTTTCGTCAAGCTTGGTCAGGGCGACGCCGCGCAGGCCGAGGACGCCGTAGGCTTCCACTGTTGCGGCCAGGTCTTCCTTCTTGGCGGTGGCCGACAGGGTGAGGATCGGCATTATCCGCTCGTCGGCGAGCCAACGGGCCAGTTCGTCGATGTTCTTGTGGTCGTAGGGGCTGCGGCCGGTGGTGTCGATGATGACCAGGTCGCGGTGGCTGTGGGCGTCGATGGCGCGGGAGACCTTTTCCGGCCTGATGACCACTTCGCAGGGAATCTTCATTATCCGGCCGTAGGTTCTGAGCTGTTCGGTCGCGCCGATGCGGTAGCAGTCGGTGCTGAGCAGGGCCACGTCCATGCCGCGGCGGACCGTGAAGTGGGCGGCGATCTTGGCGCAGGTGGTGGTCTTGCCCACCCCTGTCGGCCCCACCATCGCTATGACCATGGGGCTGTGTTTTTCCGGCCGCAGGGGGGCGAGTTGAATGGCGTCGATCACCCGGCGGCGGTAGAGGGCCACCTCGTCGGCCGGGGGCGGGGCGGGCGCCTTTTCTTCCGGTTGCTTTTTCCGGGCGAGCAGTTCCGCGAAACCGTATACCGCAGATGGAGTCGTATCC
>JALWTY010000262.1 GCA_026993265.1 Desulfobacterales bacterium
GCATCGCCCGGATGGTGCTCGAGGCCAGAGAGAGAGGGGTGCTGCCAGCGGTCATGGTGATTGCCGCGGCGCTCAGCATCCAGGACCCCCGGCAGAGGCCGGTCGGCATGGAGAAGGAGGCGGAGGCGGCTCACCGGCAGTTCATCGACGAATCCTCCGACTTCATCACCTTCATCAACATCTGGCGCGCCTACCACCGTACCGGCGGCAGGGCCGGGTCCCGGTCGCGGCAGCGCAGGTTCTGCCGCCGCAACTTTCTCGCCCGGCAGAGGATGCGGGAGTGGTGTGATATCTATGAGCAGATCTGCCGGGTGCTGAAGGAGAGGGTACGGTACCGGGTGGAGGTGACCGACGGGGAGCGGGATGCCGTTCATATCTCCATCCTCTGCGGGATTATCCGCAATATCGCCCAGCGCAAGGCGAAGAACATCTATCAGGGCGGGCAGGGCAAGGAGGTCATGATCTTTCCGGGCTCCGCCCTGTTCGGCCGCGCCGGAGGCTGGATCATGGCGGCCGAGTTTGTCGAGACCTCCAGGTTGTACGCCAGGACCGTGGCCACCATCAATCCTCAGTGGCTCGAGAGGCTGGCCGGGCCCCTCTGCCGTTACTCCTATTCCGATCCTCACTGGGAGAAAAAAGGGGGCCGGGTGGTGGCCGTCGAGAAGGTCGTTCTCTTTGGTCTGACCATCGTCTCCGGCCGCCGGGTGAACTTCGGCCCCATTGATCCGAAGGCGGCCCGGGAGATATTCATCCGGAGCGCCCTGGTGGAGGGAGAGGTCCCGCGCCCCCTTGCTTTCCTGACCCACAACCGCAAACTGCTCCGGCGGCTCGCGGACCTGGAGGACAGGATGCGGCAGCGCCATCTGGTGGATGAACAGACGCTATTCGAGTTCTACGACGACCGCCTGCCGGATCGGGTGTGGGATCTGGCCACCCTGGGCCGTCTGGCCGATGACGACGCCCTGAAGATGAGTGAGGACGATGTGCTGCGCAGGGATCCGGATCGCCGCCGTCTGCAGCGGTTTCCCAAACAGTTGCGCCTTGATGGTTTTCTCCTGAAGCTCTCGTACAAATTTGCGCCGTCGGCAGTCGATGACGGGGTGAGTGTCCACCTGCCGGCCGAGGCGCTGGCCCACCTGCCGGCCGCTCGTTTCGAGTGGCTGGTGCCGGGGATGCTGGAGGAGAAGATCCTCTTCCTCCTGAAGGGGCTCCCCAAAAGGATTCGCAAACAGCTGGTGCCCGTCTCCCGCTGCGCCGAACGGCTGGCCGAGGTGATCAACTTTGCCGAGGGCCGCCTGGCCGAGGCGCTGTCCGAGGCCGTCAGAGCCGAGTTCGGGGTTGAGGTGACCTGTGGTCAGTGGGCGATGGATGAGCTGCCCGACCACTTGCGGATGCGGTTCTGCCTGGTGGACGAACGGGGCCGGATCCTGCGCCAGAGCCGCTCCTTTAACGAACTGTTCGGGGTGGAGACGACGGCTGCTCATAGTGGCCTGGAAGCCCTGAAGCGCCGGGTTGAGGTCGGCGCGCTGACGGAGTTTCCCGATCTGCCCGGCAGATTTCCCTTGCAGGGCAGGAACGGCAGGCTTGAGGGGTTTGCCTACCCGGCCCTGGTGGATTACGGCGGCGGCCGCGTCGGGGTGCGCCTCTTTCTGTCAGAGGAGGAGAGCCTGCAGCACACCAGGCAGGGGCTCGCCGCACTGTACGGAAAGATGCTGTCCACGCAGGTAAAACGGCTGGCCGCAACCTGTTCACTGGCCGCCTCCGACTGGCCGTTATACGCCTGGCTGGGGGGAACAAAGGCCGTGAACCGGCGGATCCTGGCCTGTCTTCTTCGGCAGGTGTGCGCCGACGACAGTGGCGGAATCCCGGACCGGGCCGTCTTTGAGCGCCGTCTTGAAGAACTTCGCGGGGGCGCCTTGTTCCGGGAGGCGGCCCCCCTCTTTGAGCAGATTCGTTCGGTGCTGGAGGCGCGGCTGCGCTGCCACCGGGTGATGGAAAAGTTCCAGGGCCTGAGCCGGTCGGGCCCTTCCCAAAAGAGGTTCGATGAGTACCGTCACCGTCTCTCCAGCCTGGTGCCCGCCTCCTTTCTGGAAGACGTGCCCGCCGTGGAGATGGCCTTGCTGCCCCGCTTCCTGGAGGCCCTGCGAGTCAGGGTGGAGCGAGCCCATGCCCAACCAGGCAAGGATGCGGAGAAGGGGCGGCCGTTGGAACCCTTCGAGAGCGCCCTGCACAATTTTCAAGAGAAACTGGCCGCACTTCAGATCCCCCGGCAGCGGCGTGAGGCAACAGAGCTGGTCAACGAATTCCGGATCATGATTGAGGAGATGCGGATATCCATCTATGCGCCGGAGTTAAAGACCTCCCGGCCCGTCTCCCTCAAACGCCTGACCAAAAAACGGCTTGAAATCGAACGGTTTTTATGATGAACTTTATCCTGCCGTTCAGAATATGCCAAGAAACTGCCGGGGAACGCATGAAGATTGCCGATATTGTACAGGGCGCCGGTTCGATAGAGGAGTTGTGGGATCAGATCCAGGCCGGTGTCTGCCTCCTCGACCGAAACTTCACCCTTGTCTGGATGAACAGAATGGCGGCCGAACTGCTCAACCTCACGGATGGGGAGGGAGTGGGGACGGCCTGCCATCGTCTGCTTTGCCGACGCTCAGAGGTTTGTGAGGATTGTCCCGTGCCCTCCCTGACCGGATCCGAGGTTGCCACCAGGTCGTATACCCTGGAGGATACGGACGGCGGTCAGCGCCTGCTGCGGGTCAGATTGCGGCGCTGGAAGGAGCTGGTTGTCTGGACCATCAATGATGTCACCAGGGAGGTCACCCTGCTCAAGAAGATCGACCTGTCGCGCAAAGAGGCGGAGGCGAAGGGCATTCTCGCTGAACGGCGGATGCAAAAAAGCGCCGAAAGGACGGACTCTCTCC
>JALWTY010000263.1 GCA_026993265.1 Desulfobacterales bacterium
CCAGCGCTTGGTGGCGTGTTGACCGCGCCAACAATATCCTGAAATTGCGCTGTGCGCGGTACAACCGTCAATTCGACAAACTGGCCGCCCAGCAAGAGCCTTCACCACGAGGAGGACGAGTACGGCACGGTGTCAAACTGCGCCGCATCAAGTAAACGCCATAAACTTCCGATGCGCCCCAATCATAATTATGAGGATGGTCAGCCACTCCCTCGCAAGGAACAGCGGCCAACTTCTTCTCGGCATACAATAACATGGGACGCGACATGGATTTCTCATTGACATCGCTCGTCAAGCAGCTCGCCGATTCATCCTTCTACACGAAGCGGTTCATTCTGCTCGTGCTGGACGGGGTGTTGCTCGCCCTTTCCTTGTGGGGCGCGATGGCCCTGCGCCTGGAGCATGCGTGGCCGCCGATCTGGGATGACTTCGCTTGGCTCTTCCTGGCCTTGCCCATATTGTCCTATCCGGTCTTCATCCGGATCGGCCTGTACAATGCGGTCATCCGGTACGCGAGCCTCGACGCCCTGTGGGCGGTCTTCAAGGCCACCTATGCATCCACTCTTCTCCTCGTCGGGCTGGTGCTGCTCCAGGGCTGGAACGGCTTTCCCCGCGCCGTACCGCTCTTGTTCTTCTTTCTTGCCTTCCTGCAGCTCGGCGGCAGCCGGATGATCTTCCGCCACCTCTACGCCGTGTTGTGCAAGAAGAAATCAGCCCATGCGAAACGGGTACTCATCTACGGGGCCGGGTCTTCCGGCGCCCAGATCAGCATGGCCTTCAAGCTTTCCGATGAATTCGTGCCAGTGGCCTTTGTGGATGACAACAAGGTCCTGCATGGCCGGAAGCTGAACGGCATCGAAATATTCCCGCCCCGCAACATCCCTGAACTGATCCAGAGCCATACACCTGATTTCATCCTGTTGGCCATGCCGTCGGCCAGCAAGAAGCGTATCCGCGAGATACTCGGCCGGCTGGAGCCGCTGCCGGTCGAGGTCAAGCGATTGCCGTACCTGGAACAACTGGTTTCCAGCGAGATCGGCATCGAGCATATCCAGGACATCGCGCTCGAGGATCTTCTCGGCCGCGATCCGGTGCCGCCCCGGCCGGAACTGCTGCGCGCCTGCATCGAGGGAAAATCCGTGATGGTCACCGGCGCCGGTGGCTCCATCGGCTCGGAACTGTGCCGCCAGATCGCCCGGCTGGGGCCGAAACGGCTTGTTCTTTTCGAACGGTCGGAGTTTGCCCTGTATACCATTGAGAACGAATTACAAGCCGAGTGGCAGGGCCGCCTGGAGATCGTCCCCATCCTCGGCTCGGTCTGCAGGCAGCGACGGGTGAAAGCGGTGCTCTCCGCCCTGGAGATCGACACCATCTACCATGCCGCCGCCTACAAGCATGTGCCGCTGGTCGAGTACAATCCCATAGAGGGAATCCGAAACAACCTCTTCGGCACCCTGAAAACCGCCCTGGCCGCCCAGGAATGCGGAGTGGAAACGTTCGTGCTCATCTCCACCGACAAGGCGGTGCGGCCCACGAATGTCATGGGGGCCAGCAAGCGGATGGCGGAAATGGTTCTCCAGGGGCTGGCGGCCCAGGGGAGCACAACCCGGTTTACTATGGTGCGGTTCGGGAACGTGCTGGGATCGTCCGGTTCGGTGGTGCCGCTGTTCCGCCGGCAGATCAAGAATGGTGGCCCGGTCACGGTCACCCACCCGGAGATCACCCGCTATTTCATGACCATTCCCGAGGCGGTCGAACTCGTACTGCAGGCCGGCGCTATGGGGAAGGGCGGGGATGTTTTTGTGCTCGACATGGGCGAGCCGGTGAAGATCGTTGATCTTGCCCGGAAGATGATTCGCCTGAGTGGTCTTGCGGTGCGGGACGAGAACAACCCGGAAGGAGATATCGAAATCGTGTTCACCGGGCTGCGTCCCGGAGAAAAGCTGTACGAAGAGCTGCTGGTAGGCGATAACGTGGTCGGCACAGAACACCCGATGATCATGCGGGCCGAGGAGGATTTTCTCGCCTGGCCCAAACTGGGAAAACACCTCGATCGCTTGGACCGGGCCTGCAGGCGGTTTGATCTCGAGACGGTCAAGTCCATGCTGCTCGAGATAGTCGATGGCTACAGGCCGCAGTGTGACTCGGTCGATCCGGTCTGGCTCGCCAGCACGAAAAACACCGAGTTCCGCGAGTCGTTGCGGCAGATTCTCGCCAAAAGGATCATCCCCCATCCAGGGAGACGGCAATAGATGCTTGGCCGATGTCTGTGTGTTTTCGCAATGCTGCTGGTCCTGGTGCCATTCCAGGCCCGTGGCAAAGAGGTCGCCTTCTCCACCCAGAAAGGCGAGCAGATATCGTCGGTACTGCCGGATTCCTGGCGCGCGCTGACCGCCACCGAGCTTCGCAAATACCTGGAGGGCCGCGTGCCCCCGGCCACTGGCACGGTGCTGGCCGGTTACGTTAAAGCCGCGGCCACGGGTAACGCAGCAATACTCTTTGTCTTTCATGCCCTGCCCGACACGCCGGTGGCCAAGGAGCAACGGCAAAAGATGTTTTCCTGGTTCAAAAGAAACCGGGATGTACTGCAGAACATGCTGCCTGCGACGGTTTCCGGCATGTCAATGGAGAACCTGGAATACATCCAGGACCGGCAAACCATCTTGTTCGCGACCAAGGTGACCATGCAAGAACGCGAACTGCACGGCGTGTCCGGCATTGTTTTCATGCGGCGAGGGTATCTCAATATCATTGGCTATGAGACCGACGGCGGCGAACAAGAGCTGCCGGTGCTCACCGCCTTTATCAAAAACATCTCCCTGCCGCCCACGCTGGAGGACCCGCACTCCCTGAATGGGCCATCACTGGCCTGGCTCCGGGAGTTTTGGCAGCAGATCATCGGAGCAGGTCTCATTCTTGGCGTCTACGCC
>JALWTY010000264.1 GCA_026993265.1 Desulfobacterales bacterium
GCCGCGTACAGGGTGGTGGTCTTGCCGCTGCCGGTGGGACCGGTGACCAGGATGATCTCGTGGGGCCTGGCGATATGAGACTTGAAGGTGTCGCGCTGGTGATCGAGAAAGCCGAGTTCGTCCAGGGTTATTTTTATTTTTGCCTTGTCGAGCAGGCGCATGACCACCTTTTCGCCGCCGGTGACCGGCAGGCTGGACACCCGGATGTCGAACTCGCGGCCCGCCACCGGCACTTCGAAACGGCCGTCCTGTGGTTTCCTGCGTTCGCCGATGTCCATGTCGGCCAGGATCTTTATCCGGCTGATGATGCTGGGATGCAGTTCGGCAGGGTAACTGCGCGATTCCTGCAGAACCCCGTCCACCCGCAGCCGTACCCGGAGACGTTCGTTTTCCGGCTCGAGGTGGATGTCGCTGGCCCTTTTCCGGCCCGCCTCGATGAGGATTTCGTTCACCGCCCGGACCGCGGCCGATTCATCGGCCTTGTCGCCCGTGGGCGCGGTTACCGGCGCATACACCTGGGCGATGGCCCGCTCGATTTTTTTGCCTTCGGCCACGCAGGTGACCAGTTTTTCGTCCAGGTGATTGGCCACCTCGTCACGGGCGAAGATGTCCAGGGGATCGGCGAAGGCCACCAGGACTTCGCCCGGTTTTTCCCCGATGGGCACCACCTTGAACTTCCTGGCCATGATCTCGGGGATCTTCCTGGCGATCTCCGGGTCGATGACGATGCGGTCCAGGTCCACATAGGGAAGCCTGAGTTGGGATGCCAGGGTCCGGGCCACTGCCGCCTCGTCCACAAGGCCCATTTCCAGCAAGGCCGCGCCCAGCTTGATGTCCCTCTCCTTTGCGTGGGCAAGGGCCTCGTCGAGCTGGGTGGGAGTGATAAGCCCGCCGTCCACCAGCATGTCGCCGAATTTTTTCTTGGGTTGCGCTGTTGCCATATCCCTTTTTTCCATGAATCAGTGGCTGGGCCCCACGGACTGGGCAACTGTCAGTTCATGCCGATCATGGCCGCAAGCCGCGCGGCAATGCCGTTTTTCCTGCCAAGCCGCAGGGAGAGGGCCGCCTCCCGGACGGCCTTGCGGTGCAGTTCTCCGCCGTTTGCGCAGGCCACCAGCAGGGCCCGGCCCATGGTCTTGTTGATGAGCCGCGGCAGCCCGCCGGTGGCCCGGTGGAGTTCGCGCCGGGCCGCGGCCGCGATCCGCATGTCGGCCCGCCCGGCTTTGGAGAGGCGGAAGTTGACGTACAGCCCGGTTTCACGTTCGTCGAGCGGCGGGATGCTCTCCATGATCCCGACCCGCTGCGCGAACTGGCGCAGGTTGGGCTGCGACAGTTTCCTTTCCAGCTCCGGCTGGCCGAAGAGGATGATCTGCATCCACTTGCTCTTGTCGGATTCGAAGTTGGACAGAAGCCGCAGCTGTTCCAGGCTTTCATCGGAAAGGTTCTGGGCCTCGTCGATGACCACGAGCAGCTTTCTTCCCTTTTCCGCAAGGTTGAAAAGATGGCGGTTCAGGGCCCGGAGCATCTGGTCGAGCGAGGCGCGGGCAAGGGATTTTTCAGCAAAACCGATGTCGTGGAGGATGGCCTGGACGAGCTGGCGGGGAGTGAGCAGAGGAGAGAGGATCATGGCGGTTTCGCATTCTTTTTCCCGCATCTCGGCCATCAGCATCCGCATGAGCATGGTCTTGCCCACGCCCACCTGGCCCAGGACCACGATGAAACCGTCGCCCTGGGCCAGGCCGAACCTGACCGCCTCGGCCATGGCCGCGTGCCCCCTGGCCGGAAAGTAGAAGTCCCGGTCCGGTGTCAGCCTGAAGGGGTCGTCGCTGAACCCGAAGAATTCAAGATGTCTCGTTGCCGCGGCCATCCTTGTCCTTGGGAGTTGTCCGCTCCCGCATTGTTTCCGCTTCGGCTGCCGGACCGGCCAGAGTCACCACCCGGGGGGTGAGGAACACCAGGAGTTCGGATCGTTCATTTATCTTTTCCGTGCTGCGGAACAGCCCGCCGAGCAGCGGGAGTCTCGACAGCACCGGCACCCCGCCTTTCTGGTGGTCCCGGCTTTCAAGCAGGATGCCGCCGATCACCACGGTGACGCCGTCGTTCAGGATCAGGCTGGTGTTTATGGCCTGTTTGTTGATGAGGGGCTCGTTGCCCACCTGGTTGTTCTGGTCCACCGAATCGTTGGTTACCGCGAGGTCGAGCTGGATGCGGTTGCCTTCCATCACTCTGGGGGTGACCTTGAGGCTGAGATTGGCCTCCCGGAAGGAGGTGTTCTGGATGTTGTCCGTGGTCTGGGTGATGTAGGGCACCTCCTTGCCCTGCTTGATCTGGGCGGTGCGGCCGTCGAGAACCAGGATCTCCGGCGATGAGAGTATCCTCAGCTTGTTCTCCTGCTGCAGGGCCTGGAGGTCTATGCCCAGGTCGAGGTTGTTCCGCAGGAAACCGATGTTGAAGTTTGCGCTGTGATCCACCCCCAGGTCGATGACCGACGAGAGGTGGTCCGCTGTCTTGAGGTTGTCGTAGTCCCACCTGATGCCGAGGCGTTTTTTCGCTTCCCGCGATACCGTGACGATTCTCGCCTTTATGTGGACCTGGGGCACGGGCAGATCGAGCTCGGCCAGCATCTTTTCCGCAAGTTTTATGTTTTCGGCCCGGTCGCGGACCACCACGCAGTTGCCCCTGGTGCTGGCCGCCACCGTTCCGGCCGGGCTGAGCACTGCCTTGATGTCGTCGACATGGCTCGCGGCCCGGCTGTAGCGGGTGCAGAGCCGCCTGCTCGTGATATCGCGTCCGGCCCGGCGGAAATCCTCCTCGCGCTCGACGATGACGATGCCGTTCTTTATCCGGTAACGCAGGTTTTTGGCCTCGAGCACGAGGGTGAACACCTGGTCGAGGCCAAAAACCTGCGTTACCGGATAAAGAA
>JALWTY010000265.1 GCA_026993265.1 Desulfobacterales bacterium
GCCTGCGGGTGATGGACCTGGCCGCGGGCGAGGAGATCCGCGCCGGCGACGAGGTCTTTTTCGCTTCCTCCCCCTGTCTCGATTTCCTGGCCGGTGAAGGCGGCGCGCCGGTGGCGGTGTCGGTCTGGGGCGAGGAGCTCCTCCTCGGGGCGGACGAGGTCTGCGGCCGGGTCAGGGCGGCCGCTCCCTGCCGGGTCTTTGCCCTGCCCGCGGGGCTGCTCGCCGGCATGGAGCGGGACTGCCCCGGTCTCGTCCGGAGCGCGGCCCGGTCCTTTGCGGCCCGCTGTTCCGGCGGCGCGCCGCCGGAGACGGCGGAGGCGGCCGGGGGGGAGGCCTCCGCCGGCGGCGGCCTTGAGGTGTGCGGCTGGCTTGCGGCCATGCTGGCCCCGGCCCTGCTCCTCTACCTCCTCCGCGACGATCCCCTCCTGGCCGCGGCCAACTCCCGCTACTTTCTCGCCATCTTTTCCAGCGTGGCGATGATGTGGATGTTCCGCCTCCTGCCGGACTTCATCCCGGTGGTCTTCGGGCTTCTGGCGATGATCGTCTTTGGCGTTGCCCCGCCGCGGACCGTGCTTTCCGGGTTCGCCTCGGACAGCTTTTTCATGGCCATGAGCGTGCTCGGGCTCGGCACGGTCATCCGCGCCTCCGGCCTCGGGTTCCGGATCCTCCTGCTGATGATCGCGCTGCGTCCGGGCTCGCGCTGGTGGCACAACTTCTGCGTGTTCGCGGCCGGGCTTTTGCTCACCCCGGTCATCCCCAGCGCCAACGGCCGCATCGCCATCATCAGCCCCTTTGTCCAGGAGCTCCTCGGCCAGGTCCCGGAAAAGGAGCACGACCGGGCCGCGGCCCGGCTCACGGTCAGCGCCCTGGCCGGGGCCAGCATATTTTCCGCGGTCTTTTTGAGCAGCAAGTCGATAAACTTCCTCATGTTCGGCTACCTCCCGGCCCAGGAACAGCTCCGTTTCCAGTGGACCTACTGGTTCGTGGCCGCCTCCTGCGCGGGGCTGGTCCTGCTCGTCCTCTTCCTCGCCGCCTGGAGCCTCGTCTTCAGGAGCGGTTCGCCCTCGCGCCTCTCCCGGGACACGGTCAGGGCCCAGCTCGCCCTCCTCGGCCCCATGTCCGGGCCGGAACGGGCCGCGGTGATCGGGATAGCCGCCTTTGCCGCGAGCCTCGCCACCAGCGCCGTCCACCGCATCGCCATCCCCTGGATCGCCCTGTCGGTGCTCTTCGGGCTCCTGATGTTCGGGTTTCTGGACCGCGAGGGGTTCCGCCGCAACATCGACTGGTCGTTTCTCTTCTTCCTCGGCGGGCTTATCGGCATGGTGAGGACCATGAACGCCGTGGGGGTGGACCGCTGGCTTTCCGGCAAGTGCGCCTGGCTGACCGCCTACATGGTCCACGACCTCGGTCTCTTCATCCCGATGCTGGCCGCGATCCTGTTCGCGGTCCGCCTGGTCCTGCCCATCAACGCCACCGCGGTCATCTTCCTCACCCTGCTCATGCCCGCGGCCCAGGCCAGCGGGGTCAACCCGTGGATAACCGGTTTCATGGTCCTGTTCCTGGCCGAGACCTGGGTCTTTCCCTACCAGGCCTCCTATTACCTGCAGTACTGCTCGCTCACCGGCTGCGGTCATCCCTCCGAAGACCGCAGGCTCGCCCCCTTCAACCTCTCCATCCTCGCCATGAAGGTGGCGGCGATCTATCTGTCGCTTCCCTGGTGGCGTTTCCTGGGGCTGCTATGAACCGGGCCGCGCGCATACTCATGCTCGTCTTCTTCGTGGCCACCGGGGCCCTGGTCCTGTGGGAGAACGCCCACAAACCGCGGCTTCTGGTGCTGCACAGCTACGACACCGACTACGTCTGGACCCGCCTGGTGGACGAGGGGATAAGGCGCGGGCTGGCCGGAACCTCGTGGATGACCGTGCGCCGCCACTACATGCGGACCAAGAAGTTCAGCGACGCCCCTTCCCTGCGCCGGGCCTCGATCGCGGCCCGCAAGGCGGTGGAGGACTTCAGGCCCGACGTCATCCTCGCGGTGGACGACTACGCCCAGAAACTGGTGGGCCGCTACTACGTCGACCATCCCGGGATCAGCATCGTATTCGCCGGGGTGAACGGCGACCCGGCCGCCTACGGCTACGACCGGGCGGGCAACGTCACCGGCATCCTGGAGCGCAAACAGTTTCCCGCGATAATCGAGGTGTTGTCCATGCTCGCCGGAAACAAGAAGGGGCTGCGCCTCGCCTACCTCTCCGACCCGGCCCTCTCCGGCCGCTGCGACGTGGACGCGGCCAGGTGCTGCGACTGGTCCCCGCACGAGCTGGTGGGATGTTTCATCGCCACCGATTTCGGCCGCTGGCGGAAAAAGGTGCGCGAGCTGGCCGGCCGGATAGACTTCCTCCTGGTCTCCGGTTACCGTAAGCTGCCGCGCCGGGTGGGGGAGCGGGGGTTCGTCCCCCCGCGGGAGGTCATGGCCTGGACCACGGCCCACATGAACGTGCCGGTGATCGGGATGAACGTGTTCAACTCACGTGACGGGGCCATGCTCTCGGTGGGGGTCTCGCCCTACGAGCAGGGTGAGACCGCGGCCCGGATGGCCCTCGACATCCTCTCCGGCCGCAGGACCGCCGCCGCCATCCCGGTGCGCAGCGCCTCCCAGTACGTGGTTTCCATGTCCGCCTCCGCGGTCAGGCGCTATAATGTCAGGGTGCCACGGGTATTCGAGGCCTTTGCCCGGGCAACGGACAATTTTTATCCCTGACGGCCTTGTTACGAGGCCGAAGGCAAAAGTCAAAAGTATCGGTAGGTTACGAGTCCATCATCCCTGATGGGAGAAATCGCCGGGTAACTGTCATGAAAACCTTTAAAACCTTTTTGCGGATTTTTTTGTTTGTGGGCCTGTTTTTCCCCGCGG
>JALWTY010000266.1 GCA_026993265.1 Desulfobacterales bacterium
GGCATAGGGGCATAGGGGCATAGGGATATAGGGATTGAGGGGGGAGTAGGAATTCAGCAATGATTCAGGTAAGGATCCTGAATCCCTAAACTCCTAAACTCCTAAACCCCTAATCCCCTAAGCCCCTAACCACCTAAACACACACGGAGTGCTGTCATGATTGAAGTTGAGCGTCTCTGCAAGTCGTATGACGGTGTCGACGCCCTGAGGGACGTCAGTTTCAAGGTGGGCCGGGGCGAGGTCATCGGTCTTCTCGGTCCCAACGGCGCGGGCAAGACCACCCTGATGAAGATCCTCACCGGCTACCTGCACCCCTCTTCCGGGACCGCGAAGGTGGCCGGCACCGACGTGATGGCCGATCCCCACGGAGTCCAGAAGCGCATCGGCTATCTTCCCGAGAACGCGCCCCTCTACCCGGAACTGACGGTCCAGTCCCAGCTTATGACCATTGCCAGGCTCCGGGGCATCCCTGAGACCAGCCGCGTCAAGCTGGTCTCGGACGCGGTCCGGGCCGTGGGACTGGAGGAACGGCTGACCCGGCCCATCGCCACCCTGAGCAAGGGTTACCGCCAGCGGGTCGGCATCGCCCAGGCCATTCTCCACCGCCCTGATCTCCTCATTCTTGACGAGCCCACCAACGGCCTCGACCCCACCCAGATCATCGAGGTCCGCTCCCTGATCCGCGAACTGGCGAAACACTCCACTGTCATCCTGTCCACCCACATCCTCTCCGAGGTGGAGGCCACCTGCGACCGGGCCATCATCATCATCGCGGGCGAGATCAAGGCCGATTCCCGTCTCGCCGACCTGTCCGGCGCGTCCGATCTCCTGGTCCGCTTCGAGGACGACGTTCCGGAGGAGGAGCGGCGCAGGCTGCTTGCAGAGGCCGCGGACGGACGCAGGGTCGTTACGGCCGGAAAGCGGGCCTTCAGGATAACGGGCGGCGGCGGACTCGGAGCCGCGGTCTACGATCTCGCCCGCAGTCGGGACTGGCGTCTGTGTGAACTGAAAGAAGAAAGCGTGAGCCTCGAGGCGGTCTTCAACCGCCTCACCGCGGCAGGAGGTGCGAAATGAGACATTTTACCGCGGTAGCGAGAAAGGAGCTGAAAGCCTATTTCGGTTCGCCCATGGCGGCCATATTCGTGGGGGTGTTCCTGCTGGCCTCGCTTTTTTCCTTTTTCTGGATCGAGGCCTTTTTCGCGGCCAACACCGCTGATCTGCGGCCCCTTTTCCGCTGGATGCCGCTTCTGCTCATCCTGCTGGTCTCCACCCTGACCATGCGGCAGTGGAGCGAGGAGGAGCGCATGGGCACCATGGAGGTGCTGCTCACCCTGCCGGTCAGCCTGTCTGACCTGGTCATCGGCAAGTTTCTCGCCGTGCTCGCCCTGGTGGGGCTGTCGCTCGCCCTCACCCTGGGGCTGCCGGTGACCGTGGCCATGCTCGGCAACCTCGATCCCGGCCCGGTGGTCACCGCCTACCTCGGGGCCGTGCTCATGGCCGCGGCCTACGCCGCCATCGGGCTTTTCGTCTCCTCGCGGACCAACAACCAGATCATCGCCCTGATGCTGACCATGCTGCTGGCCGGGTTCTTCTACCTCATCGGCAGCGACACCCTGACCTCGCTCACCGGCAACCGCGCCACCGAGATCCTCCGCGGGATCGGCATCGGCAGCCGTTTCGCCAGCATATCCCGCGGGGTGATCGACCTGCGCGATCTGGTCTACTACCTGTCGCTTGCGGTCTTCTTCCTGGCCCTGAACGCTTATTCCCTGGAGCGCAACTGCTGGAGCAGGGGGGATGCGTCCCGCAGGCTCAAGAAACGGCGGCTCGTTGGCCTGGGCCTGCTCTTTGCCAACCTCCTGGCCTTGAACCTCTGGCTTGCGCCCCTTTCCTTTCTGCGCCTCGACCTCACCGAGGAGCGGATGTACTCGCTTTCGCCGGTGTCCCGCGACATCCTTTCCTCCCTGCGCGATCCCCTCCTCATCCGCGGCTACTTCAGCGACCGCACCCATCCCCTGCTCGCGCCGCTGGTGCCGCGGCTGAAAGACCTGCTCGAGGAGTACCGGATCGCAGGGGGCGGCCGGGTCGAGGTGGAGTTCGTGGACCCGCGCACCGACGAGGAACTCGAGGGCGAGGCAAACGAGGTCTACGGCATCAAGCCGGTGCCTTTCCAGATATCGGGCCGTTACGAGGCCTCGGTGGTCAACTCCTATTTCAACATCCTGATCAAGTACGGCGACCAGTTCACCACCCTGGGCTTCAACGACCTGATCGAGGTGCGCCGCGATCGCAGCGGCGGCCTTGACGTCTCCCTCAGAAACCCCGAGTACGACATCACCCGGGCGATAAAAAAGGTGGTTTACGGCTTCAAGTCCATCGACGACGTGTTCGCCGGCCTTGATGATCCCCTGACCCTGCGGCTGGTGGTGACGCCCGATACCCTGCCCGAGCCCCTGCCCGGCCTTGAGAAGAAGGTCGCCGAGGTGGCCCGCGACCTGGAAGAGCAGTCCGGCGGCAAGCTCAGGTTCGTCGAGAACCGGGTCAAGGCGGCGGAGCAGGACAAGGCGGCCCGTTCCTTTGGCGTCCGGCCGATGATGGTGTCGCTCTTTTCGGACAAGACCTTCCTCTTCCACCTCTTTCTCTCCGGCGGCAAGGGGGAGCGGGAGCGCATCTATGTCACAAGCGGCATGGAAAAGGGCGACATCCGCCGCGAGATCGAGGCGGCCATCAAGCGCAAGGGCGCCGGATTCATGAAGACGGTGGCGGTCTGGACCCCGCCGGCCGCGAACCCCTATGGCGGCGGCTCGTCCTATGAGCTCTTCCAGAAGATGCTGAAGGAGAGCTACAACGTGGTTCCGGCCCGCTTCGAGGACGGGACGCTTGCAGGCCAGGCCGACGTGCTTCTCCTGGTCGCGCCCCAGAACATGAGCGATCTCGACCGCTTCGCGGTGGACCAGTTCCTGATGCGCGGCGGCTCGGTGATCGTGCTCTCCGGCCGTTACCAGCTCGATCTCCCGCCCGGGGCCCGCAGCATCAACCTCAAGGAGGTCAAGGACGGCGTCGCGCCGCTTCTGGCCCATTACGGTTTCGATATCGGCCGCAAACTGGTGATGGACCCGCGCAACGAGCCCTTCCCCATCCCGGTGACCCGTAACGTCGGCGGCTTCACCATCCAGGAGATCCGGCGCATGCCCTATCCCTTCTTCGTCGATGTCCGGCCCGACGCCATGGCCCAGGGCACCCCGGTCACGGCCAGGCTGCCCGCGGTGACCATGAACTGGTGTTCCGAGATCACGGTCGACAAGAAGAAAACCGGCAAGCTAGAGGTAGTGACCCTGCTCAAGTCGAGCCCGGAGGCATGGCTGGGCGACGCTTCCGCCATCCAGCCCGATTTCCGCCTCTATCCCGGCATGGGCTTTCCGGCCTCGGGAGAACGCCGGGCCCGGACGCTCGCGATCCTCGCCACCGGCTCCTTCCAGAGCTATTTCAAGGACCGGAAGGATCCCCGCCTGGCCGCGGCCGACAAGGAAAAGGGCAAGGACGGCGAAAAGGACGACCGCGCGAGAAAGCTCGCCCTTGCCAGCGCCCAGGAACCGGCGCTGCCCGCCTCGCCCGGCTCGGCCCGGCTCGCTGTGGTGGCCTCGAGCGAGTTCATAAACGATGCGGTCTTTTCCATCTCCCGCTCCATGGGGCAGGACCGTTACCTCAACAGCCTGGAGTTTCTCCAGAACCTGGTGGACTGGTCGGTGGCGGACGAGGCCCTGCTCGCCATCCGTTCCCGCGGCTCCCACGCCCGGCTGCTCGTTCCCCTGGACCGCCGGGAGCAGATGTTCTGGGAGTGGCTCAACTACATCCTCGCCCTTGCCGGCCTGGCTGCGGTCTATCTCTTCGGGGCCCTGAAGGTGCGGCGGGAAAAACCCATGCAGCTGGTGTAAGGAGGTGGCGATGATGATGAACACTAACAGATGGCTCGCGGTTGCGCTCGCGCTCCAGCTTGCGCTGGTGGCCGTGGTGTACTGGCCCCGCCACTCCCGGCAGGAAACCGGCAGGATACTCGCCGGGCTCGACGCCGCGGCCGTGACCAGCCTCGAGATAAGCGACAACAGCGGCAAGACCGTGAAGCTCGAGAAAAAGGACGGCGTCTGGAAGGTGCGTCTTGCCGATGCCAGCCTTTATGCGGCCGATTCCGAAAAGGTGGAGAAGATTATCGACAAACTGGCCGCCCTCGATACCGGTCGGCTCGTCTCCTCCTCTGCTTCCGCCCGCCGCAGGCTCGAGGTGGCGGAAGAGCATTTCAACCGCCGGGTGAAGATTGCCGCCGCAGGCGATACCTTTGAGCTGTATCTCGGCACCTCGCCGGGATACAAGAGAATCCACGTCCGCCGCGGAGACGGCGACGGCATCTACCTGGTCCGCGACCTCGCCGCCTGGGAACTTGCGGCCACGGTGTCGTCCTGGTGGAAACACGAATATCTCGACTACGACCCCGGCCGGGTCACCGCGCTTGCGGTCAAAAACGGCCACGGTGAGTTCCGCCTTGAGCGCAAGGACGGCAAATGGCAGGCGGAGGGCGGGGAACCGGATCAGAACCGGGCCGCAAGCCTGGTCAGCGATCTGTGCCGCCTGACCATCACCGACGTGGTCACGGAAAAGGGTTTCACGCCCGGGGGAGAACCGGAGGC
Source organism: Desulfobacterales bacterium (assembly GCA_026993265.1). GTDB lineage: Bacteria > Desulfobacterota > Desulfobulbia > Desulfobulbales > JAJRZW01 > JAJRZW01. The sequence continues at coordinate 4,683 of JALWTY010000266.1, forward strand.
CACCCTGACCATCGAGGGCAAGGACGGCAAAAAGACGCTTTCGGTCTGGAAACCTGAGAAAAAGGATGGCGACTACACCGTGAAGCTTGAAGACGCAAGCCATTACGCCAGGGCTGCGAAATACGCCCTCGGCCGCCTGCTCGACGCCACCCTGGCCGGGCTCCTTCCGGCCGAAAAGGCTGCGGCGGCCAAGGCCGGGGCGGATAAATGAGCCTGCCGCAGGCGGCGGGAAGATGGCTCTTCTGCTTTCTGGCCGTGGCCGCGGTGGGCGTTGCCTATTCCAACAGCCTGCACGGCGGGTTCTTTCTCGATGACTTCAGAAACATCCATTACAATCCCCACGTCAGGATAGAAAGCCTGACGTGGGACAGTCTGGCGGACGCCGCGGTGAACAGTCCCTGCGGCCGCAGGTGGCTGCCCAACGTGACTCTGGCGCTGAACTACCTTGCCGGCGGGCTCGATCCCTTTGGCTACAACCTGTTCAACCTCGCAGTCCATGCCGCGGCCGCGGCCGCGCTTTTTTTTCTTTTTCTTCTTACCCTTGAGACCGCCGGATTTACCGGAGGCGGCAAGCCTGAAACCGCCGCCTTTTTCGCCGCCGTCCTGTGGGCGGTGCATCCGCTCCAGACCAACGGTGTAAGCTATATCGTTCAGCGGATGACCAGCATGGCGGCGCTTTTCTATGTGCTCGCCCTGGTCTTTTACCTGAAGGGCAGGGAGAGCGCCGGCCGCGGCCGGTTCGCCTGGTGGGCCGGAGCGGCTGTCTGCTCCCTTGCCGCCTTCTTTTCCAAGGAACACGCCCTGCTTCTGCCCCTTGCCGTATTCGGCTATGAGTTTTTTTTCTTCCGCAATGTGGAAAAAGGCGGGCGGCTCCTTCTTTCCTTGGCCGCGGCCGCAATCCTCTTTCTCGCCGTCTCCTGGCTGGTCCTGGGCCGCAATCCCTTTGCCGGCATCATCAGCGGTTATGGCGTCCGCGACTTCACCCTGGCCGAAAGACTGCTCACCGAACCCCGGGTCATCGTCCATTACTTGAGCCTGTTCCTCCTGCCCTTGCCCTCCAGGCTCAATCTCGCCTATGACTTTCCCCTGTCTCACTCGCTTCTTGATCCGCCTTCCACCCTGTTCGCCATCGCCGCCATCGCCGCCCTGGCCCTGCTCGGGATCTTTTTTTTCAGCCGGGACCGCATCACCTCGTTCGCCATCTTCTGGTTTTTCCTGAACCACCTGGTCGAGTCCACCGTGATCCCGCTCGAGATAATCTTCGAGCACCGCATGTACCTGCCGGACATGTTTCTTTTCCTGCCGCCGGTGCTGTGGGTCTGGCGGGGGGCCGAAGCGCGCGGGTTCGGCCGGGCGGCGGTTGCCTGTGGCGTGGCTCTGGTGGCGCTTTTTTCCGTCATGACCTGGCAGCGAAACCGGGTATGGAACGACGATGTGCTCTTCTGGCAGGACGTGGTCGCCAAATCGCCGCGCCTTTCGCGGGCCTACGTGGGGCTCGGATTGTCTCTTTCCGACCGGGGCGAGTACCGGGCCGCGGCCGGGGCGCTGAAAAGGGCGGTCGAGCTGGCCCCGAATAACGCCGCCGCCTGGCTCGACCTCGGTTACGTGTACGAGCAGCAGGGCGACCTTGCCGGGGCCTTGCGTTGTTACCGGGTCGCGGTCCGCTCCAGGGTCAGGGAGCCGCGCCGCAAGGCCATGAACGGCATCGCCAGGGTCTTCATAAAGCAGGGGAATTATGACAAGGGGCTCGAATGGGCGGAAAAGGCTCTCAAACTGGCGCCGGGCTATGCCGAGGCCTGGGCGAGCCGGGGCGCGGCCCTGGATCTGCTCGGCCGGACCCGGGAAGCGGAGGAATCCTTTGTCCGGGCCGTCAGGTTGAGCCCGGCCGAGCCGCAGGGATATTACCGCCTGGCCCTGTTCCATTTCCGCCACCGCCGTTTCCGCCAGGCGCTTGATACCGTATCCCGGGGGTTGAGCAGGGCCGGAGACGACAGTAATAAAAACCTGTCTTCCCTGCGGACGAAAATAATCTCCGCGATGCGGAGCCGGCAATAAGAGAGGAGTGCATCCATGTTCCCCCGTTCCAGCCTGCGGACCGCATTCATGCTCATGATTCTGCTCATCCCCGCGGTCCTTGCCTATTCCGGCTCCATGCGCGGCGTCTTCGTCCTCGACGACGCCGAGATCTACATGAACGAGAACATCAGGCTGGAAAAGATTTCCTGGGATGGCATCGCCCGCGCCACCGGGGGATGGCATGTCTCCAACCGGCCTCTCGTCTATCTGAGTTTTGCCTTCAACTACTATTTCGGCCGCCTGAACACCTTTGGCTACCATCTCTTCAACCTGATGGTCCACCTGGGCTGCGGCATAATCATTTTTTTTCTCTTCCGCGCAACCCTGAGGCTCGCCCGCGAAGGCCCCGGAGACGGCGGCAGGGATGACATGGTTGCCCTGGCCGCGGCCGCGGTCTGGCTGGTCCACCCCTTGAACATCCAGGCGGTCACCTACATCGTCCAGCGGATGGCGGCGATGGCCGCGTTCTTCTACCTCGCCGCCATGCTCTGCTACGTCCGCGGCCGCATGTATGCGGGAGCGCGGCAGCGGCTCCTGTTCGGCCTCACCGCGCTTTTCGCCGTCATGGCCATGCTGTGCAAGGAGAACGCCGCCACCCTGCCGCTCGCCCTTTTCGTGTATGAATGGATCTTTTTCCGGAAAGGCCGGGGAGAATGGCTCAGGCGCAGCCTGCCCTGGCTTGCGGCCGGCGCCGGGGTTGTGATCGCGCTGGCCTTCGTGTACACCGGATTCCACCCGGTCAGCTACATCCTCTCCGGCTACGCCTCCCGGCCCTTCACCCTGGGCGAGCGGCTCCTTACCGAGGCAAGGGTTCTTGTCTTTTATCTCTCGCTCTTCCTCTGGCCTGATCCATCGCGTTTCAGCCTCGAGCACGATTTCCCCGTGTCCCGCTCCCTGGTTGCTCCGCCCACCACGGTGGCGGCCGTGCTGCTTCTTGCGGCGGCGCTTGCCGCGGCCCTGCGATGGCGCAGACGTTATCCTGTTTACGCCTTTGCGGTCATCTGGTTCCTGCTCACCCATCTGGTGGAGAGCAGCGTGGTCGGCCTCACCCTGGTGTTCGAGCACCGCAACTATCTTCCCCTGGTCTTCCTGTGCCTTGCCGTGGCGGAAGGCGCTTGCGCGGCGCTGCCGCGCAAGGCGCGGGTTCCGGCCGCGGCCGTGCTTGTGGCCCTGCTCGCGGTTCTCACCTTTCAGCGCAACCAGGTGTGGACCGACCGGGTGAGCCTGCTCAGGGACGCGGCCGTGAAGGCTCCGGCCAACGCCCGTGTCCATGTGAACCTGGCCCAGGCCCTGATGCTTGCCGGAAAGGATCCCGGCGAGGCCAGGGCCCACTGCCTTGCCGCCCTGAAGCTCGATCCCCGCGAGGCCTCGGCCCTGAACAACCTTGGCATTCTCGCATACGGGGCCGGTGAGGTCCGCGCCGCTCTGGAGTATTTCAAAAAAGCGGTGGAGATCGAGCCCCGCGCCACTGTTTTCAGGATGCAGCTCGCCAAGACCCTGCTCAGGCTCGGGCGTTACCGGGCGGCGGAAAGGGAGTTTCAGAAGATACTCGCCCTGGCCCCGGACAATTCCGAGGCCAGGGCCGGGCTGCGCTATATAGCCGCCCTGAACCAAAGGCGCGGCGGTTTTTCCCTCCGGAATGACAGTCCGGGCCGCTGAATTTGCCAAGGTCTTTTGGTCAGGATTTTTTGACAACCGTGGTCATAGATGCTAAAGATTGCAGTCTGGTTAACAGGGGAAAAGTTTTCTGTTTCGGGGGGTGGAGAATTGCGGCGAGAAGCAAGGCATGTCCTGTTCGTGTTGATCAGTCTTTCCTTTCTGCTTTTGGCGGAATCGACCACGGCCAAATCCTTTCCTTTCCGGGGGGTCAAGGCGGGAGAGAAACTTCCGGCCATTACCCTCGCAGACTCGGCCTCCGGCCAGGCCGTAAAGGTGGCTGCGGCGGATGGCAGGGGCCTGCTCCTCGTGTTCGTCGGCGCTGATCTCGCCAGCAAGAAGAAGCGTTCCCTCAAGGCCCTGAAGGTCGTTGCCGGACTGAATGACTTTCTCGCAAGGAAGAATATCGACGTCTATGTAATAGACTCCCAGGGCGGGGATCAGGACTCGGTCCGCGAAATCATCGCCAAGGCAAAGGTCGACGGCCGCCTGTACGTTGATCCAGGCCGCGAGGTATATGGCCGCCTCGGCATCTTTGTCATGCCGTCGCTGCTGCTCGTTGCTCCGGACGGAGCCATTGCCGCGGGCATGGGGTACAGCCATGACCTGGGCAAAAGGCTGAAGGGCGCAGTCGAGGTCATGCTCGGAGAAAAGACCAGGGAGGAGATTGAAGCCGAGCTGCATCCCCGCATGGTGGAGATGAGCAAGGAGGAGGCCGCGGCCCGGCGCCATTTCCATCTTGGCCGGACGCTTGCGGCCAAGGGACAGCCGGAGATGGCGGTCAAGGAGCTGAAAAAGGCCATAGCCATTGATGAAAAGATGGGCCGGGCCCATATAGAGCTTGGTTGCCTGTTCCTCGATCTCGGCGATACCGCGGCAGCGGAAAAAAGCCTGGCCACGGGCCTTGAGCTTGAGCCTGACGACCTTGCCGGTCAGATATGCCGGGCCCGGATCAAGGCCGCGTCCGGCGCTGTGGACGAGGCCGTGGACGATTTGCGGATCCTGATGTTCCGTCATCTGCGCAGTCCTGAGCTGCATTACTGGCTGGGCAGTTTTTATGCGATGAACAAGGATGACGCGGCCGCGGCTGCGGAGTTCCGCAAGGCCTATGAACTGTTGAAGCGGCGCGGGATTTCCGGGGGGGCGGGCCGGTAAGGCCCGCTCGGGGCCTCACCGGCCCGAAAAGAATCAGGAAGGTTACGTAGTGGCCGCTTGCCGGGGTGGGCATTTGGAGTTCATCATTTGATTGATAGCTTGGGGGGGAAGCGTGATTGTCAAAACGAACAGGCCGGCGTTGTGGTTATTTCTGCTGCTGGGCCTTGTCTTTGTTGAAGCCGCGGCCGCGGGCGAGATCCGTCTGCTCACGCCTGCGGCCGATTCCATTATCTATTCCAGAAACCGCAATATCAACGTGGTGGTGGCGGTGGCCGACAAGGCCGACGTGGGACGGGTCGCGCTCGCCGACGCCCGCCGGGGCTCGCGTTTCGATCCCGTTGGCCGCTGGGAAGGAAAGCAGGGGATCACCTATGTCCACTTCCGCGTTCCCCTGCGCCGCGGCCGCAACATGCTCCAGCTTGCGCCCGTGGCCCGCGATATAAAGATCCGCTACTTTCCGGTAAGCTCGCTCCTCAACGTGGACTATTCCCGGCCGGACATATTCCTGTTTCACCGTAACCGCGAGGTGCCGGCTGAATGTTCCGCCTGTCACACGGACAAGCTGCCCGGGGGGGTGAAGGCCGGGAGGGTGATCTACGGCCGCTATTCGCCGGGCTGCTATTCCTGCCATCCCAAGACCGCCGCGGCTGGAGAGTGGCGTCACTTCCCGGCGGCCAACCTTCTCTGCCGGAGCTGCCATGAGAAGGAGGGAGAGAAGAAGATCATCGTTCCCAGCGGCAAGGTGGAAGAGGTATGTTTCCGCTGCCACATAAACGACCGCAAGTGGCGCAGGGCCAGGCATATCCATGGCCCGGCCGGGACCGGGGACTGCACCATCTGCCATGATCCCCATAACGGTAATTACCGGGGCCAGTTGTGGGCCGACGGACGCGGCGAGCTCTGCGTCGCTTGCCACAGCGACAAGAAGCGTTTCATTCAGCCGGAGCAGCGCCGTTTTTACGTCCACGGCATTCTCCAGGCAAAGGGCTGCAACATCTGCCATTCTCCTCACGCCTCCGGGCACCGCTTCCAGCTCGATCACGAGATAAACGACCTCTGCGTGTCCTGCCATACCAGGCTGGCGGAGTTGAAGCGCGGCCATCCGGTGGCCAACCATCCCCTGAGCGGCAGGCCCGATCCCCGGAGGAGCGGGCGCAGGATGGCATGTACCAGCTGCCATGATCCTCATGGCTCGAAATATAAGTATCTCCTGATCGCCGATGTGCGTGGCGGACGCATATGCGTCAAGTGCCACCAGGGCAAGATGTCTGTGGTCAGGGGCATCGGCCGCAGGTAAGGGAGGTTCGCGGGTGCGCTCTGCGGGGAAACTCACGGCTGCTGTCCTGGTTGCCGCCGCGGTTCTGCTGTGCTTCAGGACTGTGCTCCGGGCCGAGGATCTCATCCCGGTCAAGCTCGTGGCCATCATGAGCGTGGACGACCAGGGCCTTCCCCTGCGTCATCCCTATTACGTCTTTTACGACCGTTTTGCCGACGAGATATACTCCATCAGCGCCAACGGCCGGATAACCGTCTTCAATTCCGAGTATTTCCCCCTGGTCTCCATCGGCCGCGGCCGCGGCATAGTCAATGCCCGCGGGCTTGACGTGGACCGCGACGGCAACCTTTACGTCTGCCAGAACGAGGGTGAAAAAGGGCCGCGCATATCCATCCTCAACGCCGCCTATTTTCTTAAAAGGGAAGTGCTGCTGCGCGGTGTCGAGGGCACCG
>JALWTY010000267.1 GCA_026993265.1 Desulfobacterales bacterium
ATTCGAAGCTGTGCAGGTCATGCTTTCTCCGCGGTCCCAGGATGGTAACCTGGGACCGCGGAGAAAGCATGACCTGCACAGCTTCGAATACTCGTATCAGGCGGAGATAACCAACGTCTATCCCCTGACCGCCTCGGAAAAGCTCTATCAGATTCAGCTCGTCGACCCTGCGCAGAGGCAGGGCTTCAGTTTCAGGCCGGGGCAGTTCGTGATGCTGGAGGTCCCCGGAATAGGCGAGGCCCCTTTTTCCATCTCATCGTCGCCGCTGCGTCACGGAGACATAGAGCTGTGCATCCGGGCCGTTGGCGGCATGACGAGGTTTCTCGCCCGTATGGACAGGGGGGCCATGGTCGGCATAAGCGGTCCGTTTGGCACCAGTTTTCCCATGGAGGAGATGCAGGGAAGCGACATCATCCTGATCGCGGGCGGCCTCGGCATCGTTCCCCTGCGGGCGCCGCTCTTTTCCGTGCTGGAGAACCGCAGCCGCTACGGCAGGGTCGATATCATCTATGGAGCCAGGCGGCCTGCGGATCTGCTTTTCACCTATCAGTACCAGAGCTGGCGGCAGTTCGATATCAACCTCGACATCATCGTCGATCAGGCGGACGAAGGCTGGCAGGGACGGGTGGGAATGGTCACCGACGTCCTGGCGGAAAGGATATCCGCCGCAGATGGATTTGCCGGCAACACCCATGTTATCGCCTGCGGGCCGCCTGTGATGTTCAGGTACGTCTGCGACATGGTCATGGCTGCCGGCCTGCCGGTTCACCGGATGTTCGTTTCCCTCGAAAGACGCATGCACTGCGGCCGCGGCAAATGCTGCCGCTGCAACATAGGCTCCACCTACACCTGCCTGGACGGCCCGGTGTTCGACTACTGGTCCGTTCTCAACCTCAAGGAGGCGATATGAACGAATCCGGCAGAAACATCCGGCCCGGCGGAGAAAGAAACTACCTCGGAGTCGCGGTCCCGAGGCCGCGTGTCGCTTTCCTCGAACTCACCTCGTGTGAGGGCTGCCAGCTGCAGATACTCAACCGCGAGGCAGGTCTGTTCGATTTCCTCGATCTGGTGGAGATAGCCGATTTCAGGGAAGTGATGACAGAGCGTTCCGAAGACTACGAGATAGCCTTTGTTGAAGGCTGCATATCCCGGGATGACGAGGTGGAGAGGCTGCGGAGCGCGAGAGAAAGAGCCTCGCAGCTCGTGGCTTTCGGATCCTGCGCCTGTTTTGGCGGAGTGAATCAGCTTGTAAACAGGATCGGCGGCCATGGGCGGGCCGGAAAGGTCGTTTACGGCGATTTTCCGGTTGACGCCAGAGGAGTTTCCGAGCCTGTTTCCTCCTTTGTCCAGGTGGACCTTTTCATATACGGATGTCCCGTGCGCAAGGAGGAAGTGGAGAAAATAGTCACCGACCTAGTCCTCGGGCGGCCCGTGGTCTATCCTTCATACCCGCTGTGCATGGAGTGCAAGGCCGAGGAGAACATCTGCCTGTTCGACCTCGGCGAGCCATGTCTCGGGCCGGTGACCATGGCCGGGTGCGGAGCATGGTGCCCCGGCAACCGCGTCGGCTGCTGGGGATGCCGGGGGCCGGCGCGGGACGCCAACATGGAGCAGTTGTTTGCGGTCATGGAGCGTCACGGTTTCCCGGCGGATATGGTCATGGAAAGGCTGGAATGTTTCGGCGGTTTCAACCGCTATCTTGACAGAGGGAGCACAGGGACGGGATGAGGCTTTCGTGCGATATAGAGGTAAAACCACTCACCCGGGTTGAGGGATACGGCAACATCAGCATCAGGATAAGGGACGGCAGGGTCGAGGAAGCCAAGTGGGAAGTGGTTGAAACGCCGCGTTTCTTCGAGGCCATGCTTGCCGGCCGGCGCTGCGGGGACGCGCCATTGCTTTGCGGGCGTATCTGCGGCATATGTTCCGTCAGCCATACTCTCGCCAGCATAAGGGCGGTGGAGAACGCCTGCGGTCTGGTTCCGTCCCGTCAGACATCCGATCTGCGCCTCCTGCTCAACCATTTTGAAACCCTGCAGAGTCATATCCTTCATCTCTACTTTCTCGCGGCTCCGGATTTTCTTGGCCAGGGAAGCGTCTTTCCCCTTGTCAAAACCCATCCGGACGAGGTCCAGCGTGCCCTTCGCCTCAAGATGCTTGCCAACGACGGATGCGACATCATAGGCGGCAGGAGCGTGCATCCTGTCAGGGCCGTGGTTGGCGGCTTTACTGTACTGCCGGAGAAAAAACAGCTCTCCGCTCTCAGGCAGCGGCTTGAGACGGCGGCAGCCGATCTGGATGCAACCGTTGAGCTGTTCGCCGGTTTTTCGGTCCCTGACTTCACCCGGGAGACCGAGTTCGTCTCCCTGAAAGGGGAGGGGGAGTATCCCTTTATTGGCGGCAGGCTTGTCTCCAGTGACGGGGTGGTGAAGGAGGAGCACGAATACCTCGACATGACCAACGAGTATACCGTGCCCCATTCAACCTCCAAATGGACCAGGCTCTCCCGCCAGTCGTTCGCTGTTGGCGCCCTGGCCAGGGTGAACAACAACTTCGCCTTTCTGCATCCGCGGGCCCGGGACGCCGCCTCGTTCCTCGGACTTGCCCCGGTATGTCACAACCCCTTCATGAACAACGCGGCCCAGGTCGTCGAGTGCGTTCACGTGGTTATGGACGCTGTTGCGATCATAGATCGTCTTCTTGCGGCCGATCCGGATGATGCCGCGGTGCGGTTCGAACCCCGGGAGGGCGTTGGCGTGGCCGCGCTTGAAGCTCCCAGAGGCGTTCTGTACCACGCATACGAGATTGACGGCAGCGGCCGCATTCGCAGGGCCGACTGTGTGATTCCCACCGGCCAGAACCACGCCAACATATATCACGATCTCGCCGCTTTTGCGGAATCTTGCGCGGCCAAGGGCATGGAAGACAGGGAGATTGAACATCTCGCCCAGGTTCTGGTGCGGGCCTACGATCCCTGCATATCCTGTTCGGTGCACTGACTTTTCCTGCCCTGTCGCCCACATCGCCTTTTCTTCAGGGGAACAGGGAATGCCGGAGTTCGCCATTGACGCACTCCGCCGTAAATTCGATACCCTGATCCGGGAGAAAGCGATTTTCTATAGATCGCATATCAAACAGGACATTGCCGTGGTTTCTGCATGTCTGTTGACTTGCCGGAGAAAATAAGTTTTTCTTCCTGGTCCTGTCCTGGAACGGGCGCGGCTGGTTTTCTGTCATTCGGGGCGCGGATGTTGGATAAGGCACCTGTTGTTCGCGATTCATGCTGCTTTCACGGGGGGCGGGCCGCCAGCGGGCCGTCCCGCGGCTCGGTATGCCTTCTCGGCATCGGTTTCGACGGCACCGCCTGTTTCCGCAAGGGCGCTGCCGCCGGACCTGCCGCCATCCGCGCGGTCTCCGAGGACATTGAGAGCTATTCCCCTCTGCTCGACCTGGATCTCTTCGAGGTGCCGCCTTTTTTCGATATCGGCGACCTCCGGATTCCCGATGCTTCCGTGGAGGAACAGTGGCAGGCCATCGGCGCGGGTTTTGCGGAGCTTGCCGCCGGCATCGATGCATCTGTCCGCCTTCTTACCATCGGCGGCGAACATTCGGTGACCTTCTTCCCGGTCACGAAATATCTTTCCCTCTTTCCGGACCTGGTCCTGCTCCATCTCGACGCTCACGCCGACCTGAGGGACGGATACCAGGGGTTTTCCTTCTCCCACGCCGCGGTCATGAAACGCTGCGTGGAGCGTTTCGGCCCGGGCCACCGCCTGATCCAGTTCGGAATCCGTTCGGGCCTGCGGGAGGAATTCGCCTGGATGCGCAGCCGCGGCAGCCTGGTGGCCGGCGCGGACGAGCTTCTCGCGGCCCTGCGCGCCCTGCCGCGCAACAACCCGGTCTACCTGACCCTTGATCTCGATTTCTTCGACCCCGCCTTTCTGCCCGGCACCGGCACTCCGGAGCCGGGCGGACACGATTTTTCCGTGTTCGCCGCCATTGCCGCGGAACTCGCCGCCATGAACCTGGTGGGCTGCGACGTGGTCGAACTGGCCCCGGACATCGATCCCACCGGCAACAGCGCCGTGTTTGCCGCCAAGGTGGTCCGTGAACTCATCCTCGCCCTTCATGGAGGGAGCCATGCCGCCGGATAGCAGGATATCGCCCGACGAGGTGGGCGAGCTCTACAAGATCAGCCGTTGGGGCAACGGATACTTTTCCGTCAACAGCCGCGGGCATCTCTGCGTTCTTCCCGAGCGCCGCGAGGACGGGCCGCGGATAGACATCATGGAGGTCATAGCCGAGATGCGGGAACAGGGGATCGCTTTCCCCGCGGTGATCCGTTTCCACGACGTGCTCCGTTCCCAGGTCAGCCTGCTCAACACCACCTTCCGGGATGTGATCGCGGAAAACGGCTACCAGGGCGGATTCCTCGCCGTCTATCCCATCAAGGTCAACCAGATGCGTGAGGTGGTGGAGGAAATCCTGGACGCAGGCGCGCCCTTTGACCATGGCCTCGAAGCCGGTTCCAAGGCCGAACTCATGGCCGCGCTCGCCTACAACGCCAACCCCGGGGCCCTCACCGTGCTCAACGGCTACAAGGACGAGGACTACGTCCGCCTTGCCCTTCTCGGCCGCAAGCTCGGCCGCAGGGTGGTGATCGTGGTGGAGAACTTTTCCGAGTTTTCCATGATCGTCCGCCTCGCCCGGGAAATGAAGGTGCGGCCGCTCATCGGCGTCAGGGCGAAACTCGCGGTCCAGGGCGGCGGCCGCTGGGCCGGGTCCAGCGGCGAGCGGGCCAAGTTCGGCCTCGCCTGCAGCGAGATAATCAACGGCGTCGCCCTCCTGCGGGAGGCGGGGATGCTGGACTGCCTGCAACTGCTTCACTTCCACGTGGGCAGCCAGGTGCCCGACATCCGCGTAATCAAGGACGCGGTGGCCGAGGCGGCCCGCATCTACGCCGACCTCGCCGTCTCCGGGGTTCCGCTCCGTTACCTCGACGTGGGCGGCGGCATCGGCGTGGATTACGACGGCTCCCGTTCCGCGGGCAACTCCTCCCGCAATTACAGCCTGCAGGAGTACGCCATGGATGTGGTCTGCGGCATTCGGCAGATCTGCGACGAGACCGGCGTATCCCATCCCTGCATCGTCAGCGAGAGCGGCCGTTACCTCACCGCGCACCATTCCTGCGTGATCACCAACGTGGTCAACACCATCCACCAGACGAAAACAGGTTTCTCCCTGAGCCGCACCCCGGACGAACACATCCTGCTCGCCAACATGCGCGAGGCCGAAGAGGAACTCGACGGCGACAACTTCCAGGAGATTTTCAACGACGCCCAGCAGATAAAGAACGACGCCATAAACGCCTTCAAACTCGGGGTCGTCTCCCTGGCGGAACGGGCCGAGATCGAGACCATCTACTGGCGCATCATCACCCGGATAAGCCGGATGCTTGACGAACTCGATTTCGTCCCGGCCGAACTCGGCCGGATAGCTGAACTCAAGGCCAGCCAGTACCTGTGCAATTTTTCCGTGTTCCAGTCCGCGGCCGATACCTGGGCCATCGACCAGCTCCTTCCCATCGTGCCGGTGATGCGGCTTGACGAGATGCCCACCGAGCGCTGCTCAATCGTTGACATCACCTGCGATTCCGACGGCAAGATCAGCCGTTTCGTCTCCCAGGACGGCCATGACCGGAGCCTGCTCCTCCATGCGCCAAGGGAAGGGGAGGACTACTTTGTCGGCCTCTTTCTCACCGGCGCATACCAGGACGTCATGGGCGACATGCACAACCTCTTCGGCCGCCTGAACGAGGTCCACGTCTACTGCGACGACGACGATCCGGCCGATTTCTACATCGAGGAGGTCATCCGCGGGGCCACGGCCGACATGGTCCTCGCCACCATGCAGTACAACGCCGAGATGATGGCCCGCTACGTAAAAGAGGCGGTGGACAAACGCATCCGGTCCGGCGATATTCAGCCGCGCGAGGGCGTGCGGCTGGTGGATTTCTACGAGGAATGCCTGGGCGGCTATACTTATCTGGGAGTTTAGTCCGGCGGCCCGGCTTCGCCGGGAAGGCAAAGGTGAAAGATAGGGAAGCGGCTGTTACAGGAGATTGAAGCTGCCTGAAAAGGGAGAAGAATCATGGCTAGGGTGCTGATAATCGGCGCTGGCGGTGTTGGTTCGGTGGTGGCGCGCAAGTGCTGCCAGGTGGAGGATGTATTTACGGACGTCATGCTGGCCTCGCGCACGCCCGCCAAATGCGAGGCCATTGCCGCGGAGATCGAAAAAAACGGCCGCAGGATAGAGACCGCCCGGGTGGACGCCGACCGGGTGGACGAGCTGGTGGCGCTGATGCGCGACTTCGGCCCTGACCTGTGCATCAACGTGGCCCTGCCGTACCAGGACCTCACCATCATGGACGCCTGCCTCGAGTGCGGGGTCGATTACCTCGACACCGCCAACTACGAACCCCCGGACGAGGCAAGGTTCGAGTACAGCTGGCAGTGGGCCTACCACGACCGCTTTCGCGAGGCCGGGCTCATGGCCCTGCTCGGCTCGGGCTTCGATCCCGGCGTGACCAACGTCTTCTGCGCCTACGCGCAGAAACACCTCTTCGACCGCATCCGCACCATCGACATCCTCGACTGCAACGCCGGCGACCACGGCCATCCATTCGCCACCAACTTCAACCCGGAGATCAACATCCGCGAGATCACCCGGAACGGCCGCTGGTGGGAGAAGGGCGAATGGATCGAGACCGGTCCGCTCGAGAAGATGGTAGAGTTCGACTACCCGGAGGTGGGGCCGCGCAAGAGTTATCTTCTCTACCACGAGGAGCTGGAGTCCCTGGTGAAACACATCCCCGGACTTGAGCGCATCCGTTTCTGGATGACCTTTTCCGACCAGTACCTCAAGCACCTCGAGGTACTCGGGAACGTGGGCATGACCTCCATCGAGCCGGTGGAGTTCGAGGGCTGCGAGATCGTACCGCTGAAATTTCTCAAGGCCCTGCTGCCCGATCCCGCCTCGCTCGCCGCGAACTACAGGGGAAAAACCGTGATCGGCTGCGTCTTTTCCGGCGAGCGCGAAGGCCGGGAGAAAAAGGCCTACATCTACAACGTCTGCGACCACGCCGAATGTTTCCGCGAGGTGGGCGCGCAGGCGGTTTCCTACACCACCGGGGTTCCGGCCATGATCGGCGCGATGATGATGCTGACCGGCAAGTGGCGGGGAGAAGGGGTGTTCAACATGGAGCAGTTCGACCCCGATCCCTTCATGGACGCCCTCAACCGTTACGGACTGCCATGGACAGTGACCGACTTTCACGGCTCGATCTGAAAACCCCCTGCTACCTGATCGACCGCGGCCGGATAGAGGAGAACTGCCGCCTGCTCGCCCGGGTGCGGGAGCGGACCGGGTGCCGGGTGCTCCTCGCTCTCAAGGCATTTGCCGCCTTCAGCCTTTTTCCCCTGATCCGTAAACACCTCGACGGCGTCTGCGCAAGCGGCCTTTACGAGGCCCGGCTTGGCCGGGAGGAATTCGGCGCTGAGGTCCACACCCATGCGCCCGCCTTTGTCCCGGAACAGTTCGGCGAGATCGCCCGGCTTTCCGATTTTGTGGTCTTCAACTCCGTCTCCCAGCTCGAACGTTTCCGGGCCGATGCGGAAAGGGAAAACTGCGTCCTCGGCCTGCGGGTGAACCCGGGATACTCCGAGGTGGAAACCGCGCTCTACAATCCCTGCGCTCCGGGATCGCGTCTTGGCGTGCGCGCCGCGGCGCTTGCGGGCGCGGACCTTCCCGGCGTCTCGGGCCTGCATTTTCACGCCCTGTGCGAGCAGGGCGCGGACGTGCTCGAGCGGGTGCTTGCCCGGGTCGAGGCCAGGTTCGGCCACCTGCTTGAACGGATGGAGTGGCTCAACCTCGGCGGCGGCCACCACGTCACCCGGCCCGGTTACGACGTTGATCTTCTCTGCCGCCTCATCGACCGCGTCCGGGAACGTTACCGGCTGCAGGTCTACATCGAGCCGGGCGAGGCCGTGGCCCTGAACGCGGGCTGGCTCGCCGCCACCGTGCTCGATACCGTCGATGCCGGCGGGATGGCCATCGCCATTCTCGACACCTCGGCCGAAACCCACATGCCCGACGTGCTCGCCATGCCCTACCGGCCGCAGGTGCTGGGCGCGGGCGGGCCGGGCGAGTTGCCCCACACCTTCCGCCTGGCCGGCAATACCTGCCTCGCCGGCGACGTCATCGGCGACTACTCGTTTCCGCGGCCGCTTGAGCCCGGCGACCGGCTTTTCTTCACCGACATGGCCCATTACACCATGGTCAAGAACACCACCTTCAACGGCGCACCCCTGCCGTCGATAGCCGTCCTTCACCCCGGCGGCCGGGTGGAGGTGGTGCGCCGCTTCAGCTACGAAGACTTCCGCAACCGCCTTTCATGATCATTGATCCGAAAAAAGCCAATGTTTCGGGCGGACCTGTTCGGGGCCAAAGCCCCTCCCGCAATGGAGGCTTCGCGGCTGGAGAGACTGCCGGCACCGTCCCCTTCCCGGCACCGGTGCCGGTCGATATCCGGCCAGCGGCAGACTATCCCAGGGCATATCAAGGCCGTATGCAAGAGTTGCCCGTTTTCGCGCATCCCTGGTTGACGCGGCTCCGGGAATGCACTATATTCCCCGTGTCTTCGGACCGGGCGATTAGCTCAGTGGGAGAGCACTGTCTTCACACGGCAGGGGTCACTGGTTCAATCCCAGTATCGCCCACCATCAGGCAAACAGCGGGAGCCATTTGCGGCTCCCGTTTTCGTTTCCGCATCCATATCCGGGGGGCTGTCATGTCCTTGCAGGAAGATATCAGGAAAGCGCTCAAGGAGGCGATGAAGGCCAGGGACGGGGAGCGCACCTCGGCCCTGCGGGTTCTGATCGGTGAGTTCGGCCGCCAGGGAAAAAAGGATCTCAGCGACGCCGAGGTGGTTTCCATCCTCAGGAAACTTGCCAAGAACGAACGCGAAACCCTGGAAAAACAGGGCGCGGAAAGCTCCCTCTATCTCGAGGTGGTGGAGTCGTTTCTGCCGCAGATGGCGAGCGAGGACGACATCCGCGCCTGGATCGAGGCCAATATCGACTTCTCCCGGTTCAAGAACAAGATGCAGGCCATGCGGCCGATCATGGCCCATTTCGGCGCCGCCGCCGACGGCAACACGGTCAGGAAGGTGCTGGAGAGTCTTTCCTGAACATTGGGACGAGCATGGGAACGCGGCGGCGGTATTCCGTGAATCCCTTGCCGAACCTGCGGGCAAGCCGCCGGTCCTCGATCAGGCAGCCGGCCACGAGGTAGGCGGCGAGCAGCAGGCGGAAATCCCAGCGGTCCAGCGGCGTCTGCCCCAGGCCCGCAGCCACGGCCAGCCCGCCCGAGTACCAGGGATGGCGCACCCGGCCGAGGATGCCGCCGGTTTGCAGTTCTCCCTCCCTTTCCTCGGCAAGGCCGAGAAACACCCGGTTGTCATAGGCCCTGGACGCGGCCGCGAACATGAAAACCGCGTAGGCGAGGCAGGCGGCCCGGAAGACCTGCCAGACGGGGTAGCGCGCCTCGGACAGGGGGAGGGCGGCCGTCTCCCAGGCGAGCAGCCCGGCAAGGCTCACGCAGCTCACCATCACATACAAAAGCCGGTACCTGCGCCCCCGGACGAGGGGCGCGAGCGCCTTCTTTGTGCGGTCGGCGGCGAACAGGCTGTGGGCCGCGAACCATGCCAGCCACGCGGCGAATATCTCCGGAGCCTGTGACCACAGGCTCATGGCCGCGTTCCTTTTTCCGGGCCGGCGAGGAAGCGGTCGAACTCCGCCAGCATCTCTCCGTACCTGGGGTTGTAGGTAAGCCGTTCCAGCACCCCTTTCTTCAGATTGGCGGCCGAGACCTCGCCCCGCAGGTTGGCTTTCCCCTCGCGGCACTGTCTTCTTTCTGCCGAACGCAGGTAGTGGTAGCAGTTGCGGTAATCGCCGTTTCTGCCGTAATGGGGGTCATCCGGCGGCATGGGTGGGGCCAGGTGGGAGTAGTCCACGATCCGGTCGGCCGGGAAGGCCGCCGCCACCGTCGTTATTCTGTGATCGCCGGTTTCCGTCTTCCGGTTGGAGTACACGATGGCCCGGCTGCGGGGATCGGTGAACCGTTCTGAAAAGAATTCAAGGGCGTAACCAGGGTCGATGACCGTGTCGTCTGCGCTCACCACCAGGAAGACCGGCGGCGTTTTTCCGCCTTTTTCCGCAAGGTTCCCGATCTTGCGCGTCAGCCGCCAGACCTGGCCTGCGCCGTTCAGGGAAAAGGACTCGTAACGGGCGTAGTCCAGGTTCTCCCGGACGATCAGGTATTTTTTTATCTTGCTGAGCGGCAGCGCGGCCCAGGCCCAGAAGGTCTTTATCCGGAGCGCGGGCGAGATGAGGAACATCGCCCTTACCTCGCCGGGATGGGACAGGGCGTAGGCGCAGGCGAGCCCGCCGCCGGTGGAGAAACCGCACAGGTAGAGTTCGTCCACCAGGGGCGCGGTTCGCGCCACAGCCCAGGCAAGCGCCTTTTCCCACTCCTCGAGCCTGACCGTGGTCAGATCGCCGGGCAGGGTGCCGTGGCCGGGCAGGAGCAGCCCGCGGACGAGAAAACCCTTTTTCTGGAAGTAACGGCCCAGTGGTTTCATCATGTAGGGCGAATCGGTGAGACCGTGGATCATGACGATGCCGCGGCGGTAAGGCGGGCCGTCGGCCGGTTTCAGCTCAAAGGGGCGGTTGGCCGCGAGGATCTTTTCGCTTTGCGGATCATGGCCCAGGCCGCGGGCCTTGACGATTACCTCGCTCATGGTGCGGCAGTAGTCGCCCCAGTTGAAACCGGGCGGGAAGGGGAAAACGGTGTTCATGCCGCTGGGGCCGAGGGGGGATGCATGGCCGGGGCAGGCCGCGGCGAGCAGGATCAAAAGAGTGGCGGTGGTGCTGAGGAGATGGCTCATCTGACGACGACCTCGTAAATCATTCGCACTGCGGTGGCCGACAGCCTGTTGAAAAACGAGAGCTGGCGCAGATGGGGCAAGGAAAAATCCGGCGACCCGGAGCGAAGCGAAGAGAACGGCGGCAGAATGCTGCCCGCCCGAAGGGGCGAGGCGCCATGCGCCGAGTGAATACTCCACCGCCTAAAGGCGGTGGCTTCAGGTTACGGCTAAAGCCGGCTACATCGGCTTCGCCGATTGGAGGCCTCACTCCCCATCAATCTTAAATTCATCGTCGGAGCCATGTTGTTGAT
>JALWTY010000268.1 GCA_026993265.1 Desulfobacterales bacterium
GCGGCTTCAGTTCCACCACGATTTCCACCAGGTCTTCCTGCAGCTGCATTACCCTGGTTATGTCTTTATAGGCCCCGGCCGCCTCGTCGAGATCCCTGCGGCCGCGCAGGGAGTGGAGCACGCCCATGCGGTCGAGACGGTTTTTCTCGTTTTCGAGGCTCAGGGTGCGCTGGGCCTGTTTTCTCCCCAGCCTGCGGCCCGCGCCGTGGGCGCATGAGCGGAAGCTGTCCGGATTGCCAAGCCCGCGGACGATGTAGCTCGGGCTTCCCTGCGAACCGGGCACGATGCCGTACATGCCGAGCTCGGCCGGGGTTGCGCCCTTGCGGTGGACGTAGACATTTTCCCCGAAATGCTCCTCAGGAGCGGCGTGGTTATGGGCGATGTTGATGAAGCGGTCAAAGGAGGCCTGCGGGAAACATTCGCTCACCGACTCCTTCACCAACTCCATCATCAGCTTGCGGTTGGCCAGGGCGAACTCCACGCAGAAACGCATCTCGGCGAGATACATCCTCCCTTCCCTGCTGTCGGCCGGAAGGTGGGCGAGCTGCCAGTTTTCCGGCGCGCTTTCCTTCCAGCGGCGGTTCAGCTCCACTGCGATCCTGTTGTAGTGGTTCGCGACCCTGAATCCGAGGTTGCGGGAGCCGGAGTGGACCATCAGCCAGATGCGGCCGTCTGAGCCGTGCTGGACCTCGATGAAATGGTTGCCGCCACCCAGGGTGCCAAGCTGGAAGAGAGCGTTCTCGAATTCCGCCTCGGCCACGGACAGTTTTCCCTCCACTTCCGGCATCAGCGCCCTTTTCTGTTTCCTGCGATGGTGTTTGAAGCCCAGGGGGATCTTTTTTCTGATCGCGGCCATGATTCGTTTGAGGTCTTCCCGGCCGATATGTTCGAGCGAGGTGCGCTGGGCGCACATGCCGCAGCCGATATCAACCCCCACCGCATTGGGGATGATTACGCCTCTGGCGGCCAGAACCCCGCCGATGGGCATGCCGTAGCCCGCGTGCGCGTCCGGCATGATGGCCACATGGCTAAAGGCGAAGGGCAGACGTGCCAGGTTCCCGGCCTGGCGCATGGTGTCCTGATCGAGATCGTCGGCCCATATCCTGATTGGAATCCCGGAGGTATTGACATTTCTGGCAGCCATTTTGCAAATCTCGTTTGGATATCAAGGCGCAAGCGGATAGCGGAAGCGCCATGCAAGGGGCTGTTATCCGTATACGAGCATCATGGACTTGCGGCAGCTCCGGGCCACGTCGCTCGCCAGGGAGCCGAAGATGTAGCGCCGGATGCCGTTTGCCCCTGTGTTCATGATGATGAAGTCATGGTCCGCCGCCATCTCCCTTATGGCCTCGATCCGGGCGTCGGTGGCCGCGGCCCGGCATTCGATGGGGCTTGCCAGGTCAGCGGTTCTGGCCCAGCGGGTTATCCGTTCCTCGACTTTCTGGATCACGCCGGCTGTGGCGTCGGAGCGCAGGAGGCGGAGAATTGTGATCCGGTGATCGCCAACGGCCGCGAGGCTTGCGATTATGTCCTTGAGTTTTTCCAGCTCGTTCATGCTGGTGACAGGCACCAGTATCTTTTCAGTGTGCAGGGTGCCGCTGAAACGGATGACCACGATGCGGAAATCCGCCTCCTGCACAACCTGATCCACCACCCGCCTGAAACCGCTCTCGGTCCCTTCGAGCGGACAGCCGAGAACCAGGATGCGGCTTTTCTGCTCGCGGGCGCAGGCGACCAGGCCGGAGGCGACGCCTTCGGCCGGAAAGCTCACTTGCCGGATGGGATAGTTCACTTCGCCGGCCGCTTTTTCAGCCAGGGCGAAAATGTTTTTCTCGCCGTCGTCTCCGTTGCCTGTGCGGATATGAGCGCAGACCAGCCTGAGCCGCCGGTGGTGCGCGAGCAGGGCGGCCATCCGGGTGAGGCCGGCCACGGTGGCGGTGTGGGAAGCGCCCACGAGCACGCTTTCCGGCCCGGCGTCCACCGGCGGCAGTTTGGGCCAGTGCCATGGCACGAGCGCGCAGTTGCCGTCCACGAGATCGCATTGCGACACCAGAAGCGCGGCCTTTTCCGTCTCATCCTCGTCCTCGTGGGCCTCGCCGCTCTGCCTTACCGCGGCGCGGGTCATCACCGGGCCGAAGATCTCGGCCAGCAGCACGCCGGAGAGCACCACCGGGGTGATGATGCGGGCCACCTCCGCGAGCCTGTGGTCGGAATCGACCAGGATGATGAGGCCGATGGCAAGGCCGGCCTGGGGAACGAGCGAAAGGGCGAGCGAACGGCGCATCCGTCTTCCATGCCCGGCTATCCAGGCCCCGATCCAGGCCCCGCATCCCTTGCCGCACACCCTGGCGGCAAAGTAGATGACGCCGAGCCAGCCAGCAGTGGCGAGAGCGTCTGCGTCCAGGTGGCATCCGGCCAGGGTGAAGAAGAGCACGTATATGGGCGGCTCAAAGGAGTTGAGGGTGCGGAAGAGGCGGACGTCGCGGCGGTCGCGGTTGACGATGGCGCAGCCCGCGGCCATGCCGCAGAGCAGGGGAGACAGCCCGGTGCTGCGGGCGATTTCACCGGCCAGAAGCAACATGGCCAGCCCGGCGGTGAGCATCTCGCTTCGTCTTTTCAGGCTGTGGATGAGAAAGTCGATTATCTGGCCGGTCACCCCGCCGAGAAGCAGGGCGAGGACGATGCGGCCGATGATCTCTCCGGCCGCGGGCAGGATAGCGCCGTCGTGGCCGAGGATCTGGTGGCTTGCCGCCTGGGAGAAACCGAACAGGATCAGGGCGGCGACGTTGTCCACCGCCACCACCTGAAGAATGGTGGAGGAAAGGCGGCCGGTGGCCTTCAGTTCCGAAATCACGTGCATGGTCGCGGCCGGAG
>JALWTY010000269.1 GCA_026993265.1 Desulfobacterales bacterium
TGTTGTCGGTGAGGGTGGCGTGGTCCATCACCTGGAGGAGGATGTTGAACACCTCCTGGTGGGCCTTCTCTATCTCGTCGAGGAGGATGACGCTGTAGGGGTGCTTGCGCACCGCCTCGGTGAGCAGGCCGCCCTGGTCGAACCCCACGTAGCCGGGCGGAGCCCCGATCAGGCGGGCGACCGCGTGTTTCTCCATGTACTCGCTCATGTCGAAGCGCTCGAAGTGGATGGCGAGCCCGGCGGCGAGCTGGCGGGCCACCTCGGTCTTGCCCACGCCGGTGGGCCCGGCGAAGAGGAAAGCGGCGGTGGGCTTGTCCTGGGCCTTGAGCCCGGCCCGGGAGCGCTTGACCGCGGTGACCAGGCTGCGGACGGCCTCGTCCTGGCCGAAGATGGTGGAGCGGAGATGGCCTTCCAGGCTCCTGAGCTGTTCGCGGTCGCCGACCGTGGCCCGCCTGCGGGCCGGAACCCTGGCCATGCGGCTGACTACCTTTTCCACGTCGCGGACCGTGACCGTGCGCCCCTTGCGGGCCGCGAGCCGCATGGCCGCGCCCACCTCGTCGAGCACGTCGATGGCCTTGTCCGGCAGGAAACGGTCGTGGATGTAGCGGTCGGCCAGCTCGGCGGTGGCCCTGACCGCGGCGTCGGAGTACCGCACCTGGTGGTGCTCCTCGTAACGGCTCTTAAGCCCTTTGAGGATCTCCACCGTCTCGGCCACGCCCGGCTCCTCGATGTCCACCTTCTGGAAGCGGCGGGAGAGGGCCCGGTCCTTCTCGATGTTGTTCTTCTGCTCCTCGTAGGTGGTGGAGCCGATGCAGCGGAGCTTGCCCGACTGGAGGACCGGTTTCAGCAGGTTGGATGCGTCCATGCTCGAGCCGCTGGTGGCCCCGGCGCCGACGATGGTGTGGATCTCGTCGATGAAGAGGATGATGTCGCCCGCCTCCTCGATCTCGCTGACCACCGCCTTGATCCGCTGCTCGAAGTCGCCGCGGTACTTGGTGCCGCTCATGAGCGCGGCCATGTCGAGGAGCTTTATCCTTGCCCCTTTGAGGATATCGGGCACCCGGCCCTCGTGGATGCGCAGGGCCAGCCCCTCGGCGATGGCGGTCTTGCCCACCCCGGGCTCGCCCACGAGCAAGGGGTTGTTCTTGCGCCGGCGGCAGAGGATCTGCATCACCCGCTCGAGCTCGCGTTCCCGGCCTATCAGGGGGTCGATCTCCCCGGCCGCGGCCCTGCGGCTGAAATCAATGGTGTAACGCTCCAGGGCGGAATCGGCCTCTTTGCCCTTCTTTTCCTTCTTCCGGGCCGGAGCGGCCTCGGGGCCGCGGCCGGGCACGTTGCGGGAGGCGCATTCCATCACGTCCAGCCGGGTGATGCCCTCCTGCCTGAGATAATAGGCGGCGAACGACTCGGGCTCGGAAAAGATGGACACCAGGACGTCGGCGCTCTCCACCTCTTTCTTGCCGCAGTTCTGCACGTGGGCGATGGCCCGCTGCAGCACCCGGTTGAAGCCGATGGTCTGCACCGGCTCGTCCCGCATCCTGCCCGCGGGAATGCGGTGGATCCTGGTGTTGAAGAAATCGTCGATCAGCTGTTTGAGGCGGTCGATGTCGCCGCCGCACTCCCGGATGACCGCGGCCGCCTCGTCGTCGTGGAGCAGGGCCCAGAGGATGTGCTCCACGGTGACGTGCTCGTGGTGGCGGTTCTTGGCCTCGCTGATGGCCATGACCAGGGCCATCTCAAGTTTCTGGCTTATCATCCGGGGTCACTCCCTCTCAAAGGTACAGCGCAGGGGGAAATCGTTGCGCCGGGCCAGGTTTTTCACCTGGGTCGCCTTGGTCTCGGCCACGTCGCGGGTGTAGACCCCGGCGACGCCGCGGCCCTGTTGATGGACGTTGAGCATGATCCTGGTCGCCTCCTCCCGCGGCTTGTGGAACACGGTCTCAAGGATCATGACCACGAAGTCCATGGTGGTGTAGTCGTCGTTGTGGAGGATGACCTTGTACATGGGCGGCTCGGTCACCTCTTCCTTGTGATCGGTAACCACCCAGTCGTCGTATTTCCTTATCGGCTCGGACATGACAACAACCCCGTATCAGCCCGTCGAAGAACCACTGTACTCCCGCTCGTTTTCAACGGGCCGTCATCCTGTCTTCCCGCCGATGTCGCGGTACTTACAATTTTAAACATATTTGTCCCTTTACGCCATACGGATGGACGGCCCGCCGGCCCGACCGTCCATTATACACCATGCTGCCATGGCCATAAAGCGCCTTTACCCGGCTGCAGGAAACATGCACCTGAACACCGCTGCGAACAGCAGGGTCTTTTCCGCCACTCCCGAGCCTTTCATCATCCTTTCGCATTCGAGCAGTTCCCCGAGGATGTCGATGAGCCGCGCCGCCGGTATGGCTGCGGCCTGGGAGAGAAGCCTGTAGACCGCATATGGGTGCCCCCTGGCAATATCCGGGGCCGCGCCGGACTCCTTGAGCCGGGGCAGGCAGCTCTTCTGAAAGGCCGGAAAGCTCATCGACGGTGAAAAGTTCACGCCCGGATCCCGGGCCGCTTCAGCCGCGATGAGCAGTTTTCTCGCCTGGTTGCGGATCCCGGAGATCACCGCCAGCGGATGCATGCCGCCTTCCACCAGCCGGTCCAGCAGGGCCGCGGTCTCGGCGAAACGGCGGGCGAAAAAGGCCTCGGTCAGCTCGAAGATGGCGTGCTCGCCGGTGACCGGCACCAGATCCCGCACGCTTTCGAGGCTTATCTCGTCGGCGGCGGGATCGGTAAGGGCGAGTTTTTCCACCTCGGTCCTCACCGCCTCGGGATGAAAGCCGACCCGGTCGAGGAGCAGTCTTTCCGCCGCCGACGAGATA
>JALWTY010000270.1 GCA_026993265.1 Desulfobacterales bacterium
GCCTTGCAGGAGGCGCGCCGGGTTCTGGGGACGCCGGTTTCCGTCTCCGTGGTCGATGCCGGCCGTTTCGACCGCCGCCTGCGCGAGGTGTACGAGAACGGTTCCAGCGCTGACCTGGAAAGCGTCGAGATCGACGAGGACCTGGACCTTGACCGGCTTGCGGCCTCGATTTCTTCTGCCCAGGAGATCCTCGAGAGCGACGAGCACGCGCCGGTGATAAAACTGGTCAACGGCCTTCTCACCCGGGCGGTGCGCAGCAACGCCTCCGACATCCATATCGAACCCTTTGAGAGCCGTTTGCGGGTGCGGTTCCGCATCGACGGGGTGCTGCGCACCGTGCTCGAGCCGCCCCTGGCCCTGGCGCCGCTCATCGCCGCCCGGGTCAAGGTGATGGCCCGGCTCGACATTGCCGAGAAACGGTTGCCCCAGGACGGCCGGATATCCATCCTCATCGCCGGCCGGCCGGTGGACGTGCGCGTCTCCACCATTCCCGCGGCCATGGGCGAGCGGCTGGTCCTGCGTCTTCTCGACAAGCAGGAGGGCCGCCTCGACATCAAGCAGATCGGCATGGAGGGCGAGGTCCTCGAGGGATTCCTCTCCCTCATATCCCGGGCCGACGGCATCGTCCTGGTCACCGGCCCCACCGGCAGCGGCAAGACCACCACCCTGTACGCGGCCCTTTCCCGCCTGAACGAGCAGAGCCGCAACATCATGACCGTGGAGGACCCCATCGAGTACCACCTCGAAGGCATCGGCCAGAGTCAGGTCAACCTCAAGACCGGCATGACCTACGCCCGGGGACTGCGGGCCATCCTCCGCCAGGACCCGGACGTGGTCATGGTCGGCGAGATCCGCGACTTCGAGACCGCCGAGATCGCGGTGCAGGCCAGCCTCACCGGCCACCTGGTCTTCTCCACCCTGCACACCTCCACCGCGGTGGGAGCCCTGACCCGGCTGCGGGACATGGGGGTGGAGCCCTACCTGCTCTCCTCCTCCCTTGCCGGGGTCCTGGCCCAGCGGCTGGTGCGGCGGCTGTGCCCGGCCTGCCGCAGGCAGCGGCCCATCCGGGCGGCCGAGGCCGAATCCCTGGCCGCCATGGCCCCCGGGACGGAACTCGAAACCGTGTGGGACGCCGCGGGTTGTGATGCCTGCGACGGCCAGGGCTACCGGGGCCGCACCGGAATCTTCGAGCTGCTGGTGCTTGATGAAGAGCTGCGGGAAATGGTGCACCGGGGTGCGGCCGAGCACCTGATTTCAGCCCATGATCCGGGCCGCAGGACCATTGTCCAGGCCGGGCTCGACAAGGTCAGGGACGGCGAGACCTCGGTGGTGGAACTCCTCCGGGTGCTCGGAGGCAGAAGCGGGGTGAGCTGATGGCCGCATTCTCCTACCTGGCCGTGGACGCCGGCGGCCGCAGGCGGCGCGGGGTCATGCAGGCCGAAAGCCGGCGCGCCTGCCGTCAGGCGCTGCGGCGCGAGGGGCTTTTTCCCCTGGAGGTCAGGGAGGTCGCCCGCAGGGAGCGCCGCCGTTTCGGCCGCCGCGGCCTTTCTTCCGCCACCCTGGCCGTGGTCACCCGTCAGCTCGCCCTGCTCGTCGGCTCCGGCTCCACTGTGGAGGAAAGCGTGGCCGCCATTGCCGCGGAGATGGACGATCGTTTGTGGCCCCGGGTGCTGGGCGCGGTGCGTTCGTCGCTGCTCGAGGGCCGCAGTCTTGCCGACGCGCTCGAGGAAACCGGTCTTTTCCCGCCGGTGTACGTGGCCGGGGTGCGGGCAGGCGAGGCCGGCGGCAGCCTGGGAGAGTCGCTGGAGATTCTCGCCGACCACCTCGAGGCCGGAATTGCCCTGAAGAACCGGTTGACCGCGGCCATGGTCTATCCCCTGATTCTGGTTCTGGTATCGGTGGGGGTGGTCGTCTTCCTGCTCGCCCGGGTGGTGCCCCAGGTGGCCGGGATCTTCAAGGGGCTTCACCGGGAGCTGCCGCCGCTCACCCGGGCGTTGATGGCTGTGGGAGATCTTCTCGCAGGCCACGGTGTGGCCCTGCTTCTTGCCGCGCCGGTATTGGCGGTTGCCGCCGCAGCCCTTGTCCGGCTGCGGCCGGTGCGTTTTTTTCTCCATTCCTTTGTCCTCCGCCTGCCGCTTTTCGGCAATCTTGTCCGCAAGGTCAACAGCGGCCGTTACCTGCGCACCCTGGGAATGCTGGTGAAAAGCGGGGTGCCGCTGTACGAGGCCATGAGTTCCGCGGCCGCAGCGGTGAAGAACCCGCTGATGACGGCGCGGCTCGGCGAGGCTGCCGTCAGGGTGAGGGAAGGCGGCAGCCTGCGGGATGGTCTGGCCGCGAGCGGATTCTTCACCGCAACCAGCCTCCAGCTCGTGGCCGCGGGCGAGCGGTCCGGCGAGCTTGACCGGATGCTGCTTGCGGCCGCCAAGGGCGTGGAGCTTGATGTGGAGCGGTCGCTTGCGATGATGATGGCGGTGGTGGAACCGGCGTTGATCCTCGCGGTCGGGGGCCTGGTGCTCTTCATCGTCCTCGCGGTGATGCTGCCGGTATTCGATCTCAACCGGATGATAGGGTGACCCGGCGGCATGCGTCCGGCAACGCCGGCCGCATGCCGCCGGGAAGGCAAAAGTAAAAAGTCAAAAGGCAAAAGTATCGGTAGGTTACGAATCGGATATTTTTGCCTTCGGGGCTGTTTCGAGTTACGAGTCCATCAGGCATGAGCGTAAACCTGACCTCAGAAAGTCCGCGGCCGAATGGCCGCGCACCACACTTTTGCCTTTTGCCTTTTGCCTTTTGCCTTCCTGCGGCCGGCTGTGCCGGCCGCAGGCGGGGTTTCTCCCTGCTCGCGGTGCTGGTGG
>JALWTY010000271.1 GCA_026993265.1 Desulfobacterales bacterium
GGCTGGAACGACTGCGGCGCGCAGGCTCTCGGCCAGGGCGCTCACCGCCTGGCTCGCCTTTTTTCGCGCAATCTCCCTTTTTCTTTCCGCCTCGGCCTCGCGCCGCAGTCGTTCCAGCCGGGCCGCAAGCTGCAGCCGTTCCGCCTCCTCCAGCCTGCGGGCCTCTTTCAGCAGGCGGGACCGGATGGGGTTGAGCGATACGGCCGAAGGCGCGGCCGGCGGGGGAGAGGTGGCGACCCGGACCTTTTTCACCGGCTTGGGCGATGCTTTCACCTTTACCGTTTTGGGCGCGGGCGGGTGGTATTCCGCCACGTTTACCAGTTCCACCTGGTAGACCTCGGGCAGCACCGGCGAACGTGCGCCGATGAACGGGGATATGAGGATCAGGATTACCGCCAGCAGATGCACGCCCGCGGAAAACAGTATTCCGGCCGTGTCCGTTCTTTCTTCCGGCCAGCCGGCGACCGCGCCTCCGGGGCGGCGGCGGGGAGTGCGCCGGAGAAGCGGCCTGAGCCAGTCGAGCAACATCACTTTCCGGCCCTGTTGTATCCCGCCTCGGTTATCATGCCAAGTTTTTTTATCCCGGCCCGGCGGATGTCGGCCATAAGCCTGACCACCCTGCCGTAGGATACCCTGCGGTCGGCCTTGAGCAGCACCTGGACATCGCCGCCCATCTTCGCCAGCTTGCGCATACGCTGCCGGAGCAGCACCGGCCCGGTCTTGACTCCGTTGACGTACACCTCGCCCTTGCGCGTCAGGGTGATGATGGTGGGTGAGGTCTTCTGGGGCAGGGGCTGGGCCGTGGTCTTGGGCAGCTCCACGTCCACCCCCTGGGTCAGCATGGGCGCGGTGACCATGAAGATGATGAGCAGGACCAGCATCACGTCGACGAGCGGCGTGACGTTGATGTCGGAGATTATCGGGTCGCGGTGATTGCGGTTGTGGAAGCCCATTTCATTCCCCGCTTGCGAGCATTTCCCTCTCGATCAGGTTGAGGAAGTCGTCGATGAAGCTCCGGGTGTCGTTCTCCACGTCGGCGATGAGATGGGAAAAGTAGTTGTAGAAGATGACCGCCGGGATGGCGACGAAAAGCCCGGCCGCGGTGGCGACCAGGGCCTCGGAGATGCCCGGCGCAACCACTGCGAGCGAGGCCGAGCCGGAAAAGCCGATCTCGTGGAACGATGCCATGATCCCCCACACCGTGCCGAACAGGCCGATGAAGGGGGTCGAGCTGCCGGTGGTGGCGAGAAAGGGCAGGGAGCGGCGGAACCGGGCCATCACCTGGGCCTCGGCCCGGTTCATGGCCCGTTCCACCGTGTCGAGTCCGGCGATGCGGCCGGGAATGGTTTCCGCCCGCAGTTTTTGGCGGGAGAGTTTCAGTTTTTTCAGCTCGTTGTAGCCCTGGATGAAGACCAGGGCCTCGGGAGAGCGGGTCTCCTCGGGGGTTTTCTGTCTGGCCTCTTTCAGGTCGGCCGCGTTCCAGAACATCTCGACGAACTCGGCCGATTCCTGCCGGCTGCGTCTGAAAAGCCGGAATTTTTCGTAGACGATGTACCAGGAATAGCCGGAGAAGGCCAGCAGCAGAAGCAGCACCAGCTTGACCGTCAGGCCGGCGTTCCAGAATATGGTGAGAATGTTGAAGTCCAGCATGGAATCTTTCCTGGCCGTAAGGGTCCGGCCCGGGGTTGGGGTGGATGCGGGAACGGTTTCGTGAGCCCGGCAGGGCGGCTTCCGCTGACGTCCCGATTGCCAAGCGCATCTATAATAAGGCTTTTGCCCCGGATGTCAAACCGGGAGACAGGGGCGAAAAGCAGCGCCCGGCTCAGGGCGATGCAGAAGGCAAACCCTGTCCCCTGGTTTGACATCACCGGGTAAAGACGTTATTTCTTCTCACCTGTTTTTTTCACCTGAATCCGTGAGCGTTCGAGAGCGGGGCAGGTGCAGGGGGCGGCGAGGCGGTCGAAGCCACAATGAGTTGCGGTCCCGCCGCGGATTCAGGCCTTCATGCGGAACATTACGATCAGGACGGAATAATGAGACAGATAAAGGTTGGGCTTATCGGCTTCGGGACCGTGGGCAGCGGCATGGCAAAGGTCCTGAGCGAACAGGCGGAAAGACTTAACCGCAAGACCGGCGCGCAGATAGTTCTCAGGACCGTGGCCGATCTTCGGACCGGGTCCCTGCCGGAATACCTTGATGGCGTCACCCTGGTGAGGGACGCGGCCGCGATCATCGGCGATCCCGAGATCGACATCGTGGTCGAGCTCATCGGCGGCATCGAGCCCGCCCGTACCTTCATCCTCGACGCCATCGCTGCGGGCAAGCACGTGGTCACCGCCAACAAGGCCCTCATCTCCCAGCACGGCCGGGAGATATTCGAGGCCGCGGCCGCCCGTGATGTCGAGGTGGGGTTCGAGGCCTCGGTGGGCGGCGGCATCCCGGTCATCAAGGCGCTCAAGGAAGGCCTTGCCGCCAACCGGATAAACTACATCATGGGGATAATGAACGGCACCGCCAACTACATCCTCCACCGGATGACCAGCGAGGGCGCCGGATTCGCCGAGGTCCTCAAGGAGGCCCAGCGGCTCGGCTTTGCCGAGGCCGACCCCACCTACGATGTCGAGGGCATCGACACCGCCCACAAGCTCGTCATCCTCATGAGCATGGCCTACGGCATGAACGCCCGCCTCGACGAGGTCACGGTCGAGGGCATAAGCTCCATCGAGCCCATAGACATCGAGTTCGCCCGCGAGTTCGGCTACCGGATAAAGCTCCTCGCCATCAGCGTCAACCACGGGGACCACGTCGAGGCCAGGGTGCACCCGACCATGGTGCCCGAAGACCACATGCTCGCGAGCATCAACGGGGCCTACAACGGCATCCATTTCAACGGCGACATGGTCGGCAACGTCCTCTTCTACGGCCTCGGCGCCGGGATGATGCCCACCGGTTCCGCCGTGGTCGCGGACATTGTCGATATATCGAGAAACATCATCGACGCCTGCGTCAACCGGGTGCCGCCGCTCTCCTACCGGCCCGGCGAGATCCGCCCCAAGTCCATCACCCCGATGGAACAGGTGCGTTCGCCCCATTACTTCAGGTTCCAGGTGGTGGACAAGCCCGGGGTTCTGTCAAAGATATCCGGGATCCTTGCCGCCCACGACATCAGCATCGAGAGCGTCATTCAGAAGGGCAGGCGCGACACCGGCGCGGTGCCGGTGGTGATCCGCACCTATGAGGCGAGCGAGGCCGCGGTCAAGGCGGCTCTGGCCGAAATAGAGGCCCTCGATGTCTGCGCCGGGCCGGTGGTCGATATCAGGATACTTCCCCATGAGCTCTGCGAATAGGCCCATAGTCATCCTGGTCGGCGACGGCATGGGCGATTTTCCCCGGTCCGAGCTCGGCGGCCTTACTCCGCTCGCGGCCGCGGCCACCCCGGCCATGGACCGGGCCGCGTCCCGCGGCCGCCTCTACCGGCTCCGCACCGTGCCGGAAGGCATGGAGCCGGGCAGCGACGTGGCCAACCTCTCGCTCCTCGGTTACCAGCCTGAAAAATTCTACACCGGCCGCGCCCCTCTTGAGGCGGCGAGCATGGGCGTGGAGCTTGCGGATGGCGAGATCGCCTTCCGCTGCAACCTGGTCCACCTGGATTTTTCCGGAAACGGGGTGCGGATGCTCGACTATTCGGCCGGCCACATCTCCACGGCCGAGGCCCGCGCCATCATGGAAAGCCTGGAGGAAAACCTCGGCGGCCCGGCCGGCCATTTTCATCCCGGCGTGAGCTACCGTCACCTCTTCGTCGGACCGGAACCGGAATCATGGCCCGAGACAACCCCGCCGCACGACCATTCCGGCCGCGACGTGAGCGCGTTCTGGCAGGGATACATGGACTGCGGCCTGGGGAACATGATAAAGGCCGCCTGCGGCGTTCTCGCGGACCATCCGGTGAACCGCGAAAGGGAGGCGAGGGGGGAGAAGAGCGCCAACGCCATCTGGCTGTGGGGCGAGGGCCCCATGCCGGAAATGGGCCGTATCCCGGATCTCTACTCCATAAGCGGCGGCCTCATCTCCGCGGTTGATCTGCTCAAGGGTATCGCGGTATGCGCCGGTCTGGAGGTGATAGAGGTTCCCGGCGCAACCGGCTACCTCGACACAAATTACCAGGGCAAGGTCGAGGCCGCGGTCGACGCCGTCCGGCGCCACGATCTCGTCTTCGTCCATGTGGAGGCCCCGGACGAGACCGGACATCAGGGCGATTGCGGCCTCAAGGTACGGGCCATCGAGGAGTTCGACCGGCTGGTGGTGGCCCCGGTGATGGCCGCGCTCGAAAAACAGGAAACTCCGTTCCGGCTGGTGGTGGCCATGGACCATTACACCCCGCTGGAGATGAAAACCCACGACGCAACCCCGGTGCCGGTGGCGGTCTACGACGGCGGCGGCGCGGACAGCGGCGCGGTTTTCAGTGAAAAGGCCGCGGCAGACGCGCCGCTCATCGGCAGCGGCCGGGAATTTTTTTCTCTTCTCCTGAATCAGTGATGGACCCGTAACAACGGGTCCGTCAGCCGCCGCAGGACGCGGCGGCGAAATTGCGCTGTTTGAAAAACTGCGTAATTTCGAGAGGAAAGCCGAAGCTATGCTTTGGCTTTCCGTTGAGTAACAGCGGCAGGAAGCCGTTGTTACGAGTTCATCAATCAGTGACGTTCGGGGCGGCGGGGTGAACTTTCCGCCAGAGGTTCGGGGCAACTGTAGGCGCACGAAATCAAGCGGTTGCCTTCAACAACGGCACGAAGCGGTCACGGATTCAGGCCTTCTGCTTGGAGACGGCAATGGCTGAACATGGAGACGGATGGCACAGGACCGGGCTGCGGGTCCTCTACGGCGACACCGACGCCGGCGGCGTGGTCTACTACGCCAACTACCTGCGTTTCTTCGAGGCCGGCCGCACCGAACTGATCCGTTCCCTGGGAAGCTCCTACCGCGAACTCGAGGAACGCGGCTTCATCATGCCGGTGGTGGAATGTCAGCTGCGCTACAAGTCCCCGGCCCGTTATGACGATCTCCTGGTCATAGAAACCCGCATCACCGCGGTCAGGCCGGTGAGCTGCCGTTTCGAGCACCGTATCTTCAGAAAGGGGGAATCCCGGCTGCTTGTGAAAGGGTACACGGTCAATGCGGTCACCGGCGCGGACGGCCGCCTGGCCCGGTTTCCGGACGGGTTCCGGACCATGCTCGAGCAGGTATGCTGCGGCGAGTAGGGAGAATGTCTGCACCGGTTCCGGAAACCTCCTTGACAACCTGGGTTTCCGGTGTAATATATCCGCCTGTTGCGTGACGCGGGGTGGAGCAGTCCGGTAGCTCGTCGGGCTCATAACCCGAAGGTCGGAGGTTCGAATCCTCCCCCCGCCACCAGCGTAAAAACAGGGGCTTACGGTGCGCCGTAAGCCCTTTTTTTTTGTGTCATGTCGCAGGCGGCCGGATTCGCGCCCTGGGGCTATCCCTTTTTTTTCCGCAGCAGCCGCACCACGGTTTCGACGATGTGCTTTGCTTCATGGCTTTTTATTATCACCTCGTCCGCACCCGAGGCGAGAGCCTGCCGCCGGGTCTCGTCGCTGTCGTCGGCGGTGAAAAGGATGAGTTTCACCTCCGGGGACGCGCCGCTTTCCCGGACCTTCCGGCACACCTCGATGCCGGAGATGCCCGGAAGCATGTAATCCACCACCGCGGCCACCGGTTCTTCCCTCAGGATGGCGTTCACCCCCTCCTCTCCGTTGGCGGTGATAACGGGTATGAAGCCGGCCTGTTTGAAGAGACGGGAGTACAGACGGCGTATTACCGGGTTGTCGTCCACTATGACCAGCTTTTTCGGTGCGGACCGCGACCTTGAAACCGGTTCACGCTCGCTGTCCATGATGAGGAGCAGATCGTCTCCGGGCCTGAGAGTCATTTGCGGGTCAGGCTGAATGTAGTCCCTGTCTCCCCGCCGCAGGCCAAGAACCTCATGCCCCATGCCGGCGGATATCTCGCTTATGGTTTTTCCCGCCATGGATGAGCCTTCCATGATTTCCAGCCACTGCGGCCGGCCTGCCACCGGCGCGCTTTCCTTCTGCGGATGGCTCAGGCCGTAATGGGCCGCGAGGATGTTTATGGCGATGTTCTTGCCCGCCATCTTGTAGGGAGAAAGCACCTCGTCGGCCCCGGCCCGCATCAGTTTCAGCTCGTTTGCGTCGTTGCCGGTGCGGGCGATGATGGTAATGGTGGGGTTCATCTCCCGCGCCGACAGGGTGATAAACAGGTTCAGGGGATCGGACGCCAGCAGGGGCAGAATGCCGCTGGCCCGCTTCACCCCTGCGCGGGCGAGGATCTCGTCGTCAGTGGCGTCGTCTTCGATGTAGAGGTATCCCTTTTCCTTGATGGCCGCCGCCTGGCTGCTGTCCTGCTCGATGATGACCACCTCGGCGCCGTTTTCCGTCAGGTGCTCGGCCGCGGCCATCCCCACCCGGCCGAAACCGCAGATGATGTAATGTCCCTTCAGGGCAGCGATTCTCTTCAGCATTTTTTTCTTCTCCAGCCTTCCAGACCATATTCTTTCAAGCAGGGATTCGGCAAAGGCGTGGCCTGCGAAACCGATGCTGCCGAAACCGAGGATTATCAGGACGGTGGTGAATATTCTGCCCGCCGGGGAGAGCGGCCTGGTCTCGCCGTATCCCACGGTGGTTATGGTGATGACCGTCATGTAGACGGCGTCGAGCAGGGGGTAGTCGTCTATTGCCATGTAGCCGCCCACTCCGGCGGCGAACACGGAGAAACAGAGGGCAAGAGCGATTTTTGTGCGGGTAAGCGTCATCGTCTGCATCCGGTGCTTTTATGGATTGTACCTCAGGCCCGCGCCGCTGCGGCAGGATTTTGCTCCCGGCCCGCGTAAGACGGGTTTGAGATGACAAAATCCGGCATACCTGTTAGAAAAGTGTCCCCGTCAACAAGCAAGTGGCCACAGGGGCTCCGGCGGTAATTGCCTGAAAAGCCTTGCCCCCGTGCCAGCCCGTTGAAAAACGTAGCGAGCGCAGACGAGGCAAGGAAAAATTCGGTGAAAAAGCGCAGTTTACATTAGGGTAAATGAGCATTTTGAGCCGGATTTTGACTTGAGCATCGTCAAGCGCAGTAGTTTTTCAACGGGCTGGCAAGCGGTTGCGGGGTGCCGGAGATGCCAGGCACCGGTCGGCGAAGCGTACTCAATGCTACGTGAGCCGGCCGGTAACGCCGCAGATTCGGTGCCCCGTGACCGCTTACGTCAACAAGCAACCTGTGTCCGCGGGCGCAGGGCAGAACAGAGGAGCAGCGCATGCCGTCGGCCGGGCAGATCGTCGAGTACCTTGACCAGAACAGATTCTATTGCGGAGCGGTGCTCGAGGACCACGGCCGCAGGATCAGGCTGGTCAACCAGAACGGCCGCGAGGTGAAACTGCCCGTCGCCCGCATCCTCCATCAGGATTCCGGTCCCCGTCTCGCCTCCCTCTCCAGGGATGAACAGGTCGCAACCCTCGGGGAACTGCACCGCCGCCGCCGGGAACTCGCCGCCGCGGTCCCCCTTGCCGACATATGGGAGCTTGCCGCACAGGACGGGGAGACGGATTTCAGCCCCGCCTTTCTCGCTTCCCTGGCCTTTGGCGAAGATGCCGACGACGACCACGTGGCCGCCTTCCTGCGGGCGGTGATAGAGGACAAGGTATTCTTTCGCTACAGAAACGGCCGGGTGGAGATCCATTCCCCCGAGGTGGTGGCCCAGCAGCAGGAGAAGAAACGCAGGCAGGAGGCCGAACGGGCCATCCTCGTCAACGGTTCCGAGGTCTTGCGGAAAATATCCCGGGGGGACGATCCCGGCTGCGATCCCGCCTTTGTCGCCGAATGCCTGGACCTTGTCGAGAATTATTATCTTTACGGCAGCGAGTTCGAACAGTACAAGCTGGCCCGCGAACTCCTGAAACAGGCGGGACAGACCGCGCCGCACGCGCCGTATCATCTCCTGGTCGCCTCCGGCCGCTGGCAGCCGCATGAGAACTTCTACCTGGCGCGTTACCGGGTGCCCACGGCCTTTTCGTCCGAGGCCCTGGAAGAGGCCGCGGCGGTCGGTTCGCCCGATCTCGCCGAACTCCTGGCCGAAGGCTACCGCGATCTCACCGCCCTGCCGTGCCTCACCATCGACGGCGAGGATACCACCGACCACGACGACGCCCTGCATATAGAAAAGACAGGGCAGGGCTGGCGGGTAGGGGTGCACATCGCCGAGGTCTGCCGTTTCGCGCCGCCGGGAAGCCATCTTTTTGAAACCGCCCGCGAGCGTGGAACCTCCATCTATTTCCCGGACGGCCAGGTCAGCATGCTGCCGGAACGCATATCCGCGGATGTCGCAAGCCTGAGGGAAGGCGAGGTGCGGCCGGTGGTCAGCTTTCTCTTTGATTTTGCCGAAAACGGCGCTATCCGCGGCCGCGAGGTCTGCCGCAGCGCCATCGTGGTGAAGCGGCGGCTGTCCTACCGGGAGGTGGGCGGGATGCTGGCGGAAGATTCCGACCTTGCCGCGCTTGCGCGTCTGGCCCGCGGGCTGAGGCGGGAACGCATCGAGGCCGGAGCGGTGCTGATGCCGGTTCCCGATGTGGTGATAACCCCGGGAGACGAGGTGAGGGTGGAACTGGTGGACGCGGACAGCACCCCGCGTCTGCTGGTGGCCGAGTTTATGGTCCTTGCCAACCGTCTTGCCGCCTCATACCTGGCCGACCGGGGCGTTCCCGGCCTGTTCCGGGCCCAGGAGGAACCTTTCCGCCGTTTTGTCGAGGGCGGCGATTCCGGCCTTTTCCTGAACCTCAAACAGAGGAAATTTCTCAAACCGGCAAGGATTCTCACCGCTCCCGCGCATCACAGCGGCATCGGCGCCGAGGCCTACACCACCGCGACTTCCCCCATCAGGCGCTTTTTCGATCTGGTCATGCAGACCCAACTGGTGAGCGTTCTCACCACCCGGACGGGCAAGTTTTCCGAACGGGAGCTTAAGGAGTTCATCGGCGACATCACCACCTGCCAGAGCCGCGCCGGCCTGGTATGGCGGCTGCGGCACCGTTACTGGCTCCTCAGGTATCTCGAGGCGAGAAAGAACGAGCCCATCGAGGTGCTGGTGCTGGAAAACAGCATGAAGAAGATAGTCGCGGTCCTGACCGACTGCCTGCTGGAAAGCGTGCTGCCGCCCAACCAGGCGGTGCGCTCCCAGCCGGGCGAGACCATGATGGTCCGCATCGGCCGGGTTAGCCCCTTGGACGACCTGCTGCGGCTGGAAGTATAGCCCGGCCGCGGCCGGGCCGCGGCCGGGAAGTCAAAAGTCAAAAGTCAAAAGTCAAAAGGGCGGTGGCGGCCTTCGGCCGCGGACGTTACAAAGGGCGCGCGTCCCGCCTTTCAGCGGGACTTGCGGGTTGGCTCGTGGCTCCTAAAATTTTTGATACGGCGGCATGTTGGTCCGTTTCGCCATCTCCCGGACCACGTCGAAATCGGCGTCCTTGATGGGCACGTATCCTTCCACCCAGGCCCGTTTCAGCACCCTGACCACCTCGCCGTCGTATTCCACCGTGTCTTCCGTAGAAAGCGACAGCACCGCGGCCTTGAACCTGCGGGCCAGGTCCGCGTCCACCCTTTGCGTGACCGAGAAGTTGCAGTAGGGTATGGGGGCGTTCTTCGCGATTATCCGGTAATCGTCCAGGCTGATGCGGTTGTCGGCCGCCATCTCCTCGAGGTCGTTCAGCGGCACCGCGCCCGCGTCGAACTTGCCGAACATCACGCCGTAGACCACCTTCTCATGCTTGGAGCTGCCAGAAGGGATGGTATAGAAGGCGAGATCGTTCTCCGGGTCGAGGCCGTTTTTCTGCAGCAGGTCTATCTGGCTCATGAAGCCGGTGGGCGCGAGCATGGGGCCGAAGATCATCCGCTTGCCCTTGAGATCCCGCACGGTTTTTACGTCCGAGTCGCGGCGGGTGAAGATGACCCCCTGGGAGCGGTAGCCGTTCACGCCCTTGCGCTCCGCCGCCAGCACCTCGACCCCGTTGAACCGGTGGATGATGATGTAGAGCAGCGAGTTTGCGTGGACAAAGTCGAGATTCTTGACCTCTCTTGTGAACTTGATGGTGTCTATGGCCCTGGTCTCGAACCTGACCCCGAGTTTTTTCCCCAGCCATGCGCTCATGGGCAGGAAGCGCTCCAGGGTCTCCTTTTCCGAGTTGCAGATCATGTAGCCGATGCGGTAGACCGGCAGATCCTTTCCACTGTCGCGCGCGCGGCCTTGTCGCTGCGGCCGCAGCCGCACAGGACGAGAAACACGGTCAGACAGGCGAGCGTCTTTTTCATTCTTGCTTGTTCCCCCCCCTTTCAGCGGTGCGGGCCAGCTCTGCGGCTGTTTTCGCCGGCGCATTCATGGCCGCGGTTATCATCTTCTGCCATTTTCCCCGGTTTTTTCCGGGTCTTTTGTTGTTGGCCCGGGCCTTTTCGAGCGCGGCCGTGCATCCCTTCATGTCCCCGGCCGCGGCCCTGGCCAGCCCCAGGTGATAGAAGACCATCACGTCGCCGGGGTTGCTCGCCGCCGCCTTTTCAAGCAGCGCGAGCCCTTCCCGGATTTTTCCCTGTTTGACGCGGATGAAGCCGAGCAGGTCGGTGGCGTTGAAATCTCCGGGCGCGGCCGCCAGCACCCGGCCGAGTTCCTTTTCCGCCTCTTCGAAGCGCCCCAGGGAGTCGAGGGCGGCGGCCAGTTTCAGCCTGGTGGTCTGGTCGTCCGGCTTGAATTCGAGCAGGATGCGGTACTCCATCACCGCCATTGCCGGCGGCATGTCCTGCTCCACATGGGCCCGGACCGGAGATGCGGCAAGGATGAACGCCGCCATGACCATGATCCTGAATCCGTGACGGTTTCGCGGGTTTTGACGAGGCATCAGCATATCAGTAGACAGGAGACGGGAAACAGGAGACAGTTGGCGGATGCGGCCTTCGGCCGCGGTCGTTTGTATGGCTCATACCCTTGTATCTTAACCACAGCACAAAGTAATGCCGTAGACGACCGTATGGCCAGTGCTCCGGCAGCTTTGATAAAGCCTTAATTTTTTCCAGAAGGAGAAAAGATGATATATATCGTTGAGTCGAAG
>JALWTY010000272.1:0-1861 GCA_026993265.1 Desulfobacterales bacterium
CGGGGTGGGCCGCCGCGGTGTTGGCGCGGCCGGGCGGGGGGCGGGCGCGGTCAAGCCTCAGGTCGGGGCCGAGGTGAGGGTAGGCGCGAGGATATCCGGCAAGGTGGAGCGCCTGTACGCCAACATCGGTGATCATGTAAAAAAGGGACAGGTTGTCGCCGAACTGGAAAAGGCCGACCTCAAGGCGACGGTCGCAAAGGCGCGGGCCGAGGTGAAGGTGGCAGAGGCCAAGGTGGCCGATGCCAAGGCCAGGGCTAGACTGGCGTACCTGGAATACCAGCGGCAGCAAAATCTTATAAAGAAGGACTTCACCAGCCAACAGGCGGTTGACAGGGCGCTAAAGGAAAAAGAGAGCGCCCACGCCGCCCTTAACCTTGCCGGGAAACAGTTGGATGCCGCTAGGGCCGCCCTGGAAGTGGCCCGGGTCAAGCTCTCCTATGCCACCATCACCGCGCCCATCTCCGGGGTAATCGGCTCGGTCTCCACCCAGCAGGGCGAGACGGTCTCCGCCGGGCTAAACGCCCCGACCTTTGTAACCATCATAGACCTGGAACGGCTCCAGGTGGATGCCTACGTGGACGAGGTGGATATCGGCAGGATCAAGGCGGGCCAGGCGTGTGTCTTCACGGTGGACGCCTTTCCCGGCCGGGAATTCCACGGGAGGGTAGTCGCCATCTACCCCGACGCGGTCATCCAGGACAACGTGGTCAACTATGACGTGGTCGTGGAGATAACGGACCCCTACAGGGGGCTTCTCAGGCCGGAGATGACCGCGAGCGTGACCATCTTCCTTGAAGAGCGCAAACAGGTGCTGGCAGTGCCCGCACGGACCGTAAGGAGGCAGCGGGGCAGAAACATCGTTTACCTGCCGGGTAGGGCCAGCCCTGAGCCCCGCCGGGTCGAGATCGGGTGGAAGGATGGACAATGGGTAGAGATCAGGGCCGGTTTGAAGGAAGGTGATACCGTCCTTCTGGAAAAGTCCGGACAGCGGCCAGGGAGGAAATAAGAATGATTGAGGTGGTGGGACTTGAAAAGATCTACTCCGCCGGGAATGTGGCAACCCCGGTCCTGAAGGGTATAGACTTTCATATCGACAGGGGGGAATACGTGGCGATCATGGGCACATCCGGGACCGGCAAGTCAACACTGATGAATATCCTGGGCTGCCTGGACAAGCCCACGGCCGGCCGTTACCTCCTGGACGGCACTGACGTGGGCTCGCTGGATGACGATGCCCTCTCGCATCTCAGAAACCGCAAGATCGGCTTTGTCTTCCAGCAGTTTCACCTGCTGGAGCGGGCAACGGCCATGAGAAACGTGATGCTGCCCCTCATCTATGCAGACGAGTACCCGGAAGACGCGGAAGAGAGGGCCGAAAGGGCGCTTGCCGCCGTGGGACTGGCGGACAGGGAGCAATACCGGCCGAATGAGCTCTCCGGCGGCCAGCAGCAGCGGGTCGCCATTGCCCGGGCCCTGATTACCGATCCCGAGATCATCCTGGCCGATGAACCCACCGGGGCGCTCGATCGCAAAAGCGGCCTCGAGGTCATGGCCATTTTCAAGAAGCTGCACCGGCAGGGGCGCACCATTATCCTTGTCACCCACGACCGGGCGGTGGCCGAAAACGCGCAGAGGATAATCGTGCTGGAAGACGGCAAGGTAGCCGAAGACGGGGCGGTCGGGAGTCAGCGCGACCCGGACCTGGAACTCGAGCGGCTCGGCACCGGGGAGGATAAAAGAT
Organism: Desulfobacterales bacterium; assembly: GCA_026993265.1. Taxonomy (GTDB): domain Bacteria; phylum Desulfobacterota; class Desulfobulbia; order Desulfobulbales; family JAJRZW01; genus JAJRZW01. Next base: position 1,742 of record JALWTY010000272.1, read on the forward strand.
GAGGATGCGGAGGATCGTGCTCATCATGATGATGATTATTATCATGATGATGATGATGATGGTGAGTACTCGGAAGAGGAGAAGGAGAAAAGTGCATATTCATACTGTTCGGCACTTCAT
>JALWTY010000272.1:1871-2835 GCA_026993265.1 Desulfobacterales bacterium
CCAGGGCATCCAGGCCCTTGGCGCCAACAAGACGCGCACCTTTTTCATGATGGCCGGGACCATCGTGGGCATCGCCGCGCTCACCGTGATCATGGCCCTTGGCAAGGGGACGGAAAAGCGGGTTATGAAGCGGGTGGAGACCTTCGGCCCGCGGGCGATGATGCTGATCGCCGGCGGTGGCAAGGACATGCCGCCCCCCGACATGACCGTCACGACCCTGACCCTGGACGACGCCCGGGCGGTGAGGGAACAGGTCGGGGACATTGAGATCGTCTCCCCCATGGCCTGGAGGTTCCGCATCAACGTGAAACACGAGGCCAACCAGTACCAGGGGGTGCTCTGGGGCGTGGAGCCCAGTTGGCACGAGGCATGGAACTGGTACGCGGCTGAAGGGGATGGGATAACGGACCAGGACGTTGCCACCATGGCCAGGGTATGCGTGATCGGCCGGACAATCAGGCGGGAGCTCTTCGGTGACAGCGATCCGGTGGGGGAACATATCTATGTCAACAAGGTTCGTCTCACCGTGAAGGGGGTCCTGGAAAAGAGGGGCACAAGCCCGATGGGGGGCGACTTTGATAACCGCATCATCGTCCCCATCACCACGGCCATGCGTCGCATCCTGAACGTCGATTACGTGGGGGCCATCCGGATCATCACCAGGGACGCGGCACTGATGCCGCGGCAGATCAAGGAGATCCGCGCCCTGATCCACGCGCGGCACCACATCACCCCGCCCCGGGAGGACGACTTCCGCATCGCCTCGCCCGTATCCATTGCCAAGATGGCAAGGGGGACGTCCCGTACCCTCTCCATCCTGCTGGTCGCCTTGGCGGGTCTCAGCCTGATTGTCGGCGGCGTGGTCCTGATGAATATCCTGCTCATCTCGGTGGGCGCGCGACCAAAGAAGAACGGTCTCAGGCGCGCCCTCGGCGCCACCAGCCGGGACATACCCCCTCAGTTC
>JALWTY010000273.1 GCA_026993265.1 Desulfobacterales bacterium
CCCTATCCCCCTCTCCCCTTGCGGAAGCAAAATAATTGGAAATTATTTTTTTCAGGTTATATTGAAATATGGTTACAGGTAACTGTTCCAGCCCATGCAGTTCGACAGGAAAAAGGAAAAACGGGAAGGGGAAAAATGGACGGTAATCTCATTGCTGCGATTATCGTGGTTGCGGCGGCCGGAGCGGCCATCACGGGAATCATCCGCATGGCCAGGGGAACCGGCTGCTGCGGATGCCCGGACGACAGCGATTGCGCCGGGGAAGAGCCGGAAACCGCAGCCACAGACTGAACAACCAGCCTGCCCGGGACGCATTCCGCAGACGCCCCCGGCTCCCCCGGCAGGACAAACGGCCACCGCTTGACCGGAGCGCTGCAGCCCCTATATAATTCTCCCTGTAGCTGAGACCACGCTGAAGGCTGTATGTCGCCTGCTGCAGAGGAAAGGGGGGCCGGATGATATGGATGGCGGTTTCAAGGAGGGCTGGTACAAGCATCACACCCTGGGCCTTATCCGGGTCTTTGTTGACCGCACCGGCTCATGGGTTTACCAGTGTTACACCAAGAACGGCGCCAAACCCCTCTCCCGCCCGAGGCCGATGGACAGCTGGACCTGGGCCTTGAGCGAGGAGGCGGAAGAACCGTCCTGAGCAGGCCCAAAGCCTACCCCAGCGCGGCCAGGGCCTTCCTGAGCCTGGCCATTCCCTCCCTCAGCACATCCATCGAAGTGGCAAAGGAAAAACGCACATAGGCGTCTGAACCGAAGGCCGCGCCCGGCACGGTGGCGAGCAGGGCCTCCTCGAGCAGGTACTCGCTCATGGCCACCGAGCCGTCGATCACCCGGTCTCCTGCCTTGCGGCCGTAGTAGGCGCTGAGGTTGGGAAAGACGTAGAAAGCGCCGCTGGGCCGGACGCACTCAACCCCCTCCATGGAGGCGAACTCGCCAAGCAGATAGTCGAGCCTTTCCCGGAAGGCGTCGGTCATCATGTCGGCAAAGCCGCGGCCGCTCTCGATGGCCGCCAGAGCCGCCATCTGCGCCACCGACGACGGGTTGGAAGTGCTCTGGCTCTGGATCTTGTTCATGGCCGCGATCACGTGGGCCGGACCGAGGGAATAACCGATGCGCCAGCCGGTCATGGCGTAGGACTTGGAAACGCCGTTGAGAATCAGCACCTGATCCTTGAGGTCGGGCGCGACATCGAGGATGTGCGGCGGCCGCTCGCCTGAAAAACAGATGGTGTCATAGATATCGTCGCTTATCACCACCCAGCCGTGCTCGCGGGCCATCTCCGCCACCGCCTCGAGCGCCTCTTGCGAGAGAACCGCGCCGGTGGGGTTGGAGGGGCTGTTGACGATGATGCCGCGGGTTTTCTGGCTTGCGTGTTTCTTCAGCACTTCCGGATCGAGATCGAAATTCCTGTCTTCGGAGAGCGGCGCAAAGACCGGCTCGGCCCCGGCGAGGATGACGATGGCCGGATACGATACCCAGTAGGGCGCGAGAATGAGCACCTCGTCGCCCGGATTGAACATGGCCTGGGCCATGTTGTAGAGCCCGTGCTTGCCGCCGCAGGAGACCTGCACCTGCTCCGGGCTGTAGGTCCAGCCGTGCTCCTTTTCGTAAAGCTCCACGATCCGCTCCCTGAGCTCCGGGATGCCGGGCACCGGGGTATAGCGGGTGAAACCGTCGTCTATGGCCTTCTTGCCCGCCTCGCAGGCCGCTTCAGGGGTGCCGAAATCAGGCTCGCCCACGCTGAAGTTGAGCACGTCCGCGCCCTCGGCCCGCAGGGCCTTGGCCCTGGCGTTCACCGCCAGGGTCGGGGATGGCTTGATTTTGGAAAGTCTGTCCGCAAGGCTGATCTTCTCGCTCATGGCACCTGCTCCTGTCAGGTCTGAAAATCTGTAAACAGAAAGGTCATCGCGTCTGCTGAGGAAACCGCTCGCCCGATGATTCTGCGGCAGTATCCTGCGCTTGCCTCATCTTCACCCGCGCCCGGTTTTCAACGGACTGACGGACCGGTATCACACGAACAACCGCACCCAGGATCACGGGTACAGCACCTTTTCAAGAAAAAGCCCGCGGGCCGGGGCGGTCGGCCCGGCAACGGCCCTGTCTCTTGCGGCCAGGGCCGCGGCAAACCCATCTCTCGTCATCCGTCCCTGCCCGGCCAGGACCAGGGTGCCGACAATGTTTCTCACCATGTGGCGCAGGAAACCGTCGCCATGCAGCCTGACCACCGCCCGGCCCGGCCCCGTCTCCCCGACCGTGGCCGCGAATATGGTCCGCACCGCCCCCCGGCCCGGTCTGCCGGGATCACGGGAACCGGCGGCCTCGAAGCTGGAGAAGTCATGGGTGCCGCGCACCAGCTCCACACAGGCGGCCATGGCCTCAAGGTCCAGCATATCATTTATCTGCCAGCAGTACAGGCGTTCCGTGGGCAGTCCCGGCGAGCCAAAGGACAGATGGTATGCGTACACCTTGCCGGCGGCGCTCCTGCGGGGATGGAAGTCAGGATCGGCCTCCCGGGCGCGGAGCACCCTTATATCCGGTGGCAGGAAAGAGTTCAAGCCGTTTACGACACCCCTGTCCGGGATGTTGCCGCCGGTGACGAACGACGCGGTCATTGCCAGGGCGTGAACGCCCGCGTCGGTGCGGCCCGCGCCGTGCACCACGGTTTTCTCGCCGGTGAGCCTGGCGGCAGCCCGCTCGAGCTCGCCCTGGATCGTGGGCCGGTTCTTCTGCCGCTGCCAGCCGCTGTAGGCGGTGCCGTCAAAGGCCACCTCGATCCTGATGTTGCGCCCCATCCGCCGTTATTCAAGGGAAAAGCGGCCTGGCGAGAAGCCCGCTTTTCTCGTCCAGACCGAACATCACGTTCATGTTCTGCACCGCCTGACCGGCCGCGCCCTTGACCAGGTTATCGATGGCCGATACCATAATGATCCTGCCGGTGCGGCGGTCGAGGCGGAAACCGATGTCGCAAAAGTTGCTGCCCCGCACGTACTGGGTGGCCGGCAGCGCGTCTCCGGCGCAGAGACGGACGAAATACTCGTCCGCGTATGCCTTCTCGTATATCTCCATCACCCCGGCGGCGGATATGTCACCGGCCAAGCCGGCGTACACGGTACTCAGGATGCCGCGGGACATGGGAACCAGATGGGGAGTGAAGCTGATGGTCATCTCCCGGCCGCAGGCGCCGGCAAGCTCCTGCTCGATCTCCGGGGTGTGACGGTGGGACGCCACCTTGTAGGCCCGGAAACCGTCGGTCACCTCGCAGTACAGGGTGGCCACATTAGCGCCCCGGCCCGCGCCGCTGGTGCCTGACTTGGAGTCGGCGATCACCGTATCCGGATCGATGACCCCGGCGGCGAGCAGGGGGGCTGCGGCCAGGATTATGCTGGTGGGATAACAGCCGGGGTTGGCAACCAGCCTGGCCTCCGCGATCTCCTTGCGCCTGATCTCGGGCAGGCCGTACACCGCGTCGGCGAGAAGTTCCGGCGCGGTGTGAGGAACGTACCACTCCTCGTACACCTCCCGCGAACGGATCCGGAAATCGGCGCTCAGGTCGATCACCCGGCAGCCGGAAGCGAGCAGCTCCGGGACCACGGCCATGGCAGCGGCATGGGGCACGGCGGTGAAGGCCACGTCCACCTTCTTTCCGAGGGAGACCGGATCGGCCTCTTCGAAAGCCAGGTCGCAGATTCCGTTCAGATGGGGGAAAAGCTCGGAGAGAGCGCGCCCGCGGTTGGCCCGCGATGTCACCGCGGCCAGGTCGGCCGCGGGATGGAGGGAAAGGATACGCGCAAGCTCGGCCCCGGTGTAGCCGGAGCCGCCGATGACCGCCGCCCTGATCTTATTCATCTCACACCATAAAAACAAAAATCGGGAAAACGGCCGTGCCGTCTTCCCGAAAGGTGGTTCAATATCTCGCGGCCGCCGCGAAACGGCCGGGCCGCAAGGGTTCTGCCGCCGATTCCTGAGCCATCGCCCAAGCGCGCCTTGCGTTGGATATCAACGCTTGGAGAACTGGAAACGGGCCCGGGCGCCGCGCTGGCCGTACTTCTTGCGTTCCTTGGCCCGCGGATCGCGGGTGAGGAGCCCGGCCTTCTTGAGGGTGAGACGGAACTCGGGATCAACGCCGAGCAGCGCCTTGGAGATGCCGTGCCGCAGCGCCTCGGCCTGGGCCGACTTGCCGCCGCCCTTGACCGTGGCGAGCACGTCGTACTTGCCGATGGTCTCGGTTATGGCCATGGGCTTCTCCACCTTCTGGCGGTAGTCGTCGCCGCCGCCGAAGTAGTCCTCGATGGAGAACTTGCGGTTGACCTTGATCTCGCCCTTGCCGGGGGTCAGCCAGACCCTGGCCACCGCGGTCTTCCTCTTGCCGGTGGCGTAATATCTTTCCGCTGCCATATTCCTAACGCTCCAGATGGTTTATTGCCTGAATCACGTTCAGATGTCGAGAGGTTCGGGCTGCTGGGCCTCGTGGGGATGCTCGCCGCCGGCGTAGACCTTGAGCTTCTTGAGCTGGGCCCGGCCCAGGGTGTTTTTGGGGAGCATGCCGCGCACCGCCTTGCGGATCAGCTCCTCGGGCTTCTTCTCGAGCATCTCCCTTGCGGTCATCTGCTTGAGGCCGCCCATGTAGCCGGTGTGCCGGTAGTATATCTTGTCGTCCCATTTCTTGCCGGTCAGCCGGACCTTGTCGGCGTTGACCACGACGATGAAATCGCCCACGTCCATGAAGGTGGAATAGTTCGGCTTGTGCTTGCCCCGCAGACGGCGGGCTATCTCGGATGCGACCCGGCCCAGCACCTTGCCGTCGGCGTCCACCACATACCACTTGCGCTCAATCTCCTTTACCGGAGTAAGATGGGTCTTCATTGTCCTGATTCCCGGATTCACTTTCAAAAAAACACCGCCCGGAACCCAAACGCCGGACGCTGAAAAAAAGAAAAAAAGGTCCGAAGCTTGTCGAACCTTTTTCGAGTTCAGCTGGAGCGGGAAACGGGATTTGAACCCGCGACTTCAACCTTGGCAAGGTTGCACTCTACCACTGAGTTATTCCCGCCTGCGCTTCAAAAAGCGAGTGTCATTTATACACCATCGTTTGCCCATGTCAACAGAAAAAAATCACCTCCCAGGCCGCGCCCCGACAGGAAAACAGATGTTGCCCGCCGGAGCCATATCCTGTTAATTTCGTTCATGGACGAGCCATTCAAACCAAGGAGATGCGACCATGATCGAAAAAAAACGCAGGGGCAAGGTTGAACGCGCCACCCGGGAGACCGATATCAGGGTGTCCATCGACCTGGACGGCGGCGGCAGGGCCGATGTCGCCACCGGGGTGCCGTTTCTCGACCACATGCTCACCCTGTTTGCGGTCCACGGTTTCTTCGACCTCGATATCCGCGCCAAAGGCGACACCGAGATCGACGACCACCACACGGTGGAGGACACCGGCATCTGCCTCGGCCAGGCCATAAAGGCGGCCCTGGGCGACTGCCGCGGCATCCGGCGTTACGGTTTCTCATCCCTGCCCATGGACGAGACCCTGGTGCGCACGACCCTGGACATCTCCGGCCGCCCCTACCTCAACTACGCGGTCCGGCTGCCCGAGGCCAGGGTCGGCTCCTTTGACACCTCGCTCGGCCAGGAGTTCCTCCGCGCCTTTTCCCTGCACGCGGGGATAACCCTGCACGTGGAGATGATCGCGGGCGAGAACACCCACCACATCCTCGAGGCGGTGTTCAAATCGCTGGGCCGGGCCCTGGACCAGGCCACATCCATCGATCCCCGCCTCGAGGGGGTGCCGTCGTCAAAGGGGAGCCTGTAGGCGGGCCTCGTTGGAGGTTACCCTGACCAACACCCATCAGCCATGAGCCATAGCCCGCCAGCCAATTTCCGTCCTCTGACTTCTGTCTTCTGACATGAAGCTCCCACCGGCCATCAACAGAAAAATAGGCCAGGCCATGCTCGCATGGCAGATGCTGGCCGACGGCGACCGGGTCATGGTGGCGGTGAGCGGCGGAGTGGACTCGCTGTTCACCGCCGCCCTTCTCGCCTGGTGGCGGAGGAAGGCGCCGGTGGACTACGGGCTCATAAACGTCCACATCGACCTGGGATACCAGGAGGGGGCCGCGGAGGCGGTGGCCAATGCCTGCCAGGGGCTGGGACTCGCCCTCAGGATAGAGCGGACCGCCTACGGCCCCGCGGCCCTGGCTGCGGAAGGGGGGAAAAACGTCTGTTTCCACTGCGCGAGAAAGCGGCGCAACCACCTCTTCGAGCTGGCCCGCGCCCTGGGCTGCAACAAGATCGCCTTCGGCCACCACAAGGACGACCTGATCGAGACTTTTTTCCTCAACCTCGTCTACAGCGGCAACCTCAGCACCATGGTTCCGCGGCAGTCCCTTTTCTCCGGCCGCCTGGAGCTCATCCGCCCCCTGGCCCTGCTCGCCAAGAAGGAAATAGTCGCGGCCGCGGAGCAAAACAACATCAGGCCGGTAAAGGACCCCTGCCCCCACGCCGACGATTCCCGCCGGGCCGCGGTGCGGGAGATGATAAAGGGACTCGAGGCCGCCGCGCCCGGATGCAAAAGGAGCATCTTCGCGGCCCTGGCCAATCCCAGGGAAGGATATCTGTTGGACCGTAGTAGTGGATTAGGGGTTTAGGGTTTTGAAAGGTGGCGGCCGAAGGCCGCATCCGCCGACTGTCTCCTGTTTCCTGTCTACTGGCAGCCATTAACCATGATGACGACGAAGCCACAATGCCTGCCCTGTTTCCTCGAGCAGACCCTGCGCGCGGCCGCGGTCATGGGGCTTGGGGAAGAGGAGACCGCCGGGCTCGCGGCCGGGGCTGCCGGAGTGATCGCCGGGATGGACTTCTCCGCAAGCCCGCCTGAGAACTCCGAGCCCCTGTACCGTTTCATCGCCGAGAAAAGCGGCAGGCCGGACCCGTTCGCGGAGATAAAGCGGCAAAGCAACCGCGCCGCCCTGGCCCGCCTCGGCAAGGCGGCCGAGGCGGTGCAGCAGGCGGACGATCCGCTGGCTGCGGCCATGAGCCTCGCCATCAGCGGCAACGTCATCGACTACGGGGCCCATGGCGATTTCGACCTGGACGCAAGCATCAAGGCCTGCCTCCAAACCCCGCCGGTCATCGACCACAGGGACGCGCTCGCCCGGAAGATCGCCAAAGCGGAAAAAATTCTCTACCTGGCCGACAACGCCGGGGAACTGGCCTTCGACCGCCTGCTGATCGAAATGATACCGGCCAGGGTGACCGTGGCGGTGAAATCGCATCCGATCATCAACGACGCCACCATTGAAGACGCCCGCGCCTGCGGAATCGACCGGGTGGCGAAAGTGATAGAAAACGGCGCCGCCATCCCCGGCACGGTGCTGAAAAAGTGCTCGCCGCAGTTACTGCGCCATTTCAAGGAAGCCGACCTGATAATCAGCAAGGGCCAGGGCAACTTCGAGACCCTGGCCGGAGAGGATACGGGAAGGCCGGTGTGTCACCTGCTGGTGGTCAAGTGCCCCCTGGTGGCAACGGAGCTGGAAAGGCTTTCGAAAGAAAAGGTGAGCCTCGGCGGGCGGGTGGTATGGTTCGACGGCCTTGCAACCCCGGCAACCCCTGACAGCCCGTTGAAAAACTACTGCGCTTGACGATGCGGCGTCAAAATCCGGCTCAAAATGCTCATTTACCCCATGTAAACTGCGCTTTTTCGCCGGATTTTTCCTTGCCTCGTCTGCACTCGCTACGTTTTTCAACGGGCTGCTAACCCACTACCCTCCCTAAACCCCTAAGCCCCTAATCCCCTATCATCCGGGCAACCTGCCTGTTTCCGGTTATGTCCATGTTCTCTGCCGCCTCATCCACGGCCCCGGCGATGATGCCGGCCGGGCCTTCATCATCGGCGGCCCGGCCGAGGACGAGCCCGCACACCTCGGCCAGGGGGATCTTCTCCGGCGGCGCGGCCGGGAAGAAAAGACGGCCCTCCCGGCGGAGGAGGCCGTTTTTGTGGAGCAGCTCGATCAACTCCCGCACCTCGCCGTCCTGGGCCCCGGTGGCCATGACTATGTCCGCGGGGCGGAACCCCTTGCGCTCGGCAAAGGATTCCGCCGCACGGGCAAGGATCTCCACCGCCAGCCGCAGGCGGGCCAGGGGGGAGGACGGTCTGCTGTGCCAGTGATAGGTATCGTGGTTCTGGACCGCAAAACTGACCTCGGCCCCGGTCAGAAAGATCATCCAGCTCACGTGCAGCCAGAGAAAAAAGAGCGGCAGGATGGCGAACGAGCCGTAGATGGCGTTGTAGCGGGCCACCCCGAACTGGAGTTTCAGATAGGCTGCCTGGAATATCATCCAGCCTAGCGCGCCGACCACTCCGCCGGCCAGGGCCGCGGCCCGCTTGACCCGGGTGTTGGGGAGAAAGGCGTACATGGTGGTGAAGGTGAGGATGAGAAGCGCGGCCGGCAACAGCCCCAGCAGCCGCGCCAGCAGGACCGGGTCGGGGATGAATACGAGGAGGAAATTCTTTATCTTCGGGCTCGCCAACGCGGTCATGGCCGCAAGGCCGATGTTGACCGACAGGGGAAAGAGCATGGTCAGGGCGAGGTAATCCACCACCTTGCGGAACACGCTCCGCTGCACCCTGGTGTGCCAGATGGCGTTCATGGCCCGCTCGATGTTGCCCAGGACCGAGAGCGCGGCCCACAGGACGCCGACAATGCCGATGGTGCCGAGGGTGGCGAAGTTGGTGCGGTCCACATAGACGAAGACCTGGTCCACGGCCCGGTGGAGGCTTACGATCAGGGTGAGCTGCCGGTCCCCCTCCTGGTCAGGAACCACGGCCGCGGGTTGCTCCCCGCCGAGGCGGTCCACCAGGGCGTGGGCGGCGGTGCGGAGGTGTCCCGCGCCGCCCAGTCCCTTCATCACCGCGGTCCCCAACGCCAGCACCGGCACGAGCGACAGGAGCACGGCAAAGGCCAGGGCCGCGGACCGCAAGGGAATCTGGTCGCGCCGGAACTCGCGGCCAACTATAAGCACCACCCGGCAGATCGTCTTGATCAAGGACACGAGACGGTTGCGGCGGCCGCCGCCGCGCCACGGCCAGGCCAGAATGTCGTCGATCATGCGCACCGCCTGCGGATCACGCTGAAGAAGTAGAAAGTTATATGGCCTATCAGGACTTATCAGCCCGTTAACAGCCCGTTGAAAAACTACTGCGCTTGACGATGCGGCGTCAAAATCCGGCTCAAAATGCTCATTTACCCTATGTAAACTGCGCTTTTTCGCCGGATTTTTCCTTGCCTCGTCTGCGCTCGCTACGTTTTTCAACGGGCTGGCATAGAACCTACAGCCCCTCCGGGCCTGGGGAGTGAAAGGCGTACCCGTGCCCTACGGGGGCGCAACGCGGTATCTCCTCCCCCCACGGAGCGGCCACGGGGCGCCGGAGATGCAAGGCACCGCACGGCGAAGCGTCTGGAGCTACGTGAGCCGGGCGGTAACGCCGCAGATCCGGCGCCCAAAAACAGCGGCCACGAGGCGCCGGAGATGCAAGGCACCGCACGGCGAAGCGTCTGGAGCTACGTGAGCCGGGCGGTAACGCCGCAGATCCGGCGCCCAAAAACAGCGGCCACGAGGCGCCGGAGATGCAAGGCACCGCACGGCGAAGCGTACTTGGAGCTACGTGAGCCGGGCGGTAACGCCGCAGGTCCGGCGCCTCGTGGCCGCTCAGCCCAAAAGCCGGGCCATGTCCTTGGCAAAGTAGGTGAGGATGATGTCGGCCCCGGCCCGGCGGATGGAGAGCAGGGTCTCGGCCATGACCCGCTCGCCGTCGATCCAGCCCTTTTCCGCGGCCGCCTTGATCATCGCGTACTCGCCGCTGACGTGGTAGGCGGCGATGGGCAGGTCGAACTCGTCGCGCAGCCGGCTGATTATGTCGAGGTAGGCCACCGCCGGTTTGACCATCAGGATGTCCGCGCCCTCCTCCACGTCGAGGGTGGCCTCGCGCATGGCCTCGCGGCTGTTGGCCGGGTCCATCTGGTAGCCGCGGCGGTCGCCTTCCTGGGGAGCGCACTCGGCCGCGTCCCGGAAGGGGCCGTAGAAGGACGAGGCGTACTTGACCGCGTAGCTCATGATCGGCACGTTGACGAAGTTGTTCTCGTCCAGGGCGGCGCGGATCTCGGCCACCCGGCCGTCCATCATGTCGGAAGGGGCGACCATGTCGGCCCCGGCCCTGGCGTGGGACAGGGCGGTAGCGGCCAGGACCTCGAGGGTGGCGTCGTTGTCCACCATGCCCTCGATTATCACCCCGCAGTGGCCGTGATCGGTGTACTCGCACAGGCAGACATCGGTGGTGACCATCATCTCCGGAACCTTGTTCTTGATCTCCTTGATGGCCCGCTGGATGATGCCGTCCTTCGCGTGGGCCCCGGAGCCGACCGGGTCCTTTTTCTCCGGCAGCCCGAAGAGGATTACGTGGTTCACCCCGAGGTCAAGGCACTCCCGCGCCTCGGCCGCGAGCTTGTCCACCGACATCCGGAAGACGCCGGGCATGGAGGGCACCTCCTCGCGGACATTCTTGCCGGGCATGACAAAGAGCGGGTAGATGAGGTTGGCGGCCGAAATCGAGGTCTCGCGGATGAGAGACCGCATGGCCTCGTTGCGCCGCAGCCTGCGGGGGCGGTAATCGGGAAACATCATTGCCTGACTCCTTGATTCTGCTTTTGGTGTTGTCCTGAATCCGTCAGGGCTCCAGGCTGTTCGCGGTCATCCGCCTGAAACAAGGCGGTCACCCTGCCGCCCTGCGGGGCGCACATGCACCGCATAACAGTACGTTTTCAACAGGCTGTTACGCGCCGCTGAAACTCTTCTGCACCAGTTCGTTGATGAAACCGACCGGATCCTCCACCGCCGACCGGTCGAGAACCAGGCGGCGCATCCCCTTCTTCTGGGACAGCAGCCGGATTCCATGCCCCATGTCCGCGCCCATGGCGCGGCACAGCTCCGCCGCCTTCCGCTCCCGGAAACCGGAGCGCTCGATCAGGGCGTCGATGCCGCTGTCGGACAGCTCCACCTCGACATCGTCGGGAAAGGCGCCGACAAGGGCGCTCGTGATTTCTTTTACCAAAGCGA
>JALWTY010000274.1 GCA_026993265.1 Desulfobacterales bacterium
GAATTTATAAAAACAAGCCCCGGAGTGGCACGGGAAGTGAAACAAGAGCCGGACAAACGGCAGCCCGCCGAACAGGGCAAATTTTTCGGAAATCTCCGAAAAACATTTTTGCAATAACTGTAAAGCCAACAGGAGGAACGCCATGAAACGGATCGAAGCGGTCATCAAGCCATTCCGGCTCGACGACCTCAAGGAGGCCCTGACCGATATCGGGGTCACCGGCATGACGGTCAGCGAGGTCAAGGGGTTCGGACGCCAGAAAGGGCATACCGAGATATACAGGGGGGCCGAGTACCAGGTGGATTTCATCCCCAAGACCCAGGTCGTGGTGGTGGTGCCGGCGGCGCAGGCGGACAAGGTGACGGACGTCATCATGGAGACCTGCCGCACCGGCAACATCGGCGACGGCAAGATCTTCGTCTCCGAGGTGGAGGCGGTCCTGCGGATCAGGACCGGCGAGCGCGACGAGCAGGCGATCTGAGCCGGGCGGACAACCGCGTCAGCAAATCAAAACCGCATCAAAAACGGAGGAAAACCATGAGAAAAAGGACAAGCGCCCTTCTGTTGCTGGGTCTCGTCGCCATGCCGGCCATCGCCTGGGCCGGCGACACGGTCACGGCAAAGGAGGTTCAGACCCATCTCGATTACGTATGGACCCTCGTGGCCGCGGCCCTGGTCTTCTTCATGCAGGCCGGGTTCGCCATGGTCGAGGCCGGGTTCACCAGGGCCAAGAACGCGGTCAACATCATGATGAAGAACCTGATGGACTTCTCCATCGGCTCGCTCGCCTTCTGGGCCGTGGGCTTCGGGCTCATGTTCGGCGCCACCGGGACCGGATGGTTCGGCACCGACGGTTTTTTCCTGAGCGACTTCAAGCCGGGCGGAGACCCGTGGGTGCTGGCCTTCTGGATGTTCCAGTGCGTGTTCGCCGCCACCGCCGCCACCATCGTCAGCGGCGCCATGGCCGAGCGGACCAAGTTCACCAGCTACCTGCTCTACAGCGCGGTGATCAGCGCCTTCATCTACCCCATATTCGGCAGCTGGGCCTGGGGCAGCCTGTTCCACGGCAAGGGATGGCTCGAGGGCATGGGATTCATCGATTTCGCCGGTTCCACCGTGGTCCACTCCATCGGCGGCTGGGCCGCCCTGGCCGGGGCCATGGTCCTCGGCCCCAGGATCGGCAAGTACGGCAAGAACGGCGAGGTCAAGGCCATCCCCGGCCACAACATCCCGCTCGCCGCGGTGGGCGTGTTCATCCTCTGGCTCGGCTGGTTCGGCTTCAACCCCGGCTCCACCACCGCGGGCAACACCGACATCGCCATGATCTTCGTCAACACCAACCTCGCCGCCGCAGCCGGCGTGGTCACGGCCATGATCACCGCCTGGATTATGTTCAAAAAGCCTGACGCGGGCATGAGCCTGAACGGCGCCCTTGCCGGCCTGGTCGGGATCACCGCCGGATGCGCCAACGTCAGCCCGGCAAGCAGCGTGGTCATCGGCGCCATCGCCGGTGTCCTGGTGGTCCTGTCGGTCATCTTCTTCGACCGCATCCACATCGACGATCCCGTGGGCGCGGTATCGGTCCACGGCGTCTGCGGGGCCTGGGGGACGCTCGCGGCCGGCCTCTTCAACGCCGAAGGGGTCACCGCCAAGATCGTCATGACCCAGCTCACCGGCATCGGCGCGGCCTTCATCTGGTCCTTCGGCTGCGCCTTCATCCTCTTCAAGCTCATCGACAAGACCGTGGGCCTGCGGGTCAGCCGCGAGGAGGAGATGGAAGGCCTGGACGTGGGCGAGCACGGCGCCAGCGCCTACCACGATTTTCAGGTAAGCGCCTGATAACGGCAAACATGGCCGGGGCGGACAGTTCCCCCCGGCCGTCATCCACCGCAAAACACCAAAAAAGGAGCATTTGAAATGAACGTACGCGCAAGAAAAGCCCTGAGCACCATGGCCCTGACCGCGGCAATCGCCGCCGGCGCGACCGGCGCCCTTGCGGAAGAAAGCAAGCCCTCGGCCGACGCGAGCGTGGCCTTCATGAGCCAGTACATCTGGCGGGGCTGGGCCTACAGCCGGGACAGCCTGGTGATCCAGCCCTCCATGACCGTATCTGCCAGTGGTTTCGGCCTGAACCTCTGGGGCAACCTCGACACCGAGCAGTACGCAACAAGCGGCGATGAGACCAGCAACTTCAACGAGACCGACCTGACCATCAGCTACGACGGCTCCGCCGGCAAGATAGGATACGGCGCGGGATACATCTACTACGGCCTCGACAACGCCAACGACTCCCAGGAGGTCTACGTCAGCGTGAGCCTCGATGTGCCCCTTGCCCCCGCTCTCACGGTTTACAAGGAGATCACCGGCGTCCAGGGCTGGTATGCGAGCCTGGGCGTGTCCCACTCGGTGCCGCTGGCAAGGGACATCAGCCTGGACCTGTCCGCCTCGGCCGGATACTACGACGACGAGGCCGACTACAACGAGTGGCACGACGGACTCGTCAGCGCCTCCCTCACCCTGCCGGTGGCTGAAAACGTCACCATCACCCCGTCGCTCTCCTACTCCTTCCCCTTGAGCGGCAAGGCCGGCGACCGGCTCGAGGCGGACAACGAATCCGTAATCAACGACCGCGAGGACAGTTTCCTGTTTGGCGGGCTGAGCCTGGAACTCGGTTTCTGAGTCCGGGCAAGGTCTGCCTGTCCCGAGGGGGGGCGGGCCGCTCCCTCCTTCGTCGGCCCGCCCCCCGTTTTTTACCAAGGGGATTAGGGGCTTAGGGGTTTAGGGGCTTAGGGGTTTAG
>JALWTY010000275.1 GCA_026993265.1 Desulfobacterales bacterium
GTGTGCCGCGGAGGGCGGGGGCGCGCGTGGTGTCGGCGGGGCGGGGGGGGGGGAACGGGGCGGTGGCCCGCCGGGGCCGGGGGGGGCGCCGGGACCGTCCGATTCCTTTTCGCCAGCAGAAAAAACACATACCCGAGGAGAAAGATTCCCAGTATCCGTTTCAGCGGCAGCTCCGGCAGGACGCCCGCGAGCGAGGCCCCGGCAAACCCGGCCGCGATCCCGGGGATGCCGAACCCCAAAACCAGCCTTGCGGAAAACCCCTTCCTGAACAGGATAACCTTCCAAAGGTTGCCGCAGAGGTGGATCACCCCGGTGAAGAGCAGGGCCGCGGGAACCGGCACGAACAGTGAGAGAACCGGCATCATGACGGTGGCGCTCCCGAAGCCCGCGGCCGCGCCGGTGAAGGACGCGGCCAGGACGAGAAGGGCCGTCAGGATGAGGTGGTCGCTCAGGGGGGGCATTTATCCGGTTTACCGGGAGGTATTGGGGACAGGGGCTTATGAAGGCGGCGGGGCGCAACCTACTGGACGGCAAGCCCTTCCCGCTTTATTTTCCGGACAAAGGGGTCGTCGTCATGGAAGGCCTCGGGGCTGTACGGCAAGGGCTCCAGGCGATCATCAACCGACACCGCCAATTCCAGCAGTCTTACCCGCTCCTCAAAACGGTCAGGTCCTATCTGGGGAGAGACAATTGCGAGATCGATATCGCTCCACCTGTCGACGTTTCCCCTCACGCAGGAGCCGAAAAGGTAGGCCTGGCTGACAAAAACGCCCTGACCGCGCAGCTTTTCCAGAAAAAGCCGCACCTTGTCCATCACTTCAGCATCGATTTGAGCCATGAGAAGGCCTCCCTTATCGTTTGCATCTCTTTTTCACTGAACTCCCGGGTGCACCTGAACTCCCTTTTATAGTCTGGATATCTTGCTTCGAGGTTGAAGGCCGTGATTCTCACCAGTTTATGCTCTTGAGGAGCAGTTATCTCGATGTTTGCCGCCCTGGCCAGCCTGAGCAGGTTGTGGGAACGCGGAGCATCCTCACCCGTGTTTTTCACAAAGACGGCTTTTATGATTTTTTCCACCGCCAGATGGCCAAAGAAAAGCGCGTAGGAATAGTCTCCCTTTTCAAAAAGATGGCCGGCGACCCGAAGCGATTCTTCCGCCTCAAGCCGCCAATACTCAATAAGTTCTTCATGATTCATCAAATCGCCTCACGGGGATGCCGCTTTCGCGATTTTAATCTTACTATTTCCCTTTGGAAATTCCCACCCTAAGCCCCTAATCCCCTAAGCCCCTAACCAACGAGAAAATCGGCCGCGATCTCGCGCACCTGGGGTTCGGGGTCGTCCGCGAGCCTGCGCAGCAGGGCCAGGGCATGGGGCGTGCCGATGATGCCGAGGACGTTGGCGGCCTCGCCGCGGACGTAGGCGGTATCGTCGCCGAGCAGGGGTTCGAGCGCCGCCACGGCCAGGGCCGCCTCATCCGGCCGTTCCGCGCTCAGGATCTCGAAGAGCACCGCCACCCCGAGGCGGACGGTGAAACGCTCGTCCCGGAGAAGCTCGCCGGTGAGGCGGTAGAGGTCGCGGTCCTGCCGGAACATGGCGGCGATGTTGTCAACGTGGCCGAGTTCGAGAAAATCGGCTATTACCTTGAGGGTTTCCTCTTTTTCGTCCTCTTTCACTTCGTCCTCTCCTTGCAACCATCGGGAAGGTGTATGCATGGGCGTTGCCCTGATGTTACTCGCTTCGGCCAGTTTTGCCACCATGGCGGCCCTGGTCAAGTCCCTGGGCGCGGAAACCGGGATCTGGCAGATGGTGTGTCTGCGCTGCCTCATCTCGGCGCCGGTGCTTTTTTCCGTGCTCGCCCTCCAGGGCCGGCCGCTGGTGGTGCGGGCGAAAAGGGCCCTGGCCGTGCGCACCCTGCTCGGGACCAGCGCCATGCTCGGCTTTTTCTACGCCCTGACCCACATGGACCTTGCCGGCTGCGTCTTCATCGGCCGGGCCCAGCCGCTCTTTCTCGCCCTGCTCGCCCCCCTGGTCCTGGGCGAGCGCGCCCCGGCCGCGGCCTGGGTGGCGATCGCGGCCGGGCTGGCCGGAGTGGCCCTGATCCTCGATCCTGCCGGCGAGTGGAACCTTGGCGCGGCCGCGGCCGGGTTTGCGGCCCTAGCGTCGGCCGGGGCCCATCTCATGGTCCGCCGCCTCAACCGTACCGACGAACCCCTGGTGATCGTGGCCAACTTCACCATGATAACCGGCCTCCTCACCCTGGTTCCGGCCGCGCTCACCTTCCGGCCCATGAACGGGCGGCAGTGGCTCGTGATCGCGGCCGTGGCCATGCTCGCCACCTGCGGCCAGCTCCTGATGACCAACGCCTACCGCCGCGACCGGGCCCCGGCCGTGGCCGCGGCCAGCTACTCCTCCCTTGTCCTGTCCGTGGTCTATGGTTACCTTTTCTGGGACGAGATCCCCGGCCCCCGGGTGATCGCCGGCGGTTTCTTCATCCTCGCCGGCGGTCTCTTTCTCCTGAAATCACGCTACGGCCGCGAGGAGGCGGCTTGAGATGGCGCAATTCGACCCCTTCAACGACCGGGCCGCCCGCGACCTGCGCAACCTGCTTTCCACCGGCATGGTGGAGGCCCTGCTGCGCGGAGACGACGCCCCCTTTGCCGCGGCAACGAAAAGGGCGGAAGGGTTGGCCGCGACCCCGGCCCACCGGGAGTACATCGCCGGCCGCAAGGAGCTTTTTTCCCGGGTGAAGGAGGAGATAGGCCCGGAGGCGGGCACATGGGAGATTGCCTGCGCCCTGTGGAACCACGGCGGTTTCTTCGAGGTCCACGAGGTGCTCGAGGAGGCCTGGCGCAAGTCCGCGGGCGCGGAGAAGGATATCCTCCAGGCGATGATCCGGGCCGCCGGGGTCATGGTGCACCGGGCCGCGGGCCGGGAGGAGGCCGCGGCAAAGATGGCGGCCAGGGCCCGCGATACCCTGGCCGGGCTCGCGGACCGTCTGCCGTTTGCCGAGCCCGGCCGGCTTATCGCCTGGCTCGCGGACCCGCAGGACTCACCGCCCCGGCTCTGGTTAGGGCTGTTAGGGGGTTAGGGGCCGAGGGGCGCATCCACCGGACTGCCCCCCTGTTTCCGCCCCGAAGGGCGGCGGGTGAAATTTCCGCATGAGGGTTGTTTTCAGCAAAAAATGGCATTCTTTCAGGGAGATGATTCACGGCAAGCCACAAAGCCGTCACGGATTCAGGTTGTAAACATGCGGCGCGGTTTGTTAGATTGGTTTCATTCCCCAATCCGGTCAACCACCTGAATCCGTGAGCGTTCGAGAGCGGGCCAGATGCAAGGAGGCAACGATGTTGATTATAGTTTGCTATATCAACGAGTTGCCGACACAGCAGATGGCCCGCTATCGGACGCCCCGCAGGGCGGCGGGTGAAATTTTGTCAAAGTGTTTCTTGTTGAAAAAATACGTTTTTTCAATTTGATGCCTTACTAAAAAGCACGAAGCCGTCACGGATTCAGGAACCAGTTTCAAAACCATTATAGATTCAAAAGGAGAAGCAAGATGTCTGTAACCCATCTCACCGACAGTGATTTCGACAACGTCATCAACGGCGACACCCCGGTGCTGGTCGACTTCTGGGCCCCCTGGTGCGGCCCCTGCAAGGCCATCGGCCCGGTGGTCGAGGAGCTGGCCGGCGAGTACGAGGGCCGCGCCGTGGTCGCCAAGATGAACGTGGACGAGAACCCGGCCACCCCCGGCCGCTTCGGCATCCGCGCCATTCCCACCCTGATCGTCTTCAAGGGCGGCCAGGTGGTGGACCAGGTCACCGGCGCGGTGGGCAAGGCCCAGATCGCGGCCATGCTCGACAAGGCCCTGTAGCAGCCCGCTGAAAACGAGCGCTGGCGCAGAAAGCGCAGCAGTTTTCAACGGTCTGGCAGCGTTCGGGATCCGGCCCGGAGCGGAACAGCGCCGGGCCGCGTCTCCTCTCATGAATTTTCCCCTGCCGGTCCCGGAGTTTGTTCCGGGGCCGCTTTGTTTTCCGGCGAGGTATTGAAATGGCGGAACATCACGCTCTTGTCATACTCGGCGGCGGCCCGGCCGGGCTCACCGCCGGGCTGTACGCGTCCCGCGCCAAGCTCGACTGTGTCATGCTCGAAAAGGGCATGCCCGGCGGCCAGGTCATGGTGACCGACTGGATCGACAACTATCCCGGGTTCCCGGAAGGCCTTTCCGGTTTCGATCTCTGCGAGAAGATGACCAGGCAGGCGGAGAGGTTCGGGCTCGAGATCCGTTCCGGGGTCGAGGTGACCAGGATCGAACTCGACTGCGAGCCGCGCCGCCTCATCCTTGCCGACGGCGGCGGGATGACCTGCGATTCCCTCATCATCGCCACCGGGGCCCGGCCCAACACCCTCGGGGTGCCGGGTGAAAAGGAACTCACCGGCCGGGGGGTGTCCTACTGCGCCACCTGCGACGGCCCCTTTTTCCGCGACCAGGAGATCGCGGTCATCGGCGGCGGCAACACCGCGGTGCAGGAGGCGGTCTACCTCACCAAGTTCGCCTCAAAGGTATATCTCATCCACCGCCGCGACGAACTGCGGGCCACCAAGATCGTCCAGGAGATGGCCTTTGCCAACGACAAGGTCGAGATCGTCTGGGACACGGTGGTCAAGGAAATAAGGGGCGGAGACGCCGGAGTGGAGTCGCTTGCGCTCGAGAACGTCAGGAGCGGCGAAAGAAGCGATCTTGCGGTCCAGGGGGTGTTCGTCCTCATCGGCACCATCCCCAACAGCGAGATGCTGCCCGACTGCCTGGAGATGGAGGACGGCGGCTTCGTCAAGACCGACTGCGAGATGCGCACCAACATCCCCGGGGTCATGGCCGCGGGCGACATCCGCAGCAAGGCGGTGCGCCAGGTGGTGAACGCCGCGGGCGAGGGCGCGGTCGCGGCCATGAGCGCGGAGCACTACCTGGTCCACGGCAAATGAGCCCGGTCCGCGGCAAGAACCAGGACCGCCGCTCACAGGTCCGCATCTTGGCGGCGGCGCTCCTCGCCGGCCTGCTGTTGCTGGTCTCCGCCTGCGCCACGGTGGAGAAGAAACCGGAAAGCGGCGAGGTAATGACCGAAAAGGCCCTGGCCCTGTTCCGCGAGGGTGACTACTACGACGCCCTCGAGCGTTTCAAGAAACTGCGCGACCAGTACCCCTTCAGCCGCTACAGCCTCCTCGCCGAGCTCAAGATCGCCGACTGCCACTTCTATCTCGACGAGTACGACAAGGCCCTGGCCGCCTACGAGAACTTCGAAAAGGAACATCCGGCCAACGAGGTCATCCCCTACGTCATCTTCCAGACAATCCGCTGCCAGGCAACCCGGATGGACACGGTGGACCGCGACATCTCCGGGGCCCGCGAGGTTCTCGCCCAGGTGGCCCGGCTCAACAAGAACTTCCCCCGTTCCCCCTACCGCAAGGCCGCCGAGGCCATCGCGGCCCGGGCCCGCAACCTGATCGCCGGCCACGAGCTCTACGTGGCCGATTTCTACCGCCGCACCGGCCGCACCGCCGAGGCGCGGCGCCGGCTTGAAGGGCTCATCGAGACCTGGCCCGGCACCGACGCGGTCGCGGAGGCGAAGAAAATGCTCGCCGCGCTGGCCCTGTCAGGAGACAGGGGACAGGGGACAGGAGACAGTGGCCGGTAGGGTTACGGATCGGATACCTTTTGCCCTCGGAGCTGTTTGAGGGTTTTTACGAGACCATCATCTTGAATCCGCCCCCTAATCCCATAAGCCCCTGAACCCCTATTTCCTGCGCCGCAGTTTCTTGTCGTAACGTTCCTGTTCGCTGTAGATGCAGCCGCAGTAGGGCTGGCGGTAGAGGTCCATGGCGATGGCGCGGTCGATGCCCTCCTGCCAGAGTCCGCGCCAGTCGCGGTATAGAAAGGTGAGGCCGTGGGCCGCGGCGATCTCCTCGCCGGTGCGGCGGATGAGCTCGTGTTTCTGGTAGCGGCTGTAGAGCAGGGTGGTGGATATGGTTTCGAGCCCCAAGGTCTTCGCCTTCCGCGCTGTTTCGGAAAGCCGCATCTCGTAGCAGATCCGGCAGCGTTCCTCCTCGCGGCCCACCACCAGGCGCAGGTATTCCACCAGGCCGTAGTCCCGGTCGATCTCGCACTCGAGCCCGTAGGCCTCGGCCAGCTCCCTGAAGGCGGCGAGCCTGCGCCTGAACTCGCGGAAGGGATGGATGTTGGGGTTGTGGAAAAAGGCCACCGGCTCGATGCCCTCCTCCCGCAGGGCGGGCACCGGCGCGGCGCTGCAGGGGCCGCAGCAGGCGTGGAGCAGGATCTTCATCGTGGTTGCGCCTTCCTGAACTGGCGGCAGTCGATGCCGTACTTGTTGACCTTGTAGTTGACCACCCTGAGGCTGGTCTTGAGCGCGGCCGCGGCCCTGGTCTGGTTGCCGTTGCTCGCCTTGAGGGCCTCGATGAGGAGCTCGCGCTCGAAGTTTTCCACCGCCCGGGCAAAGGAGAGGGAGCCGCCGTTGCCCGACGGTTCCGAGACCTGGAGGCTCGGGGGCAGGTGGTAGCTCTTGATGGTGTCGTCGTCGCAGATGAGCACGGCCCGCTCCATGCAGTTTTCCAGCTCGCGGACGTTGCCCGGCCAGTGGTACTGCATGAGCAGGTCGATGGCCGGGGTGGAGATGCGGCGGATGTCCTTGTTGTTCTCGCGGCTGTACTTTTCCAGGAAATGCTCGGCCAGGAGGATGATGTCGGTCTTTCTCTCCCGCAGCGGCGGCAGGAAGATGGGAAAGACGTTGAGGCGGTAGTAGAGGTCCTCGCGGAAGGCGCCGTTCTTGACCGCCTCCTCCAGGTTCTTGTTGGTGGCTGCGATGAGGCGGACGTTGCAGCGGATGGTCCGGGTGCCGCCGAGGCGCTGGTACTCGCGGTCCTGGACCACGTTGAGGAGCTTTATCTGCACCGCCTGGGAGAGCTCGCCGATCTCGTCTAGGAACAGGGTGCCGCCCTCGGCCTGTTCGAAACGTCCCGGCCTGGCGCTGCTCGCGCCGGTGAAGGCCCCCTTCTCGTGGCCGAAGAGCTCGGCCTCGAGCAGGGTCTCGGGCAGGGCCGAGCAGTTGACGGTCACGAACGGCGCCTCCCTGCGGCCGGAGTTGTAGTGGATTGCCTTGGCGATAAGGGTCTTGCCGGTGCCGGACTCGCCGCGCAGGAGCACGGTGGCGTTGGCCTCGGCCACCCGGCTCATCATCTCGAAGACCTCCTGCATCCGGCTGGAACCGCTGATGATGTTGTCGAACTGGTACTTGCCGGAGAGCTCGCGGCGGAGCATGGTGTTTTCCTGGGCCAGGCGGCGGTGCTCCTCGTTGATGGCCTGGATCCGGGTGACGCTCTGGGCGATCAGGCTGCTGACCACGGTGAGGAAGCGGAGGTCGTCGTCAAAGTTGAGGTTCTTGCGGTAGTCGCGGTCCACGCTGAGGGCGCCGATGGTCTCGTTGTCCCTTTTTATCGGCACGCAGATGAAGGAGGTGTCCCCGCCCCTGGCCTTGGCCCTGGTGCCGGTGCGGTTGAGGAACAGGGGCTCCTCGCTGATCCGCGGCACCACGATGGGGGTGCCGGCCGCCACCACCCGGCCGGTGATGCCCTCGCCGATCTTGTACTTGCCCCGGTCGCGGGCCTCGCGGGAAAGACCGGGCGCGACCTCGATCTCGAGCTGGCCCGAGACCGGGTTGATGATGGTCACGGTGCCGTTCTTCATCCCCTTCTTTTCCGCCAGCACCGCCATGATCTCCTCGAGCCCCTGGCGCAGGTCCATGGTCGAGGCCAGGGCCCGGGTGATCTCGTAGAGACAGGTTATGTCGGTCAACTGGTCGCGCTGGTTCATGGCCTTGATGGATCTATGCGCCTGCGGGTGTGTTTCCGGGGTATTCCGAAAAGGTTATATCCTATTCGGCTATTTACCCCGTGATGACAATTTTGTCACCTGTTTGTCGGCGCAGGGCCCTGGTCAGGGCCATGGTTTTCCGGCGGGGACGGCAAGGAATGACAGCCTCGTAACAACTGTTCCTGGAGGCGTTTTCGGCGATTTCCGGAAAAAGGAGTTTTCGCGCCTGACGCGTAAAAAACTCGTCTGTCCGAGGGTTTATCCCGAGTTTACGAGTTTTAGCGGCAGGTGCGAAAACTCCCCGGAAATGCCGTTTCCAGCCGGAAGGAACAGTTGTTACGAGACCATCAAGGAATCGGGATCAGGAGAGGTGGTCGGCCATGGCCGCGGCCCAGCGGCGGTAACCCTCCTCGGTGAGGTGGACCTCGTCGGCGAGCACCCCCTCGGCCGGGTTGCCGCTGCCGTCGCTCAAGGGGGTGAAACCGTCCAGGTACTCAACCCCGAGCCTTTCCGCGGCCGCGGAAAGGTTTTCGTTCACCCGGCCGACCGCGTCCGGGGCGAGGAAGGAGAGGTTCATGGGCAGGAGGCTGTTGATGACGATCCTGGCCTTGGGCCACAGCTCCCTGCTCTTTGCGACAATATCGTCGTAAACCTGGAAGAAGGCGAACTCCTCCATGGTGATGTTGTTGGTGCCGGTCATGAACAGGACCACGTCCGGGGCCGGATGGCCGGCCGCGGCGATCTCGTCGAGCCGCCAGAGGGTCTCCACCGCGGTCTCGCCGCTTCGCCCCAGGTTGACCGGGGTGAAACCGGGAAGCAGGCCCTCCCAGTTGCCGAATTCGATCATCGAGTCGCCGATCAGGTAGATGGTTTTTTCGCTCATATATCCTCCAGCGTTTGAGCGTTGAGCTTTGAGCCCCTAAACCCCTAAACACTAAACCACAAACCCGGCTTTGGCGCAAAGGGGGGATCAGGGGGCTGCGGCCAGCAGTGTCACCGCGAAGGCGGCCACGGCCACCTGTTTCCCGGCAAGGGGGGGCTCGTCTTCCCGGAGGTCGGCGGGCGGGTCCGCGGCGGTGTCCACCAGCAGCCGCCAGTCCCGGTTCGCTATCCGCCGGTTGATGACAAAGACGGTCTCAGTCGGCGAGCCGTTGGCCAGGAGGAGGAAATCCCGGGCCGGTCCCGGGCCGCCGGGCAGGTGTTTCAGGTACATGGCCAGGGCCTGGCATCCCTCCGACCAGTCGGGTTCCCCGGCAGGGCCGAACCAGGCCACCTCGCCGCCTTCCGGGGTGAAGAACTCCTCCCTGCGGAAACAGGCGTGGACCTTGCGCAGGCGGATGAGCCCGGCGACGAAGCGGACCAGGTCGCGGTTCTTCTCCGCCAGGCCCCAGTCGAGCCAGGCGGTGGGGTTGTCCTGGCACCAGGGGTTGTTGTTGCCTCCCTGGCTGCGGCCGAACTCGTCCCCGGCCGCGATCATCACCGCCCCCTGGGAGAGGAGGAGGAGCGCGGCCATGGAGCGGATGCGGGTGCGCCGCAGCCGTTCGGTCTCCGGGCCGGCCTCCTCGCCCTCGCGGCCGCAGCTCCAGGCGAAGGGGTCGTCCATGCCGTCGCGGTTGTCCTCGCCGTTGGCATGGTTGCGCTTGCGGTCGTAGGTGACCAGGTCGCGGAGGGTGAAACCGTCGTGGCAGGTGACGTAGTTGACCGAGGCCCCGGGGCCGCGGCCGGGAAAGAGGTCGGCGCTGCCCGAGATCCGGGTGGCGAGCCGGGCCGCGGACACCGGGGTTTTGGAAAAGAATCCCTTGACCTCGTCGCGGAAACGGTCGTTCCACTCGGACCATCGCCGCTCTTGCGCCGCGAAACGGCCGGTCATCACCGCCCCGGCCGCGTCCCAGGGCTCGGCGATGAGCTTGGTTCCGGCGAGCACCGGGTCGGCGTTCATCCGCTCGAGCAGGGGAGGGCGGTCGAGGATGGCGCCGTCCGGGCCCCGGGCCAGGACCGGCGCGAGGTCGAAGCGGAACCCGTCCACCCCCATCCGTGCCGCCCAGTAACGCAGGCAGTCGATGATGAGGTCGCTTGCCACCGGGTGGTTGCAGTTCACGGTGTGGCCGCAGCCGGTGTGGTCCGGGTAGCGGCCCTGCCCGTCGGTGAGGTAGTAGACCTGGTTGTCGATGCCGCGGAAGAAACTGGTGGGGCCGGTCTCGTCCCCCTCGCCGCTGTGGTTGAAGACCATGTCGAGGATGACCTCGATCCCGGCCCGGTGCATCTCCCGGACCATGGCCCTGAACTCGGCCGCCGGGTCGTCCATGTCGGCGCAGAAGGAGGCCTTGGGCGCGAAGAACCCGGTGGTCGCGTATCCCCAGAGGTTGCGCAATTGCCCGCCGGTCTCCGGGTCGCGGAACCTGACCGCGGTCTCGTCGAACTCGCAGACCGGCAGGAGCTCCACCGCGGTGACGCCCAGCTCCTTCAGGTAGGGGATCTTTTCGGCAAGACCGGCAAAGGTTCCCGGCGCGCTCACCTTTTGGTCCATGACCGTGAAGCTGCGGACGTTGAGCTCGTAGATGACGCTTTCCGCCATCGGGGTCCGCGGCCTGGGGCCGTGGTCCTGCGTTGCGGCCGGGGGGGCGGCCACCCGGGCGAGCCGCGGCCCGCTCTCGCCCCACGCCGGGGTGGAGAAGGCGCGGGCGTAGGGGTCGTGCAGGAGGATGGCGGGGTCGAAACGGTGCGGCGGGGTGCGGGGGCCGTCGAGCCGCCAGCCGTAACAGGTCCCCGGCCCGATACCGCAGACGAAGATGTGCCAGACGCGGCCGGTGCGGTTTTTTTCCCGGTCCAGGGGGATGGCGGTCTCCTCCCCGTCCGGGCCGATGATCACCAGCCAGGCCGCCCGCGAATGAGCGGAAAACAGGCTGAAGTTCACCCCTTCCGGCCGCAGGCTCGCGCCGAGCGGCAGGGGAAAACCGGGATATGTTTTCAGGCCGGTCATAAAAAAGGTTTGTATTTTTACATAAGAATAATTATTATTAAAATAACCTTCCGCTATATGAATTATAC
>JALWTY010000276.1 GCA_026993265.1 Desulfobacterales bacterium
CGGTCGGCGCGGCGGCGGCGAGCCGGGTGGCGGCGGTCGAGTGCGACGGCCGGGGCCAGGGCCTGCCCGCGGACGCGGGCGCGATGGCGGCGGAGATGCTGATGACCGCCATGGGCCGGGAAGGCGGTTTCGTCCTCCAGGAACGGGTGCTCTTGAAAAAGGTTCTGGCCGAGCAGAAACTCGCCCTCTCCGGCGCGCTCGATCCGGACAGCGGCGCGGAGATCGGCCGCATCTACGGGGTGGACGCCCTGGTGGCCGGGACGGTGATGGCCTGGAAGGGACAGGTCACGGTCACCGCCCGGCTGATAGACAGCCGCACCGGCACGGTCATCCGCACCGCCGGGATCGCGGCGCCGGACTTCGCCCGGGTGCAGGAGAAGATGGCCCTGCTCGCCCGCATCCTTTCCGGCTCCGCCTCCCCGCAGGAGGTGATGGCCGCCTCCTCCGCGGCTGCGGCCGTGGCCGAGGACAAGGTCGTCCCGGCCGCGCCCGGCGCGGTCTTCACCGAGCGCTACACCGGCATGGAGTTCGTCTTTGTCAAGGGCGGCTGTTTCACCATGGGCCAGGGCCGGCGGGAGAAGAAGATCCTCGTCGCCTCCTACGGCGAGGCCAAGTACCGCCGCATCTACGGGGACGAGGGCCCGGACCACCGGGTCTGCCTGGACGATTTCTGGATCGGCCGCACCGAGGTGACCAACGGCCAGTATCGTCTCTTCCGGCCGGACCACGACAGCCTCGAGTTCCGCGGCCGCACCCTGAACCGCGACGACCAGCCCGTCACCTACGTGAGCTGGCGGGAGGCCCGCGGGTTCGCCGCCTGGCTGAGCGCGAAATACAACGACCGGGTCTTTTCGCTTCCGAGCGAGGCCCAGTGGGAGTACAGCTGCCGGGCCGGCACCGATTCCCCCCGTTTCTGGGGCTGGGACGCGGACGAGGCCTGCCGTTACGCCAACGTCCTCGACCGCGGCGGTGAAAAGGAGATAAGGAGCGGCCGCGTGGCCCACGACTGCGACGACGGTTTCGCGGTCACCGCGCCGGTGGCCTCGTTCGCCCCCAACCCCCTGGGGCTCTACGACATGCTCGGCAACGTCTGGGAATGGACCGAGGACAGCTATTTCGCCGACGGCTACCTCCGCCACCGGGAACGCGATCCCGTGGTCACCGCGGCCTCGCCCTACCGGGCCCGGCGCGGCGGCTCGTGGAAGGACGAGCCCGGCAGCGTCCGCTGCGCCAACCGCGGCCACCGGAGCGTCGACGCCCACAACAACCGGGTCGGTTTCCGGCTCATATTCAGGATGCTGGAGACGGAAAACAGGTGACGGCTTCGTTGACGTTGACGGGCGCGGGCGGCCTTTTGCCGCCCCTCAGCCTCCCCCATCTCCCGAGCCGTCCAGGGCCATGCGGATGCTTGCGGCCAGGGCTGAAGGCGACAGCGGTTTCATCAGCACCGTGGCCTCCGGGTCCATTCCCTCCATGACCGTGTCGTCCAGGTATCCGGTCATGAAGAGCACCCTGATGCCCGGATAGATCTCCCGCACCCGGCGGGCCAGTTCGGCGCCGTGCATACCGGGCATGATGATGTCGCTTAACAGAAGGTCCACCGGCGCGTGGGTGCGGTCGAGGATCTCCAGGGCCTCGTCGCCGCTGGCCGCGCCGATGATGTTGTATCCCAGGGGCGCGAGGGTGTCCACCGCCAGGGTGCGGATCAGGGGCTCGTCGTCAACCACCAGGATGGTTTCGCTGCCGTGCGCCATCGGCTGGGATACGGCTTCCCCCGCATCCTCGCTCTCCTTTTCCCCGTCTCCGGCCGGCAGGTATATCTTGAAGGCGGTGCCGCGGCCGACCTCGCTGTACAGGTGGATCGCGCCGCCGTGCTGCTTGACGATCCCGAAGACCGTGGCCAGGCCGAGCCCGGTGCCCTTGCCCGGCTCCTTGGTGGTGAAGAAGGGATCGAACACCTTTTCCCGGATATCCGGCGGAATGCCGCAGCCGTCGTCCGCCACCGTCAGCATCACGTATCTGCCCGGCGCAACGCTGTGGCCGCCGATGCTCTGATCCCTGCCGATTTCGACCGCTCTGGTCTCGATGGCCAGATGGCCGCCGCCGGGCATGGCGTCGCGGGCGTTGACCGCCAGGTTCATCAGCACCTGTTCGAGCTGGGCCGGATCGCCCTTTATCATCGGCAGATCCTCGCCCGGCCGGAAATCAAGGACCACGTCCTCGCCGATCATCCGCTCGAGCATCTTGCTCATGTCGCTTATCAGCCGGTTGAGGTCGAGGATGCGGGGCTCCATGCTCTGTTTCCTGGAGAAAGCGAGGAGCTGGCGGGTAAGGATCGCTGCCTTTTCCCCGGCGTTTCTGATCTGCTCGAGATCGCTTTTCGTCTCCGGATCGCTTGTCCCAAGCCGGAGGATTGCCAGATCCGAGTAACCCATGATCGTGGTCAGGATGTTGTTGAAGTCATGGGCCACCCCGCCCGCGAGCCTGCCGATGGATTCCATCTTCTGGGCCTGGAGGAGCTGGGATGAGAGCTGTTTTTGCCGGGTGACGTCGCGGATTACCTCCACCAAGGCAACGATCCTGCCGTCCGCGTCCCGCACCGGCGACGCGGTGATCTCCAGAAACATTTCCCCCTTTGAGGTGGTCCGCTTCACCTCCTGGCGATGGATGCGGCCGTCGGCCAGGGAGCGGGACAGGGGGCAGTCGTCGCAGATACCTGGACGTCCGTAGTAGGCCTGGTAGCAGAACTCGCCGATATGGTCGCCGTTCTTTTCCCTGTGGACGTGGTTCTGGTAGATGATGCGGTAATCGGTGTCCTGAACGGTGATGCCGTCCTGGATGGCGGAGAGCACCGCCTCAAGTTTATGTTTTTCTTCAAGCGCCCAGGCCTCTGCCTCTTCCTGGCTTCTGATGCGCTCCTCGAGTTCCCTGGCCTGGGTTGCGACCTGGTCGTGGAGCAGGGCGTTCTTCAGCCCCACGGCCACCAGGCTGGCGATGGCCCGGAGAAAGTCGGCCTCCACGGCGAAGTCGCGCGGGGTGCGGCTGGCAAGCCCGAGCACGCCGACGACTTCATCTCCGCTCTTGAGCGGCAGGGCGGCAAAGGAAAGCACGCCGGCGTCGCGGCACTCGTTCAGGCAGCAGCGGTGATCGCCGCGGATGTCGAGGGAAAATATGTCTTCGCCCAGGGCGGCGAGGCCGCAGAGGCAGACGCCGCTTTCCTTTCGTTCCGGCAGCAGGGGCGCGGTCTTTTGTCCGGTGTGGCTGGCGTCGAGCAGGATCAGCTCCTCACCCCTGCGCAGGTATATGATCGCCGAGTCCGGCGAAAGGATCTCGCCGATTGCCTTGAGGGCGCCGCCCACCACCCTGGCCGGGGACAGGGAGCTGCTGACCGCGAGACTGATGCGGTAGAGGGCCTCGAGCCGGTTTCTG
This sequence comes from Desulfobacterales bacterium, assembly GCA_026993265.1. Lineage (GTDB taxonomy): Bacteria > Desulfobacterota > Desulfobulbia > Desulfobulbales > JAJRZW01 > JAJRZW01. The sequence goes on from JALWTY010000276.1 coordinate 3,430, forward strand.
TCTCCACCGGCGCCCGGCTGCTGCCGATGGTTTATTCCATTCCCCTCCATGATCTATTGATTTTATCAGGAACGGCGGTCAGAAATGCAAATTTTTCCCCCCGAACTTGTGGCCGCAACCGTTTGCCGATACTATTTGACCGGACTTTGTAAAAGCGGTTGCAGCGGCAGCGTCCGCGCCGCTGGTCAATGGTCTGCAGGGGGCACGATACATGGTTTCGGGCTGGCGCCGCATCAACAACATCATCCACCGTTACCTGGGCTACGCCTGCGTCGGCCTCACCCTGGTGTACGCAGTGAGCGGCATCGCCCTGAACCACGCCCACAACTTCAACCCGGATTATGCGGTAAAGGTGCGTTCCATGCCGGTGGAGACGCCCGGCCGCGGGGTCAGCCTGGATTACTTCCGCGGCCTCGGGGAAAAGGCCGGACTCACCGGCCGCATAAAAGGCATAATTCCGGCCGGTGACAGGATCTGGCGCGTGGTCTTTGACGGCGCTACCGTTACCGTGGATCTTGGCGGGAAGAAAATGGAGATCCGGGAAAAGAGACCGCGGCCCATTCTCCGGCCGCTCAACTTCCTTCACCTGAACCAGCCCCGGGCCGCCTGGACCCTGTGCGCCGACCTCTATTGCCTATCCCTGGTCCTTCTCGCCGTGACCGGTTTGCTGGTCCGGCCGGGAGCGGCAAGGGGCGCCTCCGGCCTGGTCCTTTTGGCCGGAATCCTTGTCCCGCTGGCCTTTCTCTGGTTTTATTACCGGTGAGGTGCCCGCAAGAAGCCCGCATCGCGGGCTTCTTGCGGGGCGGAAGGCAAAAGTCAAAATATCGGTAGGTTACGGATCGGATATCTTTTGCCTTCGGTGCTGCTCCGGGTTGTTACGAGACCATCATCAAAAGAGGGAAAACCGTGGTTATCTTTCCCAACCGGAAACCTGCATGGCGGAACCGTGATCCCGAGGTGCGCCTGGAAGCGGTGCGCGGGGATCTGGAGATCGGCCCGGACGACCTCTGCGCCATCGTCCGGGACGACCCGGAGGAGAAGGTGCGGCTGGCGGCCGCGGAACGGATAGAAGACCCCGGCCTCGTCCGCTCCCTGCTCGACGCCGTGGACGGCCGGGTGCGCGCTCTTCTCAAGCAGCGGTTGGCCCTGATGTACGCCGAACGCCTCGCCGCTGACGATCCTCCTGATAACTGGGAAGAGATGCTGGCCCTGATAGACGATGACGATCTGCTCGTCTCCGTCTGCCATAGCCCCGCGCCCGTGGCCCTGCGGCTCGCCGCCTCCGGCCGGATAAATGACATGGAAAAGCTCGCCGCCGTCGCCATGGGGCCCTGCGGCCGTGAGGTGGGCGGCAGCGTGGTTGCGCGGATGGATTCTGCCGACACCCTTGCCATTCTCGCCGAAAAGGCGCACAACCGCGGGGTAAAAAGGCTGGCCGCCGAAAGGCTGCGGCAGCTGCGGCCGGAGATGGAAGAGGAAACCCGGGTCAGGGATTTTCTCGCCCGGGCCGGGGCCCTTCTCGACCCCGGCGACTGGGACCGGGCCGCGGCCGGAATGGAGGAGCTGGAGCAGGAGGCCGTATTCCTGCCGCAGGACGCGGCCGCCGAGTTCAGCCGGATAAAAGAGGAGTTCCGCAGCCGTTATGAAGAGATTCTCCGCCGCAGGCGGGAGCAGGCGGAAAAGGCCGCGGTAAACAGCCGCTGTCTTGCCGCCTGGGAGGAGATCTGCCAGGGTATAGAGGATCTTGCCGGGCAGGGGCGTGATCCGGAAGAGGCAGAGCCGGAGTATGTCCGTCTGGTGGACCGCTGGATGACCATGAAGGAGGATCCCGCCACCCCGGTGCCGCCGCCGGCCGCGCTCGAGCGCCGTTTCCGGAAGGCGCGCAAGGCCTGGGACGAGGCAAGAAGCCGGGCCCGGGAGGAGCGGAGCCGCCTTGCCGGGTTCATGAAGGATCTGGAGCGGCTCGAACGGATGGCCGCCAGGGATGGCGCGTCTCCTGCCGATGTTCTCAACCGCGTCCAGGCCCTGAAAGACAGGGTGGCGAAGGCGAAACTGCGCCTGGTGGATCGCAGCGGTTTTGACGCGGCCGCGGACGCATTGATGAAAAAACTCTCTGCCGCGGCCGAAAAGGATGCGTCCGGCCCGGCCCCGCAGCCTGACCGGGAGGACCGGGAAAAGGCCCTGGCGGAAAAGGAGAGGATCTGCGCCGAAATCGAGGCCCTGGCCGAGAAGACTCCGGGCCGCAAGGGCGCGCAGCGGGTCCGGGATCTGCGCGACCGCTGGCACGCCCTGCCCCGTTTCCGCGGCCGCGAGTTTCGCGGGCTCGACGTCCGTTACCACCGGGCGCTCGAGGACTTCCACGCCCGCCATCAGGAGTTCGTCCACGAGCAGGAGTGGCGCTTGTGGGCCAACTTCACCATCAAGGAGAGGCTCGCCCGCGAGGCCGAGGAGCTGGACGGCCTCGATGACCTCGCCCTGGTCTACGATCGGGTCCGCGCCCTGCAGAAAGAGTGGAAGGAGGTGGGCGCGGTGCCCCGGCGGGAGTCGGAGCGGCTCTGGCAGCGGTTTCATTCCGCCTGCGGCCGCAACTTTGAGCGCTGTCAGCCCTGGCTTGCCGAACGGGAGGAGCGCAGAAAGGCGCTGGTCGATAAACACCAGGGGTTCTGCGAGCGGGCCCGCAGTCTTGCCGAGGACGGCGATCCCGCTTCCGCAGCCGCTGAGCTCAAGAGAATGCAGGCGGAGTGGAAGGAGGACGGTATCGGCGTGACCCGCAAGGATTTCCGCCTATACAAGGAGTTCCGCCGGGTCTGCAACGAGTTCTTCGCCCGCCGCCACGAGGATTTTGAAAAGCGGGAAAAGGAGCGGGAGAAGAACCTCGAGGCCAAGCTCGCCCTATGCGAGGAGGCGGAAAGGCTCGCGGACGCGCCCGAATGGAACCATGTCCGCCGCGTTACCGCCCTGCAGAAGGAATGGAAAAAGATCGGCCCGGTGCCCAAAAGCCACGACCCCGAGGTCTGGGAACGGTTCCGGGCCGCCTGCAACCGCTATTTCGCCTGGCTGGACGAGCGGCGGGAGGAAAATTTTTCCAAAAGGGAAGAACTGTGCCGCCGGGCCCTGGAGCTTGCCGAAGCCGATGATCCCAGGGAGGCCACGGCCGCGGCCAAGCGGTTGCAGGAGGAGTGGAAAAATACCGGCCCGGCGCCGCGGGACAGGGAGGAAGAGCAGTGGCAGCGGTTCCGGGATGCCTGCGACCGCGTCTTTGCCCGGCTCCACGGCGAAGAGGAGGAGAACGAACGGAAAAGGCTCGAACTCTGCTACCGGGCCGAGGAGCTGGTATCTTCCGGCGGCGATGAAAAGGAGACCGCCGCAGCCCTGAAGGAGCTGCAGAAGGAATGGCGCGAGGCAGCCCCGGCCGCGATGGCGCGGGAAAGGGAACTGTACCGCCGGTTCAAGGCGGTGTGCGACGCCTTTTTCAGCGGCAGGAGGGAGAGGATCGAGAAGATGCGGGAAGCGCAGGCGGAAAACCTGCGGCGCAAGGAGGCCCTGTGCATCCGCCTCGAGGCCATAACCGGGGCCGCTTCGGAAGAGACCCTGGCCGCCTCCGGCCCCGAGGCCCTGGCCCGGGCCCTGGAACAGGCCATGCAGGGCAACGCCCTCGCCGCCGCGGCCGGCGGCGGCCGGGATCCCGGCGAGGAGGTGCGGGAGATCCGCCGGCAGTGGAAGGAGACCGGCCCGGTGGGCCGCAAGGACGAGGAACGGCTCAACCGCCGTTTCCGCAAGGCCCTGGATCTTTTTTACGAAACCGGAAGACGGAAGTCATGAATGGCTTGGAGGCTTGGTTTCAGGACCGTCTTTTAATCTCCTTCAGGATGACCTCGGCCCGGTCCGGCTCGCCCATGGCCCGGCAGACCTCGGCCAGCTCCAGCCTGGCGCGGTCGTGGTCAGGCATCTCCGAGAGGATGCGGGCGCAGCAGTCCATGGCCTGATCGAACTCGCCCCGGGTGCGGTATATCCGCGACATTCCCATGAGGGCGTAGGGATCGAAACGGATGGCCAGGCTTTTTTCGTAGTGCTCCATGGCCCGGTCGAGATCGCCGAGATTGAGGTAGGCGTCGCCGACCCGTGAGTGCATCACCTGGTTCCTGGGCTCCTTTTCCAGGATTCTGCCCCACCAGTTGACCACGTCCCGGTAGTTCTTCTGCCAGCGGCAGCAGTCGCCCAGGCCGTAGAGGGCGAAGGTGTTGCCCGGTTCGTACTGCACCGCCTTCATGTAGGCCTCTATGGCGCGGTCGAACTCCTGGCGGCGGCGGTAGATGTTGCCGACCATGGTCAGCACGGCCACGTAGCTGTCGTCGATGGCGAGCAGGCGTTCCAGGTACTCCAGGGCCTTGTCGTCCCGCTCGGCCTTGTAGTATAGGGTGCCGATCCCGAGCAGGGCGTAGCGGTCGTCCGGGTCCACCTCCAGGGCCATGAGATAGTATCTCTCCGATTCCTTGATCTTCTTGAGCTTCTTGTAGGAATCGCCCACCCTGGTCATAACCTGGATGTCTTTGGGGTTGCACTCGAGGTAGCGTTTCCAGTAGACGATGGCCTCCTCGTGGAGATTGAGGCCGCGGTGGGCGTCGCCGATGCCGCGCAGGGCGAAGACGTTGTCCGGCTCGACCCGGAGGAGTTTTTCGTAGTGGCTGATGGCGCGGTCGAATTTCTTCTGTTCCCGGTAGAGATCGCCAAGTCCCACGAGGATGTAGGGGTTCTCCGGCTCGAGCTCGCAGGCGGCGAGCAGGACCTCCTCGGCCTCATGGTACTTCTTCGCCTTGAGGAGCTGGGTGCCTTTCTTTGACAGGCTGATGGCGTTTTCGCCCCTGGCCGGGGAGCTTTCGCTCACGCCCTGGACCTTGCGCGCCCACAGGAGATAGTCGGGCGCGATGTTCTCGCACTTGACGGTCAGCCATTCCGGAGTGCGGTAGGGGTGATGTTCGCGGATCCAGGCCGAGATCCTTTCCGAGCGGTCGCTGACAAACTTGAAGGTGATCCGGTACTCCCCGGATTTTTTCAGTTCGTTTTCCCAGATGTAGAAGGAGGTGATGGGACCGTCCACCTGGGCGCAGGCGGCTACCTTTTCCTTTACCGCGTCTCTCGCAAGCCTTTCGGCATCCTCGAGGGTTTCGGTGGTTGTCCAGCCAATCTGCATCATATGAAACCGGTCTCCTTTGCGGCGTGCATGTCAATTTCTTGGCAAGGCTTTCCCATTATACGGACGCCGGAATGTGAAAGCAAGAAAGGGGATCTCAGCCGTTGTTTTCCGTCGCCGCCTCGAACCTGGTCATGTAGTCACTCACCACCCGCTTTTCGTCCAGGTGCAGGTGGCGGGCGTAGTTGGCCACGAAACCGCGGGTGTAGACCTTGACCGGCAGGGCGGAGAAGTTCTCCTCCTCGATGTTTATCAGGTGCTGCACCTGGATGCGGGTGGCCAGGGCCATGTCGTTCAGGTCCACCCCGAGCCGTTCCCGGATCCGTTTCAGGGCCGGGCCGTCGAAGGTTTCGATGTCGGCCATCACCTTTTCGATCCGGCGGCGGGGCTCTTCCCGGCTCTGCTCGAAGGCGGCGAGCAGGACGTGGTAGGCCTCCTCTAGCCGTTCGAGGATGTCGCGGCGGCTTTCCTCCCCCATTTCGCCGGCGAGCGGCCCGGTGACGATGGATTCCGGATCGCTGTACACCTCCTTGAGGAGCATGTAGGCGTTCCTCACCTCGGTCAGCGAGGCGGCGGGCTCGATCTCGAGGACGTCGAAGTATGGTTTGAGCCGTTCCCGGTCCATGGTCGTTCTCAGGAAATGATGCTTACCTGCCTGCCGGTAAGAAGGTTGTCGGTCAGCCTCTCCACCTCGCGGGCGCACCTGGAGGCGGGGTAGGACTCCATGTATATCTCGCGGCGGTTGACGCAGCGGCCGATGAACTCGTCGTGCTCCACGTAGCCGGAGTAACGGCAGTCTATGCCGAAGTACTTGCGGCAGACACTCTTCACCGCGTTGCCCACCGTGGCCTCCTGCCTGTTTCTCGCCTGGTTGACTATCAGGTGGATGCGGAAGTTTTCTATCTCCTCCCGCACCCGGGCGCCTATCTCGTCGTCGCGGCCCGACAGGCTGGCTATCAGCCCCTTGAACCCCTTGATTCCGTAACCGTGCCGGTTTTTCCAGGTGTCGATGAGCACGTGCTGGCGGCCGATCTGGTTCAGCCCCGCGGCCAGGCGGCGGAAGAGGGCGTTCTTGAGAAAGGTGTACATGTTCTCCACCGCGATGATCTCGGGCACGATCACCGCCGCCATCAGGTCGGCCGAGATGAGGGTGTCTATGATGTTGTGGCTCGATCCCGCGCCGAGATCGACGATGACCAGGTACTCGCGGGCCAGTTTGGCAAGATGGCGGAGGAACTTGTTCTTCTGGGCGTAGTTGATGTTCTCCGCCCCGAGAGTAGCGTTATGGCCGCGGATGAGGCTCAGGCCCGGGACCGGGGTTCCGGTGATGAGCTCGAACAGGGGCCGGCCCCGGTCGAAGAAATCGGAAAGCGAGGCCGCGGTTTTCTTGATCCCGAGGAAATGGTGCAGGGTGGCGCCGCCGAGATCGGCGTCGACGAGAAGCACCCTGGCCCCGCGCCGGGCCAGGGCCGTGCCGATGGCGCTGGCGATGAAGCTCTTGCCCACGCCGCCCTTGCCGCCGCCTACCGCCCATATGCCTTTCAGATCTTCCATCCTTTATCCACCTCGTTTAACTGCGCTCAGGGCCACGGAAAGCACCATTCTATTATCTATTGCCCCTTTTATCTGTTGTTGGCAAGGATGAAATTGGTCAGGCATGCCTTCCCGCCCATTCTTTTTCCGGTGGACAAAGCACGGCTTTTCGGATTTCATGTTCCTGACCAACGGTTAGGTTTTTATCAGGAGCGGGAGGAAAAATGGCCGCTTTGGGCGGAAGACGGATAAACAAAAGGGTACGGCGGTCCGCGGCCGCAGCCTGGGGGCCGTGGTTATGCGGCGCGGCCTTCGCTGTTGCCGCGGCGGCCGGCGGCATCGGGCCGGAAGCGCCCTTTGCCGTAGTCCTGCTCGTGGTCCTCGCCCTGGCCGCGCTTGTCTGGTTCTTCCGCGGCGCTCTCTTTTACGCCCGTGATGAAACCGCGTCCTCAGGGGTGCTTTTTGCCTGGTTTCCCTTTCTGTGGCTGGCGTATGCCGCTGTTTCGGCCCGGTTTCCCCAGGCTGTCGTGGTTCCGGCCTGCTATTTCGCCTGGCTCGGGGTCAGGCTCGGGCCGCGTCACTTCATGGCCGCCGCCGTTGCCCTGTTTTTTATGGAAGGCGGCCGTCTTTTCTTAGGAAAGACCGGCATGTGGTCCGCGGCCGGAAACATTGCCGCTCCCATCGCCGTCTGGGGCGGCCTTTTCCTTTTCATGCGCACCAGGGTGCACCGCCGCAGGCTTAGGATGGAGGCCGCCCGGCAGCACCGCCACGGTGG
>JALWTY010000277.1 GCA_026993265.1 Desulfobacterales bacterium
CGTCCCCCCCGCCCGGGAAACGGACGCCGCCCCGGCCGACGCCTCGAACCCGGAGCAGGACGAGGCCATCGCCTGCCCCGAGCGGCGGATCATGGTGGTGGCCGGACCGGGAACCGGCAAGACCCGCACCCTGACCAGCCGGATCATCTCGCTCGTCAAAGAGCAGAATGCCGCGCCGGAAGGAATATGGGCCATCACCTTCACCAACCGGGCCGCGGACGAGATGGCCGGGCGTCTCGCCGCAGCCTTTGCGGAGCGCGAAGGCGGCAGGCCGGAGCCGGAAAAAATCTTCACCGGCACCTTTCACGCCTTCTGCCTTTTCTGGCTGCGGAAAAAATTCCCAGATCTCGAGGTCACCGGGGAAGAAGAGGAAGACGAACGCGGAGACAGCGGGGAAAAGACCGTGACCCTGGACCGGGTCGTGCCCCTGTTTCTCGAAACCCTGGCAAAAGATCCGGACTGGGCCGCAAACGTCCGCAGCCGGGTGACCCATCTGCTGGTGGACGAGTTCCAGGACGCGGACCAGGAACAGGCGCGGCTGGTGGAAGAACTGGGGAAAAGCGCCAATGTCTTCGTGATCGGCGACGCCGACCAGGCCATCTACTCCTTCCGCGGCGCGCGGGTGGAAAACTTTTTCGCCTTTCAGGACGTTCCCGGCGCCACGGTTATCCGGCTGAAAAAGAATTACCGCAGCCGGCCGGAAATCCTCGCGGCCGCGGCCGCGCTCATCTCAGGCGGCCGGAACAGCGCAGGCCACATCGTTCCCGTACGGCCCGCAGGCGGCCGGGTCGAATACATTCCCTGCCCGTCGCCCGCGGCCGAGGCCGAGGCCATCGTCACCCGGATCGAGGAGGTCATGGGCGGGGTGGGAAGCTTTTCCATGTACAGCGGCCGGGCCGACGGCGATGGAACGGGCTGCGCCTTCGAGGATATCGCCATCCTCTGCCGCCTCGCCCGCCAGACCGGAGAAATAATGAAGGCACTGAGGCGCCGCGGCCTGCCGGTGCAGCTCGTGGGCGGCACCCCCTTCTTCGCCCGCGGCCGGTTGAAGGCGGCCTACGGGTTTCTGAAGTGGCGCGTCCGGCCGGACGACATGGACGCCCTGGCCGCCGCGGTCATGGCCATTCCGGGAGCCGGAGAAAAGACCGTGGCCGAAATCGTGGAAACGGGCGGCCGCCCCAAGAGCCGGCGGGGCCGCGAGGCCATGGCCGGGCTGCGCAACCTGGCCGCGACGTGGGAAGAACGGATGAAAACGGAACCGGCCGCGGCCCTGGCCGACCTCCTCTCCCTGGTGGGCGCGGACCCGGAAAGCGAAGAGGGCCGCAGGTTCACGGACCTGGCAGCCTCGTTCAGCGATCAGGCCGCCCTGGTCGGCCATCTCGAAAACCTGGAAAGCCGCACCATCTACGATCCGAAGGCAAAGGGTATCGCGCTGATGACCATGCACGCGGCCAAGGGACTGGAGTTCCGGGCGGTCTTCATTCCCGGGCTGGACGCGGGAATCATGCCCTGGGCCGCCAACCCGGACCGGGAAGAGGAGCGCCGCCTCCTCTACGTCGCCATGACCCGGGCGACGGACCACCTCTTCCTGCTGAGCGGGACCGGCAACGAAAGCCCGTTGCTCGCCGACATCCCGGAACGGTTGCGGCCGCGGACGGACGCCGCGCGGCCGAAGAAAAAGAGGAAGGAGCAGCGCCAGCTCAGCCTGTTCTGAACCGGAAGTCGGAAGACGGAAGCCGGAACCCGGAAGGCGGAAGGGGACGAATTACATGGCGCCCGTCCCGCCTCCGGCGGTACCCGCTTTTGTGACCTGTTCATCCTCTGTCACTCCGGCACTTTGCCCCTAAAAAACATCAACCACCACTCTCTGTCCTCTGACTTCTGTCAGCCTGAGAAAGGGAAATCAGGCTCGTCGAGCAGTTTGGAGAAACGCTGTTTCTTGCCGGTCTTGCGGTCGTGGAACTCCACCAGGGTCTCGATGGCGTCCAGGATTTCCCCCTCGCTGACGCCCTTCAGCACCCGGCGTCCGACCCTGGGCTTGGGGCCGCCCTTGCCGCCGACATGGAGATCGAAACCGGCACGGGTGGCGACGATGCCGATATCGGTGAGCATGGCCCCGGAACAGGCGGCCGGACAGCCGGAGATGGCGATCTTGAACTTGGGCTTGACCTTCTCGCGGCTGCCGAAACGTTCATGGATGCGCATGGCCAGGGCGATGGTGTCGGCGATGCCCAGGTTGCAGTTGACCGCGCCGATGCAGACCCGGGCGAGGGGGAAACGGCCCGGCCCCTTGAATACCGCGCCCGCGGCGGCAAGCTCATTCCGGATGGCGTCGAGATGTTCTTCAGCGATGTTGATGAGCCGGAGGTTCTGGGCCGTGGACACGTAAACGCCGAACCCGTATTTTCCGGCAAGCTCGCTGACCTTTGCCAATATCTCCGGCGGCACGATGCCGCCCGGCAGCATGATGGTGAGCCCGGTCATCTTCCTTACAGCGTCACTGCGTTTCATCGTCATTTCACTCCGTTAGGTTTCAACCGATGGATCGCGTCCCGGCTTTTTGCCGCCCGGCCGCGCTTTTTACTGGCTAACTGGCCCGGGCAAGGGTAAATTTCGCACCTGGACGAGGTTCCCTCCGTGGGGGCGTAAAATTTGATGGACCCGTAACAACGGGTCCATCATCCGCCGCAGGACGCGGCGGCGAAATTGCGCTGTTTGAAAAACAGCGTAATTTCGAGAGGAAAGCCGAAGCT
>JALWTY010000278.1 GCA_026993265.1 Desulfobacterales bacterium
GGTTTTTTGCGCTTATTTTTTTCTTGCTACCCAAGTGCTACTGTGGTAGTATTTGATTAACAATAAAAAACGGCCCGGGCATCTGCGGCAACAGACCCCGGGCCTCACAATCAACACCTGATGAGGAGGTATTGATCATGTTTCGTAACCCTATCACCGGCAAAAATCACAGGCAATGGGAAATTCTCCACCGCGAGATCGGCAAAATAATCCCGGCGGCAGAATATGGGCACTATGACGAGATCGTCAAATTTGGCGGGTGCCACGCCCGCGACATCATCGCCCTGTTCTCCCCGGCCCTCGAGGAGGAATACATCGACCTGGATAGCAAGGGCCGGGGCTCCTGCCTCAACCACGATCTCTACGCCTATGACCCCGCCCAGGGCGTGGCGGTGGTCCAGGCACGGCAGTTCTACCGGCGGGCCGCCAGCCATTACGGCGCCACCCGCAAGACCTATTTTCTCTGCGGCCGAAATGAGATCACCGGCGAATATTTCCGTCACCCGGTGTCAGCCGCCGCGGTCCGGGCCGCCTGCCGGAAATCCACCGACCCCACCCGCGCCGATGTCGTCCGGGCAGTGCAGCGGTGGATGTGGCAGGTGACGGAAAAGCAGCTCGCAAAATCGATCCGCCAGGGAGACATCCTCCTGGTTCCGGAGCGGGAGCCCAAAAGCGCCCCCAGCCGCGGGATGTCTCTCACCGTGGCCGACAGCCACCGGATCCTCGCAGACGACATCCGTCTCTCTGGCCGGTGTTACGCGCTCAACCCCACCATGGTGCATGCCAAAGGGCAGCACCGGCCGGTGGAAAATCTCACCGGGTGGTATTCCATCAGGGTGGCGCGGGAGTCGGACGCATGGGATTTCGCCGAGCGTATCGGCGACTAAACAAGAGGCCCCGGCGCCTCGCCGGGGCCGTCCATCAAAGGAGGCAGACATGGCAACAAAAAAATCGATCAGTCTGGATAACGCGACCCTCGCCGCATTGACCCGCCGGGGTGGCGACAACCTGTCCGGCAACATCCAACTGTTGGTGCATGCCTACACCGACGCCTGTCGGATCGGGTTCAACACCGTCCGCCGGGCGTTGACCCGGGCGGAAGCCAAGCTCATCCTGGACTGCATGAACAGTACCGTCAAGATCATGCTGGGCATGAGCGTCGAGCATTGGATCACCGGCGGAACGGCTGGAGACGGCCGTCAGGTCATATCCGGCATAGCTCACAACGTGACCGACGCCATCGAGCTGGACGGCCTCGACAAAAAATGGGAGGTCGATGGCCGGGCCCTGATAGACAAGCTGACCCAATTTGATCGTCTTGCCAACCTGGCTCTGCTCGACTGGTGTCAGGTGATGTGGGACAACTGTTACACAGAGGGATTCTGGGATGCCGAGCTCAAAAAATTCCCGGAATAGTCAAGCCGCGGCGGTGCGGCGCGGTTCTCCCCGCCGCACCGCCCTCTCCATCCCCTCGAGCCCGAACCTCGGCGCCCACATCCGCCGCGTGCTCGAGGTCCGGGACTACATCTGCCACCGCCTCGAGCACGGCATGACCCTCAACGCCTTCCAGCTCGCGGCCGAGTTCGACATGAGCCCCCGCCACGCCCGCCGCTACATGAAAGAGATCCTCGCCCATCTCTCCCTCCCGGTCCGCTACAACCCCCACAAAAAATCGTTCGAGCTCGAGAGGTAGCTCAAAGCCCCAGCCCCTCGATCCGGTCCACCGCGGCCCTGGTATGGTCGTCCAGCAGGTGGGTGTAGCGCATCAGCATCGACAGGGTCGAGTGCCCCAGTATCTCGGCGATGGTCCGCAGGTCCACCCCGGCCATGAGCAGATGCGATGCCGCGGTGTGCCGCAGGTCGTGTAGCCTAAAATCCTCGATCCCGCAGATCCTGAGCGCGGTCGAAAACGCCCGCCGAAAAAAAAGCGACGGCCGCCGCGCCACCGTCGCACTCACCCGCTCCGGCAAAAAAACATACCCCGAGGCCCGCCGCGGCCGGATCCGCGCCAACGCCTCGGCCGCGGTCCGGGTCAACGGCACCCGCCGCGGCCGCCCGCTCTTGGTCTCGACAAGCTCTATCCGCCGGGCCTCCAGGTCCACCCGCTCCCAGGTGAGCCCCGCCCCCTCGCTCGGACGCATCCCGGTGTGCATCTGCACCAGGATATACGGATAGAGCATTTTATTGTCGCTCTCGCAGCAGACATCCAGCAACATCCGCGCCTCAATCCCGGTCAAAAACCGCAGCCGGCCCTCCGGCCTGGCCGGTTTCCGCGCCTCCCGCGCCGGGTTGCCCCGCAGGTCACAACCCCATTCCAGCCGCGCCGCCTCGAATATCCCCGAGGCGATCTGCATCTCCTGGACAACCGTGGCCGCCGCCTTCCCGGCCCTCTCCCTGGCGCGGCGGTAGTCGGCCATGTCGGCCACCGTGATCGACCCAAGCGGCCGCGGGCCAAAAAACCGCACCAGATGCCCCAAGATAACCCGTTCTCTATCCCGGGTATTAGGCCGATGCCGGGGCATGACCTCAAGCTCATACCGCCGCGCCGCCTCGACAAAGGTCATGTCCCGCGGCGGCGCCTCCCCCACATACCCCCCACCAAGCAGGGCCGCCTCCACCTCCTCGGCCCAGGCCGCCGCCTCCGACCGCCGCCCAAAATTACGCGACACCCGCTGCCTCCGAACACAAACCTCCGCCCGATAAACCACCCCCCGCTTCCGCTGGATTTTCCGAATAGTAGCC
>JALWTY010000279.1 GCA_026993265.1 Desulfobacterales bacterium
CCCCCACCCCGGCACGGCGCCAGAGGATCACGCCCGCAGCCTTGTCCAGACGGCCGCCGGAGCCCTCGAGCTCCACGCCCTGACAGATAAACTCTCCGGCAAGAGGCAGGGGCGACTTTATCTCACCGGCCGCGATCCGGCCGGAAAGCCCCCCCACCGCGAACCCGCCTCGCCATACTTCGACCTCGCCGCGCAGGGCCGCGGCCCCGCTGGCGGTTACCCGGGCCGCGGCCCGGCCGGAAAGCAGGGACAGGGGGTGAAGACGCCAGCGTATCTCCTCCAGCCCGAGCGCCGGGGACACCACCCCTCCGGCCCGGCCGGAAAGCCAGGTGCCGCTGATCCGGGCAACGCTGACGCCGGCCGGGATCCTGCCGTCCAGACGTTTCCACACCAGGTCAGCGGGAAGGCCCGCAACCAGAAAGACCAGATAACACAGGAGAAAAAAAGCGGCGTAGCGCAGACAAGACATCTGTTTCCTCTCTGAATCCGTGAGCGTCCGAGAGCGACGGTGAATCTTCCGCCCAGGGTTCAAACCACCGCAACCGCGCAAAATCAAACGGTTGCGTCTAACAGCCTGTTGAAAAACGTAACGAGCGCAGACGAGGCAAGGAAAAATCCGGTGAAAAAGCGCAGTTTACATAGGGTAAATGAGCATTTTCCAGCCGGATTTTGACGCCGCATCGTCAAGCGCAGTAGTTTTTCAACGGGCTGCTAATGCCAGCAAGAAGCCGTCGTCACGGATTCAGGGCCTCTTGAGGCGGACCTCGCCCTTGACCTGGCCGCGGTCCCTGCCGTCGAGCCGGCACTCGCTGACCCGCACGCCCGCTTCAGACACTTTTGCGAGCCATCCGGCGAGCCGGGCGAACTCGACCTCGCCGAACCAGACCCGAACGCTGTCTGTGTTCTCGGCCGCGATCCGCTCCACTGCCGACGATATCCCGGCCTGCTGAAGGGTCTGATCCGCAAAAGCGAGAAGCGAACCCTTCACCGCAGAACCGGCCGGCCCTGTATCCCTGATCCTTTGGGCCGCGTCCCGCATCCAGACGATGTCCCTTTCCAGCCGCTCCACCCTGGCGCTCCTCTCCCGCACGGCCCGGTCGAGCGGCCCGGCCGCGATCATGTACAGAACAGCCGCAACCGCCACCGCAGCAAGGGCGGCAACGGTTCTGCCGTCGCTTCCGGCCCAGAATCCGTTCATCGCCTCCCCTCCCCGGTCTCTATCCTGAGTTCGCCCCTGACTCCGGAGCCCTTCTTCCTTATCTGCCCGGTCTTAACCGTCCGGCCCAGTTTCGCCGCCACCGCGCCGCGGACGCGGTCGAACTCGGCAATGCTGGCGAGATCCATCTCCAGCACGATCCTGCGGCCGTCGTAACGCAGCCTGCGCAGGTTGAAACCGCTGGCGCGGAGAAGCTCGGGCGCTATCTTTGCCAGGACGGGAAGGAAATCCCCGCCCGCGCGACGGGTGGAAGCGGCGAGCTTTCTCTCCATCTGCAACCTGGGGTTCACCACCGTGGTCTCGCCGGGAAAGGCGCGGCGGTACACCGCCTCGGCCGCGGCCGAGAGTTCTTTCTCGGCGCGGCTGACCCGGACGTAATCGATTCCGCGGGAAAGGCAGAAAAGCCCGCTCCAGACGGCGAGCAGCACCGCAGGCGCGAGCATGAACGGCGGCAGCGAGCGGAGCCGGCCACGGTTCTTGTACTCGCCGCTCAGGAAATCCAACGGTGAAGCAAAGGGGGCGTCCGCGGCAAGCAGCAGAGGCCAGTCCTGCGGGCCTTCGACGATCCTGGCGGAATCAGGGATTCCATCGCCCACGCCGCCGCAGTCGTAGACCACCAGTTCCGCGTCCCTGTCCCCATCCTCTGCGAGCGCGAGCTTGAGCCAGGCGGCAAGCGCTGTTTTTTCCATAGCCGCGCCCGTGCCGTCGGACAGGCGGGCGATGAAACGGTCTCCGGTAACGAGCAGGGTCAGCCGGTCCGGCTGCCACGGCAGGGCCAGAAAATCGGGCGCGATCAGATCCGGGACCAGGCCGGCCGTTTTGAGTTCGGCGAGCAGGCTGTCGAGCCGCTCTTTTGCCACCGCGGCCACGAGGAGCCCGCCTCCGTCCGGCGCAGGCCCCGCGGCCACGTGGACGGAATCGATGTCAGCGGCAAGTTTTTCCTCGATCACAAAGGGAATGGCCTTCTGCACCTGCCGTTCCCGGCCGGGCGGCCGCGCCTCACGGCTGATGAAGACATCCTCGCCCGCAATCAGGCAGACGAGCCGGTCATGGCCGATCTCCGCAATCTCGGCGGCGCTGCCCTGGCCGCACTTGCTCCTGCCGCCCTCCCGCAGGCGCCAGTAAAAAAGATCTCCGCCGCCGGGCGGGCTGATTATGACCAGTTCCCGTTTCACACCCCTGTCCTTGTCCACAAGGCTTATCCTGAATCCGCAACAGTTTTGCGGGACAGCATGACGCATCGTCTCGAAGATGCGTTGTCTTGCAAAAAATCCCCCTGGTGGCTTCGTTCACCCCGCCGCCCTGCGGGGCGTGCTCCCGGACGCCCACGGATTCAGGCTTCTGCCGGAGCTTACTCCTGTCCGTCCTTTTTCTCATCCACTTTTGATGAAATCGTAACAACGGCTTCCTGCCGTTGTTACTCAACGGAAAGCCAAAGCGTAGCTTCGGCTTTCCTCTCGAAATTACGCAGTTTTTCAAACAGCGCAATTTCGCCGCCGCGTCCTGCGGCG
>JALWTY010000280.1 GCA_026993265.1 Desulfobacterales bacterium
CGTGGGTGATGAAGAACTGGGAGCCGTTGGTGCCGGGGCCGGCGTTGGCCATGGAGAGGATGCCGGGCCGGTCGTGGCGCAGCTCGGGGAGGATCTCGTCGGCGAAACGGTAGCCCGGCCCGCCGGTGCCGGTGCCCAGCGGACAGCCGCCCTGGATCATGAAGTCGTCGATCACCCGGTGAAAGACGAGGCCGTCGTAGAAACCGCGGCGGATGAGGTTGGCGAAGTTGGCCACCGTCTCCGGGGTCTTGTCGGCAAAGAGCTTCAGGCGGATGTCGCCCTTGTCGGTGGAGAGCACTGCAACCAGTTGTTCGTCTGACATTTTTTCTCCCTGTTCTTTCGGCTTTTTCGTGATGGAGGCGGCCGGACCGCCTGCATGCAATCCGCGTCAGCATATCCGATCGCACAGGCAAAGGAAAGCCCGGCTTGCGCATCAAAACGCTTTCTGAGACAATGGCGTCTGGATCTGCGCTCAGCGCCGCCCATGGATGGAGCCGGAGCGCCGTCTCCCCGTCTCACATCCCGCGCCAGAGGAGGAAACCGACATGCTGCGCCACCCGATATCCTGCCTGTTTCTGATCTGTGCCATGCTCCTCGCCGCAGGTGCGGAGGCCAAGCCGCTGGTGATCGCCGGCACGGGCGACTCCCAGGCAATCCTCCGTATTTTGGGCCGCAGCTTCATGAAACTTCACCCGGAAACAAAGGTGGTGGTTCCGGAGAGCGTCGGCAGCGGCGGCGGAATAAAACTGTTGAAAAAAGGCCAGGCCGATCTGGCCCGCACCGCAAGGCCCCTGAAAGACAAAGAGAAGCCCGGGCTCGTCGCCCACCTCTTCGCCTATTCCCCGGTGGTCTTCGCCGCAAACCCGGAAAGCGGCGCCGTCGCCAATCTAGACAAGGGCCAGATCGAGGCCCTGTACAGCGGCCGCATCGTCAACTGGCGGGATCTCGACGGCAGAAGCGACCACAAGATCTACCTGCTGCAAAGAGAGGCAGGGGACTCGTCCCGCAAGATCATATCCAGAGTAATCGGCCTGCTCTCCCGGGATTCCCCGGTGGCCAGGACCATCTATTCGACCCCGGAAACCGCCGCAACCCTGCGTGACATACCCTGGACCCTGGGCTACCTTCCCTTGTCCACGGCCATGGAATACGGCCTCAAGACCATAACCTACCAGGGAATCGCGCCGACGGCCCCGGCTTATCCCCTGCGCACCCCGTTTTATCTGGTCAGCCGGGGAGAGGCCCGGGGAACGGCGGCGTCGTTCATCGCCTTCGCAACCAGCGCCAGGGCCGGGGCAACCATGCGCAGATACGGAGTCATTCCGCTGGAATAGAAGGGCGCGACGAAAATGGAGCCACGGCAGACAACCGCCAAACCCATAAGGAAAGGCCGCCTGGCAAAGAAGATCCTCCTCCTGAGGATCGGCACCGGCCTGATACTGGGGCTTGCCATCAGCGCCACCGGTTTCTATCTCGCCCGGCAGTCCCTCGTCAGGCAGATCCACGCCAACATGGCGAGCTACATCCTCCTCCTGGAGGCCGAGGCCAAGATATTTCTCCACCGCACCCACATGAACCTCAGCACCGCAGCCGGCGACCCGGCCCTGGAGAAATACTTCAACACCTCGCGCATGGCGGTCCTTAACGAGTTTCTGAGCCGCCACGCAAAAAACTTTGCCGCACTCTCATACCTCGACGCCGACGGCCGGGAAGTCGCCCGCTACGTCCGCCTCATGCCGTCGGGCGACCTCCAAAGCCGGAACACCGACACCGCATACCGCCTGGCCCTATCGCTTCCCAACAGGGCGGTGACCAGCGGAGCCAGGATGGACAAGGCCGTCGGAGAAACCGTCTTTGATATTTACTTTCACCGCCGTGATTTCTTCGACCGCGATATCGGCACCCTCATGGCCTCCGTGCCGGCAAGCGAGCTGCGCGCCGCCCTACAGGGGGCCATGGAAACAATCGACGCCGTCCAGAGCGACCAGGACCAAAGCTCAACCAGGCCGTCATCCCACCGGAACACGGTATTCATGATAGTGGACCGCCAGGGCGCCATTCTCGCCCACTCCGACCCGTCCTTCACCGGCCGCCCCGTCTCAACGGTAGCGGCCGTGTTCAGCAACCCAAAACCCGTATTCGGAGACTCCGAGCCCATAAAAATCGGCAAACAAAGGTTCTTCGTGGACAGCATTCCCATGGGAATGACCGGCTGGCGGCTTTACGTGATCACGAACGAATACAAGGCCATGCGCCCGGTCCACCGTCTCGGTTTCAGGATTTTCATCCTCACCCTGGCGTTCCTGCTGGCCACCGAACTGTTCAGCCGCCGTCTCGGGCTCAACCTGACCGAGCCTATCAACCGGCTGCTGGCAAAGACCAGGGAGATAACCGAGGCCGGAATAGGCGGCGGCCGGGTTGAGTGGAGGTCCCGGGACGAGCTGGGCGAGCTGGCCGAGTCGTTCAACACCATGCTCGACCGGCTGGAAGAGGCCCACGACGCCCTCAACCGGGAGAAACAGTTCATCGAGGACATCTTCGATGCAATGGAAGAAGGGCTGGTGGTCACCGACATCCACGGCACGATCAGCGAACACAACCGCGCCGCAAGGGAACTGCTCGGCGCGGACGACCTCAACGGCAAGAGCCTCGGCGACTTCTTCCCGGCCACGGTGCCGGTGCACACCTGGTGGCCGCAGGTGGCGGCGGGACAGCGGATGAGCAACATCGAGACGGTCATCACCTCGACAAAAGGAGAAGAGATCGACGTGGCCGTCTCCCTGGCCCCCCTGTTCCAGGACGCGAGCTCCCGGGGGCTGGTCTGCGGGATAAGCGACATCCGCGAACGCAAGAGGCTCGAGGCCGAAAAGGCCCGGGCCACGGCCCGGATCGAGGAGGTGCGCGACGAGCTGATGGCGGCGGAGAAACTCGCCGTGGTCGGGCAGATGAGCGGGCTCGTGGCCCACGAGGTCCTGAACCCCATAAGCGCGATCAACATCCGGGTGAGCATGGCCCTGACCGCGATGGAGGATCTGGGCCGGGTCATCGGCGTGCTCGGGCAGGTCGTCTCCCGCTTCAGCGGAAAGGCCGAATCAGGGGAGCTCGCCTCCCACCTCGAAAGCGATCAGGGGAAAAAAGACCTGCTGCTGCTGGAAAAGATCGCCGCCGCCCTGAGGGAAAAGCTGGCCGAACGCAGCGAGGACTTCCGTTTCCTTGACCGGCAGGTGTCCCGGGTTATAAAGATAATAGACAACCTCAGGGAGATGAGCCGCCACCAGAAGACGGTGGAGGAGTTCAGCCTGGCGCGGCTCATCAACGAGGTCATCGACGACCAGCGCGACGGGCTCGCCAAGCGCGGAATCGAGGTGAAAAGGGAGTTCGCGGCCGAGCCGACGCTCACGGCCGACTACATGGAGATATACTCCATATTCTCCAACCTCCTGCGCAACGCCGTCCACGCCATCGACGAAAAGGGCGCGGGAGACGGGCAGATAACCATCACCATCGACATGGAGGACGGGGCCGCGGTCACCCGCGTGAGTGACAACGGCTGCGGCATGGGGCCGGAGGTGACAGAAAACCTCTTCACTCCCGGTTTCACCAGCAAGGGAAGAAAGGGCACCGGCCTGGGGCTGAGCTACTCCCGCAAGATCGCCCGGGCCATGCACGGCGACATCGTTCTCGAAAAGAGCATCCCCGGCGAGGGCTCGACCTTTACGGTGGTCATCCCGCTCGCGGCGGAGGGCAAAAAAGAAAACGGAAACGGTGAAAAATGATGAACGGCGAAGACAAGTGGACATGCCGGACCGTGGTCTGCGTGGACGATGAGCAGGGCGTGCTCGATTCCTACCGCCAGGTGCTCTCCCCGCCAGAAAACGACGCGGTGGCCGACATTCTCGCCCTGGCCGGGGAGGAGAGCGCGGACAACGGCCCAGGTTTCGACCTAATCCTCGCCGATTCGGGGGAAAAGGCGGTGGGCGAGGTGCAAAGGCGTCTCGACAGCGGCGGCAAGGTGGCCGCGGCCTTTGTCGACATGCGGATGCCCGGCGGTATCGACGGTTTCGAGACCATCCGCCAGCTCCGCGAGCTGGACAACACCATCCACTGCGCCGTGGTCACCGCCTACACCGACCGCTCGGTCTCCCAGATCCGCGAACTCTTCCCCAGGGAGCACCAGGACGAGCTGCTCTACTTCAAGAAACCCTTTTCCCCGGAGGAGCTGGAGCAGTCGGCCCTCAACCTGGTCAGCTCCTGGAACCGCAAGCGCCAGCTCGCCGAGCAGATGCGGGCGATCGAAAAGAACAAGCAGGGGCTGGCCCAGATCCTCCACGCGGTCAGCACCCTGTCGCGGGTGCCGCCCCACTCGCTGCACTACCTTCTTCCCGGGGTGCTGGTGCAGATGATGGCCCTGCTCGAGGCCGAGGACGGCTTCATCCTCCTGAAGGACGAAGAGGGCGAGGGATTCCACACCGGAGTGGGCCGCTTCGAGCGGCAGCGGCCGGCCATGGAGGCGGTCTGCGGCGCGGTCGAGTTGGAGAGTGCCATGAGGGAAAACCGCATAGTCACGAAAAGCACCTGCTGTTTCATGCCCCTCAGGCTCAAGGACGGGGTCACCGGCTGCATCTTCATCGAAAGAAAAGGGATAGACAAGCTGGTCGACCTGCCGCTGATGAACCTGTTCCGCAACCAGATAGTCCACCTGCTGTTGAACTCGGTCTACCACCGCGAGGTGAACGAAAGGACGGAAGAGGCAATCACCGATCCCCTGACCGGGCTCTTCAACCGCCGTTTCCTCCTGAAACGGCTGAAGGAGGAGATAAGCCGCTCGAACCGCAGCCGGCAGTGGCTGTCGGTGCTGATGCTCGACCTCGACGACTTCAAGCGGATAAACGACACCTTCGGCCACGACGCGGGCGACGAGGTCCTCGCCGCGGTGGGACGTATCATGCGGATGGCGGTGCGGGACTACGATCTCGTCGGCCAATCGCTCAAGGACATCGGCGAGCTCGACCAGTTCGCCATCCGTTACGGCGGCGAGGAATTCTGCATCATCCTCCTGAACACCGACCAGCACGCGGCGATCAAGGTGGCGGAGAGGATAAGGAAGGACATCGAGGCCCACGGCTTTGTCTTCTCCGGCCGCAACATCAACGTCACCGTCAGCATCGGAGTGGCCTCAAAGCTCTTTGACGGCCAGGATGGCAACGTTGTGGAAGAGTCAATCACCACGATCATCAACCAGGCGGACGAGGCCCTCTACCGGGCCAAGAACAACGGCAAGAACCGGGTGGAAGCGGCCGGCTGAATCAGCGGCTCCTGATTAACATAAAGAGTTCGTCCCAGTCCACCTGGCTGCCGCGGCAGTTGGGGGCGAGCAGCAGCACTCCCTGGGGCACGAGCGAACGCCGTTTCCTCTCGCCCGGAAACAGTCCCCGCGGCGAAAGGTTGGCAAGGCTGAGATACTTGCGCCCGAGATCCATCGAGCAGACCGCCACCAGGATGGCTGCCGGGGAATGTTGCCGGATCTTCTCCATGATGAAATCGCGGCTGCGCAGAACGCCCGAGTCCTGGTGAAGGCGGCCGCTGACCACCACATAGACCGCCCGGTACCCCAGTGTCTCAGCCTCTCTTTTCACTTCCCCCAGCCGGCAGTCAGGGCACTCAGTGCCGCAGTCGAGGCCGCGGTCCGGAATGATGATGGCGGGACAATGGCGCGGCCTGAGGCAATAGGGCAGGAAAAGCAGCCTCTCGCCATAGGGAACCCGGCGGAACCGGCCCGCAAACCAGGAGTTCGACTCACGCACCAGGTTCCTGATGTATCGGTCGCGGTCGAAACCGGGCCACAACCGTGCCAGGGGATGGTAGAGAAGGAGCCGTAGCGGAACCGTAAGCCAGTGAAACATTTTTTGAAAGGGAAAAGACAACGGGCACAAAAAAGGCCGGTGATAAAAAAACACCGGCCGGCAAAAATGGTGAGCGGGGCGGGATTCGAACCCACGACCTTTGGCTCCGGAGGCCAACGCTCTATCCAGCTGAGCTACCCGCCCACGGGCATCCGAATCGGGAAGGAATTGATACCACGTTTACCAGCTACATAAAAGTTTTTTTTCCAAAAGGGGACGGGTTTCAGGCCAGGCGATGGGGCCTGCGGCCAAGCGGATAGAAAAACCGCAGCCGCTCCCGTTCGCGCAAGACCCGCAGGCCACCGGGCAGATGCAGCCTGGCGCCGGTGCGGCCGCGCGCCGCCAGCTCCCGGATGCTCTCCACCCTCTCCATGGTTGCGGGGCACCCCACCTGCCAGAGAACCGCATCAACCACCCGCCGCGCCAGGGCCGGATGAAGCGAGGCAAAGGGGGCCAGCGCAAGTTCACCACCGCCGGATGTCCCACGCCAGCAGGAGGCCAGGGCGGCCAGCGTCTTGCGGCGGAGAAAATCGTCCTCGAGCGCGAGGATATCTGCGGTGCGGCAAAGGGTGTCCACCATTGCCGGGTTGAAATGTTCCTTGAGAAAGGGAACAAGCTCCTGCCGCACCCTGTTTCTGAGAAAGGCGGGGTCGTCGTTGCTGGAGTCATACAGGAACGAAAGGCCGCGCGTGGCCGCGTAGGCCTCGATATCCCGGCGGCGGTGGCAGAGGAAGGGACGCACCACCCCGAGACTGTTGTCGGGAAGCATGCCGGCGAGCCCGGAAAGCCCGGTGCCGCGCACCAGCCGCACCAGCAGTTCCCCGGCCTGATCGTCGGCGTGATGGGCCACGGCCACAATACCGCCATCCCCGGCCGCGCGGCGCAGGGCCGCGTATCTCAGCTCCCTGGCCGCGGCCTCAAGTGACTCTCCTGTTTTTTCCCGCCGGGCCGGCACATCCACTGCCTCACAGACGAAACGGCAGGAAAACCGCCCCGCAAGCTCCCGGACGAGTTCCCTTTCAGCCGCGGTCTCGTCCGGCCGCAGGCCGTGGTCCACGTACACCGCGACCAGTTCCGCGATGCCGAGTTCTTCCCGCAGGGCGGCGAGAGCGGCCAGGAGGGATACCGAATCGACACCGCCGCTTACCCCGGAGGCCACCCGCGCCCTTTCAGGAAACAGGCCGTGATCCCGGCAAAAACAGAGGGTCTTGCGCTCAAACGGATGCATTTCGGTTTACGGTTGCGGATTTCATACCTATTATGTATCGGGAGCTTGATTGGACTTAAACCCGAAACCAGGACAAAAAACAAAAAAAATGCAGATAAAAAAGGCAGTCATTCCCGTGGCCGGGCTCGGCACCCGTTTCCTTCCGGCAAGCAAGGCGATTCCCAAGGAGATGCTCACCATCGTCGACCGTCCCACCATCCAGTACATCGTCGAGGAGGTGGTGGCGAGCGGCATCGAGGAGATCATCCTGGTGACCAGCGCGGGCAAGAGCGCCATCGAGAACCATTTCGATTACGACTTCGAGCTCGACACCATTCTCAAAAACAAGAACAAGCACGACCTCTGCGAGGAACTCTGCCACATATCGAGCCTCATCGACATCGTCAGCGTCCGGCAGAAAAAACCCCTGGGGCTGGGGCACGCCATCCTCACCACCAGGAGCGTGGTGGGCGACAATCCCTTCGTGGTCCTGCTCGGCGACGACCTGGTCCTCTCCGACACCCCCTGCTGCCAGCAGATGCTCGAGCTCTTCAACGAGGTCCAGAACCCGGTGGTGGCCATCCAGCAGGTGCCCATGGACCAGACCTTCCAGTACGGCATCATCGAGGGCGAGCCGGTGCGCGAGCGGGTTTACGAGGTCAGGCGGATGGTGGAGAAACCGGCCCCGGGCACGGTGGACTCCAACCTCGCCATCATCGGCCGCTACATCCTCACCCCGGAGATATTCGACCTCCTCGCCAACACCACCCCGGGCCACGGCGGCGAGATCCAGCTCACCGACGCCCTTGCCGCCCTGAGCAGGAAACGGCCCATGTACGCCTACGAGTTCGAGGGCACCCGTTTCGACGCCGGCGACAAGCTCGGCTACCTCAAGGCGATCATCGCCTTTGCCCTGCGCCACCCGGTCCTGGCGGACGAGTTCAGGAAACACATCAAGGAAGTGGCCGCCGGGCTGTAGGATGAGGCGGGACGAAAGACCGCGGGGGGTGGAGGTGGCGGTGGCCGCGCCGCTCTTTTCCACCCTCACCTACCTGCCGCAACCGGGCCAGGACATCCGGCCGGGCCACCGGCTGCTGGTGCCCCTGGGACGCCGCACCGTCACCGGCTACGCCCTCGAGACCGGGGTGACGCCGCCGGCCGGGGTCGAGGCCCGGGCCGTGACCGCGGTCGAGGACGAGGAGCCGGCCTTTCCGGCCTCTATGGTTCCATTCTTCCGCTTCATTGCCGACTACTACCACTTCCCCATCGGCGAGGTGATCCGCGCCGCCCTGCCCGCGGGGATGTCCCGCCACTCCACGAAAGTCATCGAACTCACCGGCTCACCCGACCTCGGGGACGATTCACCGGACTGGCTCCGGCGGCTCGCAAGCCGCGGCCGTCTGCCCGCCGGATATGCCAGAAAGGTTCTGGCCCGGACAGGTGACAGAAAACTCGTTGAAGAGCTCAAGGCCGCGGGCGTGATAGCGGTCAGGGAAAAACTCTCGAAAGCGGCCGGGCTCGCCCGGCGGACCTTTGTCCGTCTCATTGACGGGGTGACCTGTGAAAAGGATCTTTCCCGGCCCGAGGCCAGGGTGGTGGAGCTGCTGCGCGAGATGGACCGGGACGGAGACGGCGTGGCCCGCGCCGAACTCGCCCGGCGGTACTCAGGCACCGCGACCGGGCTGAAAAGACTGTCCGGCCGGGGGGCGGTGGAGATTTTCGAAAAAACCGTGTTCCGCGATCCCCTGGCCGGCGGCGACATGCACTTTCCGCCGCCGGAAAGGCTCACCCCGGACCAGGAACAGGCCCTGGCCGCCATTGTTCCCGCCATACGGGAAAGAGCCTTCGCCCCCTTCCTCCTCCACGGAGTCACCGGCAGCGGCAAGACCGAGGTGTACCTGAAGGCCACGGCCACGGCGCTGGCGGAGGGGCGCGGGGTCATCGTCCTGGTGCCGGAGATCGCCCTCGCCACCCAGATCGAGGCCCATTTCGTCTCGAGATTCGGGGAAGAGGTGGCTCTGCTCCATTCAGGCCTCACCCGATCGCAGCGGCTCGGGCAGTGGGAACGGGTGCGCCGCGGCGCGGCCCGGGTGGTTATCGGGGCGCGCTCCGCGGTGTTCGCGCCCATGGCCGATCCCGGCCTCATCATTGTGGACGAGGAGCACGACCCGGCCTACAAGCAGGAGGACGGCCTGCGCTACCACGGCCGCGATCTGGCCATCCTGAGGGCGCAGATGGCCGGGGCCACGGCGCTGATGGGCTCGGCCACCCCCTCGGTGGCCACCTTCCACAAGGCGGGACGGGACGGGGACAAAGACGGAAAAAACAAAAAATTCCGCCTGCTCACCCTGCCGCGGCGGATAAGCCCCCATCCCATGCCGGAGATACGGATCGTGGACCTGAAAAAGGTGCTCACCGTCTCGGGCCGGCCGCCGATGATAAGCCCGGAGCTGCGGCAGGAGATAGAAAAAAACCTCGACCGCGGGGAGCAGAGCCTGATCTTCCTCAACCGGCGGGGGTACGCTAACATGGTGGTCTGCCGCGACTGCGGCGAGGTGGTGGGATGCAGAAACTGCCGGGTCGCGCTCACCCTCCACCAGATGGAGGCGGCCATGGTCTGCCACCACTGCGGCTTCAGCCTGCCGCGGGATCTGGTCTGCACCAGCTGCCGCTCGGCGAGACTGGTTCCGCTCGGCTTTGGCACCGAACGGATCGAGGCTGAACTCGCCCGCATCTTCCCGGGGGCCCGCCTTAGCCGTCTCGACCGCGACAGCGCCGCCGACCGCGAACGTTTCTTTTCCATCCTGAAACAGGTCCGCGACGGCGAGACCGACATCCTGGTCGGCACCCAGATGATCACCAAGGGCCACGACTTCCCCAGGGTCACCCTGGTGGGCGTCATCTGCGCCGACACCGGCCTGGGGCTGCCGGACTACAAGGCCGGGGAACGCACCTTCCAGCTCCTTGCCCAGGTGGCTGGCCGGGCCGGACGCGCCGATCTGCCGGGCCGGGTGGTGGTCCAGACCATGCAGCCGGACCACTACGCCATCGCCTGCGCCAGAAACCACGATTACCACACCCTGTACCGGCGGGAACTTGAGCTGCGGCAACGGCTGCGCTTTCCGCCCTTCGGCTTCCTCGTCTGCCTGCGCTGCGAATCGGAGAGCGAGGAAAGAACGCGCGAGGCAGCGCTCGCCCTGGCGGAACGGATAAAAACGATGCAGGAACGGCCGGCCGAGCTCCTGGGGCCCTCCCCCGCGCCACTGGCAAAACTGCAGAAACGCTACCGCTGGCACATGCTGGCCAGGGACACGAGCCGTACAAGGCTCAAGGAGTTCTGCGCGGCCCTGCGCGGCAACCTCCCAAAATCCTGCCGCGGCCGGGTCAAGGTGATCGTGGACGTGGATCCGGAGAATATGTTATAGATGACCTACTCGTAAAAATAAAAAGCCCGCTACTGCGGTCTTTTTACGAGCAGGAAGGCAAAAGCCAAAAGTATCGGTAGGTTACGAATCAGACATCTTGTGCCTTCGGACCTGTTTGAGTTTTTTTACGAGTCCATCATAGATGATGAAATCGTAACAACGGCTTCCTGCCGTTGTTACTCAACGGAAAGCCAAAGCGTAGCT
>JALWTY010000281.1 GCA_026993265.1 Desulfobacterales bacterium
ACCGCTGGAGCAGGCACGAAAACCGCGACAAGGCGGTCATCGTCTACGACACCATGTGGAAGAGCACCGAGAAGATGGCCCGCGCCATCTACTCCGGCCTGGTGGAAAAGGGGGTGGAGACGGTGATGCTGAACGCCCACGTCAACCACAGAAGCGACATCATCACCGAGATCCTCGACGCCAGGGCGGTGGTCTTCGGCTCCCCCACCCTGAACAACAACATCCTGCCGCGGATGGCCGACATCCTCACCTACCTCAAGGGGCTGCGGCCCAAGGACAAGCTCGCGGCCAGCTTCGGCTCCTTCGGCTGGAGCGGCGAGGCGGTCAAGCACCTGAACGGCCATATCGAGGCCATGGGGCTCGAGCTGGTCGATCCCGGGATCAAGGTCAAGAACGTCCCCGACCACGAGGCCCTAAAGCTCTGCGTGGACCTCGGCCGCAGGATCGGCGAGCGGGTGATGGAAAAGGGCTGAAATGCAGTCCATCGCCAGGCTCAAGGCAAGGGTGTACGGCGCCCTGAGGAAAAAGAACTTCCGCGCCGCCTTCCTGCCCATGCTTGACGAACACGGGCCGGCGAAGCTGCTAAAGCCCCTGTTCTCCGCCATCTGCCACAGTGACGAAGCCCTCCACTGGCACGCGGTCACCTGCATGGGCGAAACCGTGCGCCGCATCGCCGACGCCGATATGGAGGACGCCAGGGTGGTGATGCGGCGCTTCATGTGGAGCCTCAACGACGAGTCCGGCGGCATCGGCTGGGGGGTGCCCGAGGCCATGGCCGAGTGTCTCGCCCTCCATCACGGCCTTGCGGCCGAGTACACCCACATCCTGGTTTCGTTCATGCGCGAGGACGGTTTTTTCCTCGAATACGAACCGCTCCAGGCCGGGCTCATGTGGGGGATATACCGTCTGGCCGCAGTAGAGCCGGAACTGCTAATGAAAAAAAACGCGGCAGCCTACCAGGAACCCTACCTCGGCTCCTCCCTGCCCGCGGTCCGCGGCCTGGCTGCGGCAAGTCTCGGAAGGCTCGGCGCGGCCCAGGCCGCGGAGGGGATAGGAGCGCTCACCGGCGACAAGGCCGGGCTGCGCCTCTATGAAAGAGGAAGGCTCCTCACCGTCACCGTCGGCGAACTTGCCCGCAGGGCCCTGGCCGCCCTCGGCGGCTGAAACAGGGAGGCAATGGACGGACAGGAAAAAAACGGCCGCATGACCTTTGCCGTGGTGGCCTGCGGGGTGTTCATATCCACCATGGACAGCTCCATGATCAACCTGGCCCTGCCCGTGATCATGCGGGATTTCCACGCCAGCCTCGGCCGGGCCGAATGGGTGGTGCTCGCCTACCTGGCAACCATATCGGCGAGCCTGCTTTTCTGGGGCAGACTCGGCGACAGGGGCGGCCGCAGCCGCCTGTACCTCTCCGGGATCCTACTCTTTCTCGCCGGATCAGCTGCCTGCGCCGCAGCGCCCCGCCTCGACATTCTCGTCTCCTTCAGGCTGTTGCAAGGGACCGGAGCCGCAATCATGATGGCCTGCGGCCCGGCGCTGGTAAGGGAAAGCACCGCCACCGGAAAACTCGGCCGCAGGCTTGGAATGATAGGCGTGGCCGTTGGCCTCGGGCTCATGTGCGGGCCGGTTACGGCCGGGATGATAATGGAACGGTTCTCGTGGCGTTTCATCTTCCTGGCCTCCCTCGTTCCCGGCATCCCGGCGGCTTTCTTCGCAGCAGGGCTGAAAAGCGCCTCTCCTGACGGCAAGCATCAGCGCATGGACATCACGGGCGCAATCCTTTGGGCCGTGGCCCTCTTCTCCATGACCCTGTTTCTTTCCGGGATGGCGGAAAAGAACACGGCTGCGGCCGCGTGGGCGCTCGCCTCCGCCATCAGCGGCACGCTGCTTGCGATCCGCCAGAAGAGACACGGCAGCCGCGGTTTTCTGCCCACGGACATCCTTTCCCGGCGCTACTACCTGATGGGCATGATCAGCGCGGTGATAAGTTTCGCCGTCCTGTTCACCACCCTGTTCCTGATCCCCTTCTACCTTGAACACGGCCGCAACGTCGGACCGTCGGCCACCGGCATGGTCATGCTCGCAGTGCCGACGGCCGCGATCCTAGCCGCCCCGCTGGCGGGCCGCCTCGCCGACCGTTTCAGCGGCCCGCCGGTCGCAAGCACCGGGCTGGCCATTTCCACCGCCGGACTCATCGGCCTGGCCACCCTCGCGCCCGACACCCCGCTGCCTGCGGTCTGGCTCAGGATGTTCGTCTGCGGCTGCGGCATGGCGGTCTTTCTTTCGCCCAACAGCACCGCGGTGCTATCCCGCCTCGAACGCGCAAAAAGCGGCAGCGGCGCGGCCCTGCTCGCCACCGCCCGCAATATCGGCATGCTTCTCGGCACCACGGTGTCCGCCCTGCTCTTTTCCAGGTTTTTCTTCATGTTCAGCGGCGCTGAGATGAAAAACTTCCAACCGGAACATCTCCAGGACATGGTGACGGCCATGCGGGCCACCTTTATCGCCGCAGCCGCCATCGCGGCCGCAGGCACGGCCATATCCGCAAGAAGGGGGAGGCCGGCCTGAGATCAGGCTCTGGCATCGAGAAGGGCGCCGCCCCGTTCACGCAGCAGCCGGGCCATCTCCGCGCCGCACGCCGGCTGTGCCGCATGCACCGAGGCGCTGATCCTTAAACCGGCCGCCCTTTCCAAGG
>JALWTY010000282.1 GCA_026993265.1 Desulfobacterales bacterium
GCACACGGCACGGGCCTGCGCCGGCACCCCGCGGGAGCCGGTTACCGGCATGAAGAAGACCAGCGGCGCCACCCGGATGAAGACCACCATCAGCCGGATCGTCTGGCTCAGGGTGAAGTTTATCAGCGCGAGTTCTTCCATCTCTCTCTCAACCGTCGCCCGTTTCCCCTCACCTGATAAGGCCGGGCAGGGAGTTGAACAGGTTGGTGGTGTAGTCCACCAGCTTTATCATCATCCAGGAGGCGGAAAAAAGCAGGGTGAGCATGACCGCGAAGATTTTGGGGACAAAGGTCAGGGTCATCTCCTGGATCTGGGTCGTGGCCTGGAACAGGGCGATGATGATGCCCACGATCATCCCGACGATTAGAAGCGGCGCGGAGAGCAGCAGGGTCAGGACGATGGCGTCCTGGGCGAGGGCGGTTACCTGGGCCGGGTTCATCTCACATCACTCCGAAACTTCTCACCATCGAGCCGACAAGCAGGTACCAGCCGTCCGCGAGCACGAAGAGCAAAAGCTTGAACGGCAGGCTGACCATGATCGGCGGCAGCATCATCATTCCCATGGAAAGCAGCACGCTCGCCACCACCATGTCGATTATCAGAAACGGCAGAAATAGGACAAAGCCGATCTGGAAGGCGGTCTTGAGTTCGCTGATCATGAACGCCGGGATCAGCACCCGGGTGGGCACGTCCTCGCGGCTCCTGGGCGGTTTTATTCCGCTCATGCCCACGAACAGGGCGAGATCCTTCTCCCTGGTCTGGGCGAACATGAAGCTGCGCAGCGGTTTTATGCCCGCCCGAAGGGCCTCCTCCGCGCTGATCTTCTCCTCCATGTAGGGCTGCACCGCCACCCGGTTGATCTCGGAAAAGACCGGGCTCATGACGAACAGGGAGAGAAACAGGGCCAGCCCGATCAGGATCTGGTTCGGCGGCATCTGCTGGGTGCCCATGGCGTGGCGGAGGAACGAGAAGGCCACCACCAGCCGGGTGAACGAGGTCATCATCAGCAGGATGGCCGGGGCGATGGAGAGCACGGTGAACAGCAGGAGGATCTCGATCAGGCTCGAAACCTCTTTCGGGTCCTTCGCCTCTGCCATCCCGACCTTGATGGTGGGCAGGGCCACGGCGCACGCCTCGTCCGCGGCCGCAGCCAAGACGAGCGCGGCGAGTGTTGCGGTCAGCACAGCCGTCTTCATGTTCAGGCGATGGAATCTCATCCTTGCGCCTTGCCTCTGTCGTTTTTTCCGCCGGTGATCTTCCCGAGCGCCTCGGCGAAGCCGGGCGGTGCGGTTCCGCCGGGATCGTTACTGGTCAGGTCTTCATCGGACAGTTCGGCCAGCAGGGTCATGTTCTGCTCGGTGACGCCTACGGCCAGGGTGCGTCCGCCCACGCGCAGCACGGTCACGTAGCGGCGCGGCCCGATCATCCGGGTGTCCATGACCTGGATCATCGAGCCCATACCGCCGCCGAAGCGTGCGCCGCCGAACCTGCGCAGGAACCATACCGCGGCGAGCAGCATGCCGATGATCATGGCGAGGGCGCCCGCGGTCCTGAGCATGGTCATGGTCATGTCGATCCCGCCGGCGTCGGCGCCGTCCGCGGCCAGGACCGGGGAGGCCGTGAGCGCTGCCGCTGTCATGATTGCCGCGCTCCTTTTCATCTTCATCCCGAATCCGTGACGGTTTCGGAGTGCTGATGAATGTATCCGGTTTAATTCATGTGTTTTCGCCGTGGCGCCGCTTCGGAGGAAGGTTAGCTCCGCCGCCCTCCGGGGCGTCCGGTGGCGGGCCATCTGCTGCGTCGGCCACTCGTTGATATACCTGAGTATTATCACCTCGTTGCCTCCTTGTATCTGACCCGCTCTCGAACACTCGCGGATTCAGGCTCATCCCATGTTCTTGATGCGGTCGGCCTGGCTGATGATCTCGGTGATCCTGACCCCGAAACGGTCGTTGACCACGATCACCTCGCCCTTGCCGAGCAGCTTGTCGTTGACCATGATCTCCACCGGCTCGCCCGCGCTCTTTTCCAGCTCCACCACCGAGCCCTGGTTGAGCTGGAGGACGTCGTTTATGAGCATGCTGGTCCGGCCCAGCTCCACGGTCACCTCCAGGGGGATGTCGAGCAGGAAGTCGAGGTTGGCCGCGCTTCCCCGCTCTTGTCCGGCGTCCTCCAGGTCCTCGAAGCCGGCCGGAGCGGGTTCGGCATTCTTTGCGGTCTCGGCCTGCTCGCGCATTTCCTCGGCCCAGTCGTCGCCCGCGGCCTGACCCTGGCCGCTGTCTGTCCCGTTTGCGTTCTCCTGGGGAGTCTCGATGCTGTTGTCGTCAGCCATGGTCCTGTCCTCTTGATTGTCAGTCCCTGACCGGGTCGATGACCCGCTTTTTTATAAGGTAGGCGATGTTGCCCCGGTGCAGACCGGGGGTGCCCATGAACTTTCTTTCTCCTTCCACAAAGGCGGGAAGCAGCTCGTCGCGCCTTTGATCGAGCTGGATGACGTCGCCCGCCTCGAGGGCCATGATCTCGGCCACGGAAAGGGTGGCGGTGCCGAGCCGGACCCTGAAGTCGGCGCGGACGTTCTTGACGTTCTCCTCGACCCGGTTCCTGATGATGATGTCCTCCTCGCTCTGCTCCCGCTGAAAAGTAGTGGTGAGCTTGCTCTTGATGGAATCGAGGTTGGAAAGGGGTATGCAGGTGGTGATGCTGCCGATGGCGCGGTCCATGTCCACCTCGTAGCGGTTGATGATGACCACGTCCTCGGGCTGGCAGATCTTGGCGAACTGGGGGTTGATCTCGCTGCGGAGGAACTGGACCTTGAGAGGATGGAGCGAGTACCAGGCCTTCTCCAGGTCGGCGAGCAGGATGTTTACCACCCGCATGATCAGCCGCTGCTCGATGGGGGTGAAGTCGCGGCCCTCGATCCTGATGTTTCTCGCGCCGCTGCCGCCGAGGAAGTTCTCCACCAGGGCGAAGACCAGCTTGGGCTCGAGAATGAGCATGGCGTGGCCGCGGAAGGGCTCCATCTTGAAGATCTGCAGGCTGCTGGGCACCGGCAGGGTGCGGATGAAGGCGCCGAAACGCTCGAGCTCCATGGGCACCGAGGTTATGTCGATGATCCGGCGCAGGGCGGTGGAGAGCGAGCCGCGGATGGAGCGGAGAAAGGTGTCGTTGATCACGTCCAGGGCCGGCATCTTGATCTGGACGATGCGTTCCTGGCGGGTGAAGTCGTAGGGGACATAGCCCAGGGATTCGGCGTCCGCCGCCTCTTCCGGCTCCTCTATTTCCCCTCCGGCGATGCCCTTGAGCAGGGCATCGACCTCGTCTTGACTCAGAATCTGTTCCATGGTCGCTCTTTTGCCGTCAGAGGCTCACTGGACGATGAACTCGGTGAAGTAGATGTTTTTTATCCTGGTGGGCTTCAGGGCCCGGTTGAAACGGTCGAGCAATTCCTCCCTGATCCTGATCTTGCCCTCCGGGGTCATGACCTCCTCGAATGAAAGCGAGGTGAGGAGCATGATCACCTGGTCGCGCAGGACGGGATCGGCCTTCTGCACGATTTCCAGGGCTTTTTCGTCGGCCACCTCGATGTGGATCCTGAGCTTGAGGTAGCGCCGGCCCTTGGGATCGGCCAGGTTGACGGTGAAGGGGCTCATGGCGTATACCTGCCCCACCACCGGCTCTGGTTCGGGCGGCGGGGCCCCGGTCTCGGCAGGTTTGGCGGCCATCATGGTGTAGGCGAAGAAGCCGCCCCCTCCCAGCAGGAGCACCAGCACGCCCAGGATGATGAACAGCATCGTTTTAGACTTCTTCGGCGGGGCCTCGGCTGCCTGTTCCTTTTCTTCTGCCATCTTGCTCTCTCCCTTGCAGTCTGTGGCCGTATGCGGCCTGGACACGCGGAAAACCATTTCTGCAAACAGTATGCCACAGACCGTTTGCGGCTTTGAAGGGAAATACGGCAAGGGAGGGATGCCGGTTGGCCGTGGCCTGCGGCCGCCTCCGGCCTCGTTCGTCCGGAGGGGTGGGCCGCGGATGAAGACATAAAATTGACCGGCGGACGGGCGGAAGCGTCAAAAAAACGCCATCGGCAGGTGGGAGGGTAGGGAATGAACCATGCCAAACGACCGCGGCCGAAGGCCGCATCAGCCAACTGTCTCCTGTTTCCTGTTTCCCGTCTCCTGTTATTGTGTTATCCTTGCGGCCCTTTTTCCGGTCATAAGAAACTCTGTTTCAAGGAGATAACATCATGGGCAAGACCGTAACCGAGAAGATCATCGAACCCCATCTGGTTGAAGGCAAGCTTGAGCGCGGCAGCGAGATCGCCATCCGCATAGACCAGACCCTGACCCAGGACGCCACCGGCACCATGGCCTACCTGGAGTTCGAGGCCATCGGCATCCCCAGGGTGAAGACCGACCTGTCCGTCTGCTACGTGGACCACAACCTGATCCAGTCCGATTTCAGGAACGCCGACGACCACCGTTTCCTCCGCTCGGTGGCGCGGCGCTTCGGGCTCCACTTCTCCCCGCCCGGCAACGGCATCTCCCACCAGATCCACCTCGAGCGCTTCGGACGGCCCGGCGCGACCCTGCTCGGTTCCGACAGCCACACCCCCACCGGCGGCGGCCTCTCCATGCTCGCCATCGGCGCGGGCGGCCTCGACGTGGCCATGGCCATGGCCGGCAAACCCTTCTACCTGACCATGCCGAAGATATACGGGGTGAGGCTCACCGGCAGGCTTTCGCCCTGGGTGTCGGCCAGGGACGTGCTGCTCGAGATCCTCCGCCGCATCTCGGTCAAGGGCGGGGTGGGGTACGTGATGGAATACTTCGGCCCCGGGGTCGGGACCCTGTCGGTCACCGACCGGGCCGCGATCACCAACTTCGGGGCCGAGCTCGGGGCCACCACCTCGGTGTTCCCGGCCGACTCCAGGACTCGGGAGTTCCTCGAAAGCCAGGGCCGCGGCGATGTCTTCACCGAGATCACCGCTGATCCCGACGCCGAGTACGACGAGGTCATCGAGATCGACATGTCCACGCTCGAGCCTCTGATCGCCTGTCCGTCGTCGCCCGACAACGTGGTCAAGGTGAGCGAGGTGGCGGGCAGGCCGGTGGGGCAGGTTCTGGTCGGCTCCTGTTCCGCCTCTTCCCTGCGCGACCTGCTGGTTGTGGCCAAGACCCTCGAGAGCCGCGAGGTGAGCCGCGAGGTCAGTTTCGAGATCAACCCCGGCTCCCGCCAGGTGGTGGAGAACCTTGTCGCCCTCGGCGGCTACGCCACCCTGGTCCACGCCGGGGCCCGGATTCATCAGCCCGGCTGCCTCGGCTGCATCGGCATGGGCCAGGCCCCGGCCACCGGCAGCATCTCCCTGCGCACCTTCCCCCGCAACTTCCCGGGCCGCAGCGGAACCAAGGACGACCAGGTGTACCTCTGCAGCCCCGAGGTGGCGGTGGCGGCCGCGGTCTTCGGAAAGATCACCGATCCCCGTGATCTTGGCGACTATCCCGAATTCTCCCTGCCGGAGAAATACCTCCCCGGTGATCAGCGCATCGAACCGCCCCTCGCCCCGGAGGAGGCGGAAAGGATCGAGATCGTCCGCGGCCCCAACATCGCCCCGTTCCCGGATTTCGAGCCCCTGCCGGACGACTTTGCCGGCGAGGTCCTTCTGAAGGTGGGCGACAACATCACCACCGATCATATAATGCCCGCCGGGGCCAAGGTCCTGCCGCTCAGGAGCAACATCCCGGCCATCAGCGAGTTCGTCTACAGCGCGGTGGACGAGGACTTCCCGGCCAGGGCCAGGAATTCGGCCGGCGGCATGGTGGTGGGCGGCGAGAACTACGGCCAGGGCTCCTCCCGCGAACACGCCGCGCTCGCGCCCCGCTACCTCGGGGTGCGGATCAAGCTGGTCAAGAGCTTCGCCCGCATCCACAAGGCCAACCTGATAAACTTCGGCATCCTGCCGCTCACCTTTGCCGATCCGGCCGATTACGACCGCATCGCCCAGGGGGGCAGGGTGGAGATAAAAAACCTGCGCGGCCAGGTGGAATCGGGCCGCGGGGAGATAGAACTCGTCATCGGCGGCGAGACGGTCATGGCCCGGCTCGAGGTCTCGCCCCGTCACCGGGAGATCCTCCTCGCCGGCGGCCTGCTCAACTGGGCCCGCTGATCCTTTTGGTTCAAATTTTTGTATCAGATGGCCGCCGCTGGCCGGTTTAAAAAATTTGACTCGGCCTATAACCTGTTAAAATCACAGATGTTTTTCTTCTTGGCTGCCCCTGCGGCACAGGAAGGAACACCGTTGCGGTAAAATTTGTTGTACGATCTGACGGGTGGGGCACAAGGTTGGCTTTGCGGTGTTTTCTCTTTTATTTCAGGGTGTTGTTCTGTTGATGGAAAAAAATTTTTCTGTTGGCACGGCTGGTGCAAAAAGAAACAAGACAAAAAGGAAATAACTGCTTTCCTCCTTTTTTCATCGCTTGGCCGGCTTCTTCCCCCCCCTAAGGAAGCCGGCCTTCCCTTTTTTTGATGGCGTCGCAGGAACACCGGTCTGCCGTGTCGCAGGCGGGCGCAGAATGGTCGACGTACTGATGTACGCCTGCGCTTTTGTCCCCGCCTGTTCCTTGTATATCGCGATTTCTGCTTAGCCATCGGCGTCGCAGGAACACCGGTCTGCCGTGTCGCAGGCGGGCGCAGAATGGTCGACGTACTGATGTACGCCTGCGCTTTTGCCCCCGCCTGTTCCTTGTATATCGCGATTTCTGCTTAGCCATCGGCGTCGCGGAAACTCCGGTCTGCCGTGTCACAGGCGGGCGCAGAATGGTCGACGTACTGATGTACGCCTGCGCTTTTGCCCCCGCCTGTTCTTGTATATCGCGATTTCTGCTTAGCCATCGGCGTCACAGGAACTCCGGTCTGCCGTGTCGCAGGCGGATGCGGAATGTCGCCATCCCTGCTGTGCGCCTTGCGCTTTTGCTCCCATCTGATACCATCAACAACATCAGCTATCAGCCGTCAGCCACCAATTATATGAGTGCCGTTTCCATACCTGTCGCCCTGAGAAAGGCCAGTTTCTATGGTCATGTCCTTCTGGACGCGGCCGTGGCCGGGATGTTTTCCGCCCTGCCGCTTGGCGGTGTCTCCGGGGCCACGGTCCTTTTGAAACCCAACCTCGTGGCCGCCTCGGGCCACGGCAATCTTGCCTGCAGCCAGCCCGAGGTGGTGGCGTCCGCAGCCCGTTTTTTCGTTGACCGGGGATGCCGGGTGCTCATCGGCGATTCCCCCGCCTTTGGCAGCGGCCGCAGACTGATGGAGCGCTGCGGCATCACCGCCGCCCTTTCCTCCCTGCCGGTCGAGGTTGCGGATTTCAGCCGGACAAGGCGGGTCAAGCTTGCCTGCGGCGTCAGGGTGATGGTGGCCGAGGCCGCCCTTTCCTGCGATCTCATCGTCAATCTTCCCAGGGTCAAGACCCACGTGCAGATGCTCGTCACCCTTGCGGTCAAGAACCTGTTCGGCACCGTGGTCGGCTGGCGCAAACCCTGGCTCCACGCCCGCCTCGGCGACCGCGGCAACCGTTTTCCCGCCATGCTGGCCGACCTGCCAGGCATCTTTCCCCGTATCCTCACCCTGGCCGACGGCATCGTCGCCATGGAGGGCCACGGCCCCATCAAGGGAAGCCCGGTGGAGCTGGGGTTCCTTGCCGCCTCCATGGACCCGGTGGCGGTGGACACGGTCATCCTTGATCTTCTTGGCATCGACAGGGATAAAAGCCCGGTGTGGCGGGAATGCGCCCGCAGGGGTCTTGCCGGCTGCGACATGAAGAACATATATTTTCCCCTCGATTCCCCGGAAGAGTTCCGCGTTCCGGCCATATCCCTTCCCGACCCCCTGGAGCCCGAGAGCTTCAATCCGCTGCGCCTTGCCAGCGGCGCGGTCAAGCGGCTGTGGAACCGCGTCCGCGGTTGAGCACGGCGCGCGCCGCCGCCCTTTACAAATTAAAGCAATCCCTTTAGTATCAGAATCCTTTGCTGGCTGGTCACGGAACAGAAACCGGAAGACAGAAGGGGAAATCAGCCATCCCCCATCAGCCATCAACCAATATGAAATAATCCTGTACGGGGGCAATATCGAAGATGTTTGATTTCAAAGGGAAAGTGGTGCTGGTTACCGGCAGCTCGCGCGGCATCGGCAAGGCCATTGCCATGGCCTTTGCCCGCCGCGGGGCCGATATCGTGGTAAACTACGTCCGTCACCGCGGGGATGCGGCCAGGACCGCCGAGGCCATCGAGGCCTGCGGGGTCAATTGCCTCGTGGTCAAGGCCAACGTGGCCAACGACGCGGACGTGGAAAACATGATCGAACAGGTGCGGGAGCGTTTCGGCCGCCTCGACATCCTGGTCAGCAACGCCGCCTCCGGGGTTCTCAAGCCGGTGATGGAGCTTTCCACCCGTCACTGGAACTGGGCCATGGACATCAACGCCCGTTCCCTTCTGGTCCTGGCCCAGAAGGCGGTGCCGCTCATGAAGGAAGGCGGCCGGATCATGGCGGTCTCGAGCCTCGGCGCGGTCCGGGCGATCGAGAACTACACCGCGGTCGGGGCCTCCAAGGCGGCGCTGGAGTCGCTGGTGCGCCATCTTGCTGTCGAGCTCGGCCCCAGGGGCATCCTGGTCAACACCATCAGCGCCGGGGCCGTGGACACCGAGGCCCTGAAGAAATTCCCCAACCGCAGCCAGATTCTCGAGACCGCCCGCGAACGCACGCCGGTGGGCCGCCTGGTCACCCCGGAAGACGTGGCCGATACCGCCATGTTCCTGGCCAGTGACATGGCATCCATGATCCACGGCCAGACCATCGTGGTCGACGGCGGCTATGCCATCAGGGCGTAGCCTGACAGGCCCGGAAACCGGGCTTGAAAACCCTGATCCGCCCCCCTCATGCTTCCGTTGTTCCGTACCCTGACGCCCCTTGTCCTGGCCTCCGGCTCTCCCCGCCGCCGGGAGATGCTTGCCTCGCTCGGGCTCGAGTTCACGGTCGAGCCCGCCGACGTCCCCGAGGAAGAGATCGCCGGCGAGGGACCGGAGGACCATGTGCGCAGGCTCGCGGCAGACAAGGCCGCGGCCGTGGCGGCCCGGCGGCCGCGGGAATGCGTGCTCGCCGCGGACACGGTGGTGGCCGTGGACGGACTGATCCTCGGCAAGCCCGCCGGCCGGGAGGAGGCCGCAGCCATGCTTTCCCGGCTTTCCGGCCGCTGGCACGAGGTCTGGACCGGATACGCCGTCTGTCTCTCAGGGGAAAGGCGCGTCCGGGCGGTGAAGACCGGGGTCAGGTTCGTGGAGCTCGCGCCCGGGCTGATCCGCGCCTACGTGGACACCGGCGAGCCCATGGACAAGGCCGGGGCCTACGGCATCCAGGGAGTGGCCGCGGCCTTTGTCGCCGGGCTCCGCGGCTCCTACACCAACGTGGTCGGCCTGCCGCTCGCCGAGGTAGCGGGCGATCTCGCCGCCGCCGGAGTAATTGCGCCCGCGGCCTGAATCCCTTGGTGGAAAAAAACGATTCCCGTTTTCCTTCCTGCGCTATAATTCTTTCCTGAATCCGTGAGCGTTCGATAGCGGGCCGTTTCAGGTGGATGCCTCACCAGAATGCGGAGCCGTCACGGATTCAGGCCTTTGAGTTGTGGGGCAGCACCCTGTTGAAAAAAAGTCTGCCAGGTCGCTGTGGGAATGGAAGAGAAACAGTCGAGCCGCATATTCATCGCCAGACAGCCGATATTCCGGCGCAACCGCAAGGTGTACGCCTACGAGCTCCTCTTCCGCAGCGGGCTCGACAACTTCTTCGATCCCTCCCAGGACGGCGAGCGGGCCACCTCCAACGTGGTGACCGAATCCTTCCTCGTCCTCGGCATCGCCAACGTCACCATGGGCCACCGCGCCTTCATCAATTTCAGCGGCCCCATGATCCTCCGCGGCTGGCCCTCCCTTTTTCCCAAAGAGCAGACCGTGGTCGAGGTCCTCGAGGACGTGGAGGTCACGGCCGAGCTGGTCGGGGCCTGCCGTTCCCTGGTGGAGCAGGGTTACCTGCTCGCCCTGGATGATTTCCTCTACGAGCCCCGCTTCGATCCCCTGCTCGAGCTCGCCGATATCGTCAAGTTCGATATCCGGCAGATGGAGGATGACGAACTCGCCCGCCAGGCCGGGATAATGAAATCGCGGTTCAAGGTCAGGCTGCTTGCCGAAAAGGTCGAGAGCGATGATGAGTTCACCGCGCTCATGGACATGGGATTCGAGCTTTTCCAGGGCTATTTTTTCAGAAAACCGCACATCATAAGCGGCCTGGACATCCCGGGCTCGAAGCTCCACTATCTGGAGATACTGCGGCTTGTGAACGATGAGTCTTTCGATTTCGACCAGCTTGCCCGCCTGATCGCGGATGACGTTTCCCTGTCGTACAAGCTGCTGAAATACGTCAACTCCCCGGTGTTCCGCCGCCGCAGCGAGATCAGCTCCCTTGCCACCGCCGTGGCCATGCTGGGAGCCGAAGAGCTGCGGCGCTGGCTGTCCTTGGTGATGATGAGCTACATGGCCAGGGACAAACCCGACGAACTCGTCCGCCTGGCCGTGATCCGCGGCCGGTTCTGCGAATCGG
>JALWTY010000283.1 GCA_026993265.1 Desulfobacterales bacterium
AGCTGGCCCGGGTCGCGGTCAGTCCGGACGGCAGGATAATCGCCGCAGGCGGCGTTGACGGTTCTCTCACCGCCTGGAAGGCCCCTGACGTGGCCGGACCGGAATATCTCGCCGCCATGGCCGCGCGGCTCGAGAACGGCGACAAACGGGTGCGCGAGAATCCGGAGGAGGCTCTCAGGCTGTACCGCCGGGCCGCTGACGGCGGCAGCGTCGCCGCCATGGTCAGGCTGGGTCTCATGTACGCGGAAGGGCGGGGCAGCGCGAAGGACAGCGCCGAGGCGGTCAAGTGGTTCCGGATGGCGGCGGAGAAGGGCGATGCCGAGGCCCAGTACCTGCTGGGCCTGAGCTATGCCTTTGGAGACGGAGTGAAGCAGAGCGACGACGAGGCCGCGGAGTGGTGGCAGAAGGCCGCAGCCCAGGGGCACAAACAGGCCAAGGCCAAGCTTGACAGGAAATTCGTGGAGGCGGGCGGCACTCTCGACGCGGGTTCCCTGCGCTGGGCCGAGAAGGCGGCCCTGGAGGGCAACCTCAAGGCCCAGTACAGCCTGGCCCAGCTTTACCTCAAGGGCGGCCGTGGGGTCGAGCGGAACTACACCAAGGCGGCGAGGTGGCTCAAGAAGGCGGCCGAGCAGGGCAGCGCCGCGGCCCAGTTCCAGCTCGCCGGCCTCTACGCCGAGGGCCGCGGAGTGCGCAAGGACATGCGCGCCGCCATGCGCTGGTACCGGAAGGCGGCCGAACAGGGCGACGTCGAGGCCCAGTTCCGTCTCGCCCGGGGCTACGAGAAGGGCGTGGGCGTAAAGGCGTCTCCAGCCGACGCCTTTGACTGGTACGCAAGGGCGGCGGAAAAGGGGCATCCTTTGGCCATGTACCGTCTCGGCGTCATTTACCGTGACGGCGTTGGCACCGCAAAGGACATGAGAAAGGCGGTCAGGTGGTTCGAGGCTGCCGGTGACAAGGGCGTGGCCGAGGTCATGTACGATCTCGGGGTCATCTACAGCCAGGGCGACGGGGTGGCAAAGGACATGAAAAAGGCGGCCCGTTGGTTCCTGGACGCGGCCCAGCGCGGCGATATCCGGGCCCAGTACAATGTCGCGCGGATGTATGACACCGGCGACGGCCTGCCAAAGGACGAGGAAAAGGCGGCCAAGTGGTATCGCCGCGCTGCCGAGGGCGAAAACGGTCCGGCTCTGTACCGTTTCGGGCTCATGCTCATGAACGGCAAGGGCACCCGCAGGGATCCGGCCGCAGCGGTGAAATTTTTCAGAAAGGCCTGGGACAAGGGCGTGGTCGCGGCCGCTTTCTCCCTGGGCGACGCCTTCTACAACGGCGTCGGGGTGCCCAAAAGCGAGGCCCGGGCGATGAAATGGTTCCATCTCGCCGCTTCCCGCGGTCATGCCGGGGCCCAGTACCGTCTCGGTCTGATGTATGAACTGGGACGCAACGTCAAGGAAAACCCGGCCGAGGCGGTCAAGTGGTTCAAACTCGCTGCCGCCCAGGGCCATACGGACGCCCAGTACAGCCTGGCCCGGGCCTACGCCACCGGCAATGGGGTCGCCGCCTCTCCGGCCGAGGCGGTGAAGCTTTTCCGCAAGGCTGCGGACAAGGGGCATGTCAAGGCCCAGTACAATCTCGCGCTCACCCTGGAGCTTGGCCGGGGAACCCGCAAGGACCCGGCCGCGGCGGTGCGGTGGTACGGCAAGGCTGCGGCCGGCGGCGACGCGGCCAGCGCCATGAGGCTCGGGGTGGCCTACGCCACCGGCAGGGGCGTGGGCATGAACATGGCCACGGCCCGCCGCTGGTTCGACCGGGCCGCGAACGCGGGCATCGCGGGGGCCATGTTCCTGCGCGGATACCTGGAGGAGACCGGCCAGGGCGGTCCGGCCGGCCGGAGCCGGGCCCGCAAGTACTATTCCAGGGCCGCGGCCAGGGGGAATGTTTACGCCAGGGATTTTCTCGCCGCCCTGGGAAGCTGAGCTGATATGGACGGCCGGACGAGAAAAAGCCGGAAGACGGAAGGCGGAATACAGAGGTAATGTCGGCGATACTGGCAAGGCTCTTTGGCCCTGGCGCGGTGATCCTTGCCGCTGTCTTGTGGTTCTGCCGGTCTCCGGCGTCCCTCTACTGGTTTCCGCTGCTGCGCGAGATCGTGCCCCTGGCCGCGGGCGGTCTCGGCCTCTATCTCGCCTTCAGGTTCTCCGCGGTGCGCATTTTTTACGGCCTTGTCGCCGTTCTCACCGCTGCCGTTTCCGCCGCGGCCGTCAACTCCTGGGAGGCGCCGGAGACGTTTTTCGCCGTGCTCGCCTTTGACTTCCCGGTTTTTTCCTTTATGCCGCCCCAGAGGATCGTCTCCCGGGCTTCAGTTGTCCGCGCCGCCCTCATTGCTGCGCAGTTCCCCCTGGTTCTGCGCCTCTCCGGCGCCCTTTCCGCTTTATCCCCCGGCCGCTCTTTTTTTTCCTTTAATCTGCCGGGTGGTCCGTTTCCGTTTTACATCGCCGCGGCGGCAATCTTTCTTTTCTGGCGGGCGGCAAGGGGCCGGGACACGGCCGCGGCCGGTTTCTTCTGGATCACGGCTGCGTCGCTCGTGGTGCGTTTCTTCCCTTTTTTCACCCTTTCCCGCCTCCTTTTTCTGGCCGCGCCTTTGCTGCTGCTCGCATCCGCGCTTGAGGCCGCGAGCGAGATGGCCTTCCG
>JALWTY010000284.1 GCA_026993265.1 Desulfobacterales bacterium
TTCGAGCACAGGCTTTATCTTCCCTCGGCCTTTCTGTTTCTGGCCGCGTCCGTGTCGGTATCGCGGCTTTTGCGGCAACCGGTTGTGGCCGTGGCCGTCTGCGCGCTCCTGGCGGTGCTTTTTTCCTTGGGAACCTTTGCCCGCAACCGGGTCTGGGCCAGTGAATCCGCCCTGTGGGAAGACGTGGCCCGCAAGTCGCCCTCCCTTGCCCGGTCCTGGGTCAACCTCGGGCTCGCCCGGGCCAGGGAAGGAGACCAGTGGGGCGCCATCGAGGCCGGAAGAAGGGCGGTTGCGCTCAAACCCGCCTCCCGCGAGGCGGCCGAGGCCTGGCTCAACATGGGCGCAGCCTACCAGAAACTGGGAATGAACCGGCAGGCAGTGGCCGCCTTCAGGCGGGTGCTGGCCATCAGCAGGAGCAAGGTGAGAAAGGCCGAGGCCTGGAGCAACCTCGCCTACACCCATATCAGGATGCGGATGGCGGCCGCGGCGGTGGAGGAGGCCCGCAGGGCTACGGAACTTGATCCCCATTCCCCGGACGGATGGCTCAACCTCGGGGTGGCGAGCGGTGTTCTCGGCCGCCACCGCGAGTCCGAGGCGGCTTTGCGCAAGGGGATCTCCTTTGCCCCGCTCGACGCCCGCCTTTACATGTGGCTCGCCGTGGCCCTGGAGCCGCAGGGCCGCTTTCGCGAGGCCATCGCCGCTTTGGACCGGGCCCGGGAACTGATCGCGCCCGGCGACAGCAACCTGCCCAGGATAGAGAAGTTCCGCCGTGAGATCATGGTCAAGGCAGGAGACCGGGGCGCATGAGCGGCGCGGTTGAAAAAGTGGTGCTCACCGGTTGCCGGGCCTCGGGCAAGACCACGGTAGGCCGCGGGCTGGCGGAATCGCTTGGCTGGGAGTTCGCCGACACCGACGAGCTAATCAGCCGGGCCTTCGGCGACATCGCCTCCCTGGTGGCCCGGGAAGGGTGGGAAAGGTTCCGGGAGATCGAGCGGCAGACCCTTTTTTCCCTGGCAGGGGAGAAGGAAAAGGTCATCGCCACCGGCGGCGGCGCGGTCATGCACCAGGATGCCTGGGAAGAGTTGCGGAAGAACGCGCTCGTGGTCTGGCTCCGCGCCGGCATCGACACCGTCCGGGCCCGGCTGGCCGCGGACCCGGCGAGCCCGGGCCAGCGGCCCTCCCTCACCGGCGCCGACCCCATAGCCGAGATCGCCGCGGTCATGGCCGAGCGGGAACCGCTCTACCGCCGGGGATCGGATCTCACGCTTGACGCGGCCCGGCCGGTGGCGGAGATCGTCGCCGTGAT
Source organism: Desulfobacterales bacterium (assembly GCA_026993265.1). Classification (GTDB taxonomy): domain Bacteria; phylum Desulfobacterota; class Desulfobulbia; order Desulfobulbales; family JAJRZW01; genus JAJRZW01. The sequence goes on from JALWTY010000284.1 coordinate 1,307, forward strand.
AGCCGGGAGGCTGACCGCCCCGTAAGTCCGCGACGCGGACTTACGGGGCGGAAGGCAAAAGGCAAAAGGCAAAAGTAAAAAGTCAAAAGTATCGGCAGGTTACGGATCAGACATTTTGTGCCTTCTGGCCCGTTTGAGGGTTTTTACGAGGCCATCAAACAAAAGGAAAAAAAATGGCAGGCAACAGTTTTGGCGCGCTTTTCCGGGTGACCACCTGGGGCGAGTCCCACGGCCCGGCAGTGGGCGCGGTCATCGACGGCTGCCCCCCGGGCATTCCCCTGGACCCGGCCGATATCCAGCGTGATCTCGACCGCAGGCGGCCGGGCACCGGCGGCCCGGCCAGCCCCAGGCGGGAGCCGGACCGGGTGGAGATCCTCTCCGGGGTGTTCGAGGGACGGACCACGGGCACGCCCATCAGCCTCGTGGTCTGGAACAAGGACGCCCACAGCAAGTCCTACGACCACCTGAAGGACATCTTCCGTCCCGGCCACGGCGACATCACCTATCTTGCCAAGTACGGCATCCGTGATCACCGCGGCGGCGGCCGGGCCTCGGCCCGGGAGACCGTGGGCCGGGTGGCGGCCGGGGCCGTGGCGAGGAAACTGATCGCCGCGGCCGGGATGACGGTGGAGGCCTTCACCATCGCCCTGGGCGGAGTCGAGGCCGCAAGGCGAGACGCGGCTGCGGCCGCGGAAAACCGTTTCCGCTGCCCGGACGCCGAGGCCGCGGCCCGAATGGAGGCCAGGGTGGAAGAGGTTAAAAGAGCGGGCGACAGCCTGGGCGGAGTGGTCGAGGTGGTTGCCAGCGGGATGCCGCCCGGCCTGGGCGAGCCGGTCTTCGACAAGCTCGACGCCGAGCTGGCCCGCGCCATGATGGGCATCGGCGCGGTCAAGGGGGTGGAGATAGGCGCGGGTTTCGCGGCCGCGGCCTCCACCGGCTCGCAGAACAACGACCCCATCACCCCGGACGGTTTCGCCGGCAACAACGCCGGCGGCATCCTCGCCGGGATATCGAGCGGCCAGGACATAGTCGTCCGGGCCGCGGTCAAGCCGATTCCCTCCATCGCCATGGAGCAGGAGACCGTCACCACCAGCGGCGAGGTCAGGAAGATAAGGATCGGCGGCCGCCACGACATCTCGGCCATCCCCAGGATCCTGCCGGTCTGCGAGGCCATGGTCGCCCTGGTCCTGGCCGACCATCTCCTGCGGCAGCGGGCCATCGCAGGCAACACAGGGGCGGGCGGCGAATAGCATGGCGACAGGGAAGAGAAGAACGCCCCGCCGCATCGTCATGGTCACCCGGGAGTACGGCCGTCTCGCCGGGGCGGGCGGGGTAAAGGACGTCAGCCGTGAGCTGGCCCGGGCCAGCTC
>JALWTY010000285.1 GCA_026993265.1 Desulfobacterales bacterium
CTGCAAGGCGCTGAGCCGGTGTTTGGCCAGTTTGATTTCAGCTGCTTCGTTCATGATCATCCTCCTTTCCGGATACTTTAACAAAAATAAAAATAAAATCGTTCGGAAAGAAGATTAGTTGTACAAATAATCCTTTTTGTTTTACCGCCAGGTCCATATATCTCAGATAGCAACCCTTTATCGAAACCTAAGACCTCGTTCAATAATCCCTGCGTTTCCACCACGGATTGCCGTGCGGCATATTCATTTATTGCCGGATGAACATGCTTGTCATCATAGGCCCAGATTGAGGTAGCACGGGCGACCAAAAATGTGGCGACAAATATACAAGCGATCGTTTTCATTCAATTCACCATCGAGTTCATTTGCTGAATACCCATTCTGTCTCTTCTCTTTCCAGCCGTCTCAGGTTGCCATATTTATACTCAGGGGCCTCAATATTAGGAATGTTATAGAGGTTCTCCTTCCTCTCCTTCCTCGTCTTTAGTCTGGGGAGTTTAATCAGCACCGGTCTGTTTGGTTGAAACCAGTTCTGCCTTGGCCGGGCGCTTGACAGCCTGTGGCTTGGGAAGACCCCGTATCCCGGTTTGAACACGACAGGGGTAGGTGCCTCCTGCCATCCACTGAGAAAACGGAAGCGGAAGGAGTTTATGCGACGGGCAGGGATATGGAATTCCCCATTGCTGTCGGTCATCACCTCGACAGCGTCGACGAAATGGGAAGAGTATCCGCCGATGTTTCCCACCTGAATATAGAACTGGAGAAACACCACCGCGCCCTCGATCGGCTTACCGCTCTCCAACTCCACCACCCTGCCCATGTAGGGGCCATAGACATGGGTGATGGCGCAGCCGAAGCTCATAACGGCGGCAAGAATGAAAACGGCAGGGATGATCAGGCGGCGCATTGGCGATTCTCCGGAAGGCGGTTGGCGTTGGTGTACTCGGCAAGGCCGATGTTTGCCAGGGCCTCGGGGGTGATCCCGGTGCGGGTGACCCAGGGGTTGTCCAGGATTTTCCGGTATCTGTTCTGGTCCCAGAGGGCGGAGATCGGCTCCGGGGCAAGGTCTGCCTCACCGTTGTCGGCCGGGTTTGCGTGGGCGAAGATGGAGAGGGACGGGGTCAGGCCGGTGAAGTATCTGGTGATGAAACTGTCGTCACCGGCCGGGTGTTCCTCCTTTTCCCATTTCAGGGAACTATACCGCGCCCATTTTTCGTACAGGTCGGACTTCCAGGAGGGCGGACCGGGAAGGCCGGGGTGGGCGTCGCTACGAACATGGGCCGGGACCGCCATGTCGGCCACCAGGTGCATGAGGTGGCCCAGGGTGAGAAAGGTTTGGGCGAACTCGGATTCGTATTGGGTAATGAGGGCCTGGTAATAATGCTCCCGGGCCGCGGACCAGGAATAGTCCCCGGAAACCGTGTCCTGCTTCTGCGCCCAGACAAGGTTTGAGCTGAAGGCCGCCAGTCCCGCGTCACTCCACGGCTCGAGCGGATCATGGAAATGACGCAGGTAACGGCCCTGCATGATGTCGACCAGAGTGCTGTCAGAGGTGCCATCCTCATCAGTGCCGCCCTGGCGGAGCCACTCCCAGATCTTTTTCTGTGAGGTGCCCAGATAGAGTTTGGTTTCTATTCCTTCTGCAAAACCAAAATATTTCCGGGCAAATATATCAACATTAGATTGCCGCGCAGCCTCTTCATTGATCTGCGGATGGACGTGTTTATCATCATAAGCTAACGATGCATGACACACAAAAACAACAAACGACGCGATTGTAATAAACATCACTACTCTATTCATGACACAACCCTACCATTGTTCTAATTATGCGGATTATCGTAAGGAGTAAGACCAACAGATATACTTTCGATGTTTCTATACTTGAATAATATCGGCCATTTATCGTACGGGATGTTGTCTGTAAAGGTTATCCCGTGCAGATTCTCTATCCTCTCCTTCCTCGTCTTGAGTCTGCGCAGGGCTATGACGGTGTACTTGTTCTCCGGCACATAAAACTGCACTTCGTAGCCGGGTTTGAAGATGATGAAGGAGCCTCTCTCGTCCCAGTGCTCGAACGGGATGGGGGTGGTGAACAGCCGCTGCCGGGGGATGTGGAACTCGCCGTTGCTGTCGCTCACCGTCTCGACCGCGTCGACGTAGTGCTGCATCAGTTCGATCCCGACGGTGTAGAACCGCACAAAGATCACCGTGCCCGGCAGGGGCTCTTTTGTCTCCCTGTCCACCACCCTGCCCATGTAGGGGCCATAGACATGGGTGATGGCGCAGCCGGTGGTGAGGATCAACAGGACGGCTGTGAAAAACGGTTTGGCCATTGCCTTCATGTCGTCTCCCGCTCCCTCTAAAAACCTGCAATCCGCCACTCGCCGTACTGATCGCGGATAAAGTAGATGTAATACGTTATGGTCTTCAGCTCCCCGCCGATCAGCTGGTCCCGGGTTATCCGGTACTTGGCGATATCGTCCCTGCCGTAGATCATCTCGATGTCGCGCATCTGTCTAATCTTCATGGGCAGGTCCGAATAGATCCCGTTGAAGATGGCCCGGTACTTGTCCCTTGCCCCTTCGGTGAAGTACTGCAAAGCGCCCTCCACGTCGCGGACGGCGAGAAAACTCTTCATCCCCTCCCATCTCTTTCTGAGCATGGCGTCCAGGTCGGCCACGTTGTCGACCCTGACCATGACCTCACGGTAGGACGTCCCACCGCCGGGCGGGGTGTATGAATAACGGACGGTATAGAGGCCGGGCAGGGAAAAGCTGAGGTTGTGTTCGACGCTGCTTATTGGGGTGAAGAAGACCTCGCCGTCGCCATCGGTCATGTAGCCCAGCTCATAGCTTCCTCCGGTCCAGGGGGTTATTTCCGCGGTGAGCCTGGTCCGGAGCGGGGCGATGCCGTAATCGTTCTCCACCTTCAGGTCGAAACCGCCCGCGGAGGTGTCGCGGGTGACGGTGATGGTGTCGGACACACTGGCGCCGCCGGGTTCGGTCGCTACCACCTCAATGGTGTTGACCCCTTCGCTCAGCTCGAGATTGTTCAAGAAGAAGGTATTGCCGTAAACCTGGGCCGGACGGCCGTTTACCGTCACCCTCGGGTCGCCTGACGGCGAGCCGACCAGGCCGCGGACCAGGGTGGTACGGCCGTTCACCACCCCGTTGTCCTCCGGATAGAGAATCCCCACCCCGGGGTATCCCGGACCGATAAGGGTCACCTGCCGGTACCTCGACACCTCGGGCCCGCCCAGGCTGTTGCCCGCCCTCAGGGTGAAGGTGGTCCCGGCACTTAGGTACAGCCGCAAGGTTCCGCTCGGCGCTACTGGCTGCCACAGTCCATAAAAGGGCGGGCCGGAAGAGGTTATGCGCACCCGGTCGGCGTTTGCAGTCGTCCAGGTCAGCTCCACCGTCGACGACGAACCGTCGGCGATGATGAACCTGGGGTTGACGCTGAACTCGGCGCTTACCGGCGGAATCACCTCGATGGTCCGGGACGCCTCGACCGTGATCCCCCGGCCCGCGGTTCCGGTCAGGGTGTAGGTGGTGGTGGATGACGGAGTCACGGTGACGGTGCCGTTGTCGGCGCCGCCGCAGTCGTGGTTGCCCGGGTTGATGACGCAGGTTGACAGATGGGTGGTCTCCCAGCGCAGGGTGGCGGGAGTTCCGGCAGGCACGACACTGTCCGGTGTCCACAGGTTGGCGGTGACCGCGTAGACGTCGACCGAATCGGTGTACACCTTGCCCCTGGCGTCTGTTCCTTTAATGGTAAAAGTATCGTCTCCAACAGCGACGAGCCAGATATAGCCGCTGTCACGCCCTGCGGCGTTGCAGTCATAGCCGCCGTGATGCGAGTATATCGTGCAGCTCTCCAGATCGCGCTTTGCCCAATCGAGCCGGACGTAATAATTTCTTCCGTACCCGCCGCTCAGATAATAGGGCTCAGGAGCGCTGATTGCGACCATCGGGTCGATGACCCTTACGCTCACTGTGGTCTCGGTTTCGCCGCCAGGTCCGGTGGCCTTCAATCGATAGACGACATCGGCAGTCGGCTTGACGGTGAGGCTTCCGCTCGTCCCCGACGCGGTGAGGCCCTGGTCTATTTCAACCGCATCGGCGTTCATGCTCCCCCACCTGATGGTGACGGTCTCTCCGGGATAGGCCACCGGGGGGTCTGCTACGGCCACAATCTCCGGCGGCGGATGACGCGGATGGACCGTGACATGGTCCTCGGCCACACCGTAGGGTGTTTCACACCTGATGACGAAACGGGTATCGGCGACAACCCTTACATCGAGACTGCCGGACGGCCCCACATCCACCGCTCCCGGCAGGATGCGGCAAGCGACAGCGTCGTTCGCTTCCCATGAAAGGGTGGCACGGCCGTCGGGCGCGAACCGCGGCGCCGCGTCCATGCGCACCACGGGCACGGGCAGATCCGTGATCTCAAGGGAACGGCTGCCGCCCTCGACGACCGCCTCGTCTCCCAGGGCCAGGGTGACCCCGTTGTAACCGAAGAGCCAGCCGGTCGGCTCCCAGCTTCCGCCGTGATACCGGTACATGGCTGAATCGGTGTACCAGGCGCTGACCACGGCGTAATCACCGTTTATGGCCACGTACTCTCCGTAATAGATATCGTCTTCCGACCGTTCCGGCAGGAGATCGGCCTCGCGGACCCATGAACCGTCGCGGCGGCGGTAGATGTATGCCGCGCCGTGGTAGTCGTAGTATCCGTAGCCCACCTCGCTGTCGCCGACGATGAGAAGGTCGCCGTTCATGTCCAGGGCCTCGCCGAAGTCGGAGTAGTAATCCCGGACAGGGGACTCGAGGATATCCGCCAGGAACCATTCCGATCCCATTCGCCTGAAGGTGAATATCCGCTTGCCGCCGTCATCGCCGACCACGATGTAATCACCGCTGACCGCGACGTCGGCGCCGAAGAAGCCGCTGGCCATGACCCCGCCGGTGAGCTCGGCCTCAAAGCGCCACCCGTCCGGATCGTGGCGGAAGACGTGGACCCGGTCGTTGAAATCGCTCCTGACCACGATGGTGTCGCCGTCGACGTCCACTCCGGAACCGAACTCGTCCCCGGGGCTCACTCCGGGGGCGGTCAGCCTGGCCTCCTCGTTCCAGGCGTTCCCGTCCCAACGGAAGACGTAGACCGCATCCTGCCCCGGCGCGCCGACAACGAGCAGGTCACCGGAGAGGGCGAGATCCTCGCCGAAGGTGAGGTCATCGGGAGCGTCTGCGGGAGATATGGATGCGAACTCGGCCCATCCGTCCGGGCCGTGATGGAAAATGACGACGCCCGCGCCATCCTGATCGGCCGCCGTCCAGGGGCCGTCGGTGGCCACGGCCCGGCCGGAGACGAAATCGAGGGAGAAGGATTCCCCGCGGCCCTGGACCGCGGCCGCGACCTTGACCGAGGTCTCCACGCCGTCCGCGTTCGCCGCGGTAAGGGTATATACGGTGGTGGCGTCCGGGGAAACGGCAAGCGATCCGGCCCCGAGGCAGTCGGCGCCGCCGGGCTCGATCAGGCACGACTGCGCGCCATAGGTCTGCCAGCTTATCACCGCCTGATCACCGGAGGAGATCAACGGCGGATCGATGGACGCATACACCTCGGCCGGCCGGGCGGAGACGTTCAGGGTCGCCTGCGCGGAAGCGGCGCCAAAGGGGCCTTCACAGCTCAAGGTATATACGGTGGTTCCTGCCGCCGACACGGCTGTCGTGCCGGAGGACTCGACCGGGCCGATATCCGGAGAGATGGCGCACGATTCGGAGTTGAACGCCTTCCAGCGCAGGGTGGCGGCGCCGTCGGGGGCGTATTCCGGCGTCACCGAGATCCCGGCGAACGCGTCGGGGATGGCATATATGAAGGCGGCGTCGTTTTCGTCGGCGCCGACGACACAGTATCCCATGCCCATGGCCACCGGGTAACCGAAACCGTCCAGGCCGGAGGGAGCCCTTATCCGCCGGTACAGGGACCATCCCTCGCCGGTGCGGCGGTAGAGATAAACGCTGTCACGCATGTAGGCCTCGACCGCGACGTAACGGCCGTAGACGGCGACCGAACCGGCAATGTAATCGTACTCGGCCGCGTCCGGCGGCGACAGCCTCGCCTCCTCGCGCCACTGGCCGCCGTCACGCCGGAACACATAGGCGGCGCCGCCGTAATAGGCGCTCGTGGAGTTGTACTCCGCCCCCACCACGAGGGTATCGCCGTCCGCGCTCAGGCTGCCGCCGAACTCGTCGTCGTATGCGGTGTCGCTGCCCTTGAGCTTCGCGGTCTCATACCATCCGGCTCCGTCACGCCTGAAGACGTACACGGCCCCGCTATAATCGTCGCCGGAATACGGCGCACCGACGAAGATATAATCACCGCTGACCGCGACCGCGGTACCGAACTCGTCGCCCGGCTCGCCGTCGGAGGGGGTGAGTTTGGCCTGCTGAACCCAGTTTTCCCCCTCCCGTCTGAACACATATACGGCGCCGAGGTCGTCGTCGGCGTAACAGGCGCCGATGACGGCGTATTCTCCATCCAGGGCCACGGCGGAGCCGAACTCGTCACCGGAAGAGGCGTCGGCGGCGACGAGCTTGGCCTGTTGCGCCCATCCGCCCCCGCTCCTTTTGAATATGTATGCGCTGCCGGAATATGGGCCGCTGTCGTCGTCATCGGGCGCGCCCACTACGATGTAATCCCCGTCGATGGCAACCGTAGCGCCGAACATCTCGTCGCCGGAGGCGTCGGCCGCGGTTATCTTCTCCTGCATGTTCCAGCCGCCGGGGGAGGCCTGAAACACGTAAACGGCCCCGGCGTCATAACCTGCCTCGTCGTCGTATGGCGCGCCGAACGCGGCATACCCGGAAAACCCGTCAACCGCCACGCCCCAGGCGAAATAGTCACCAGGTTCGTCCGCCAACCCCACCCGCTGCACACCGATGACCCCCACAGCCACGGAGGCCTCCGAGCTCCCGCCGGGGCCTGAGGCCGAGACATGATAGGTGACGCTTTGTTCGGGATAAAGTTCGAGACTGCCGGAAACATCCACCTGGCCGACGCCGTTGTCAATGGACACCGTATCCGCGTTCTCCACACTCCAGGAGAGCACCGCCTTCTCCCCCGCGACCACCACCGGCGGGTTGACTTCGACGGAAACGGCGGGCCGCGGCGCCGGAGTGACCGGCACGCCCGTGTAGTACGGGGTGAAATGCCCGACCGGCACCCGCCAGAACACGGCTCCCGGGGGATAAAGAGATGGATCGTCCAGCCCCAGGGTCTCGCCGTCGGTGCGGCCGTCGCCGTCGATATCGTCCGGCAGGCCGTCGCCGTCGGCGTCAACGGCGTCTGCGGCCGAGTCTCCGTCCGTGTCGAGCAGGCGAACCACGACGCCGTTGTCGGAAGGAAGCCACCTGCCCTGGTCCCGGTCCAGGTATCCCACCGGGACCACATCCCCCACCCGCGCCCCTGAAAGACCGCCGATCCAAGCGGTGACCGGACGTGCGAAGCGCACCCGTTCAATCCCGTCCGCGGCCAGTTCCACGCAATAGGTGTAGTCCGTTCCCGCAGGCAGGGGAGCGGGCAGGGCGAGCGGCCCGGGAAACTCCGTCGCCCTGACCGTTATCTCCGCAAGTTCACGAAGGAGGTTCCCCTGCTCATCCACCTCCCAGGCCCGGTTGTCGCCCCGGAAGACCAGGGTGACGAAACCGCCGCCGTTGACGGCCCGGGAGCCACGATGCACGGTCACCGTGTCCGGAACACCGTCAAAGGCCACCCGGGTGGAGGCGTCAGCGATCGCGGTCATGGTCACGGTCCCGGCGTCCACGATCTCGTTTACCGGGACGTCCATATCCCGCTGACAGGCAATGAAACCGTCACGGACAAAAACGAGCCGCACGCGCATTCCGCCCATCAAAGACAAGGAATAACGTCCGGATGAATCGGTCGCCACCGGTCCGACGGAAACGGAGGGCGCCGAGACCTCCACCCCGGCGACCGGCGTCCCGTCGGCGTCCTGCACCTGCCCCGTGATCAGGGCGGGACGGCCGGGATCGCCGATATATTGAGGACCAAGAGAGACGACCAGATCGACGGTGCCTTGCTCCTCCAACCGGGATGACGCCGCGGGAAACTGAAACATCACTGTCCCCGCGGCAACGGTATCGCTGTACTCGCCGCGGACATCGCCAGGGGAAAGTCCGGCCTCAGCCAGGACATTCCCGGCCGCGGCCTTCGTGAGCCCTGACAGATCCGGGACAACGACCAGCCGGGGCGAAACGGAGACAGCCACCTCGGCCGCGGCCACGGCCGCACCGTCCGAGACCTCGAGCCTGACAAGGTAATCTCCGGCAAGGTCAGGAACAAAGCAGGACGAAACTGCAGCAGAGTCATCAATGACAGCCACGCTTCCGGCGGGAACCGCCCCGAAAGACCACTTGTAGGAGAGCGCATCGCCGTCGACATCGGCAGAACCGCCGCCGTCCATACAGACCTCGTCCAGCCTCCGGACCGTGGCCGCCGGGATCTCGGCCATGGCCACCGGAGGATCGTTGACCGCTGTGACCGTTATCTCCACATAAGCAGGCGGCGACGAGGCCCCCGAAGGATCACGGACCGTAAAGGCAAAAGAGTCCTTGCCGTTGAAATCAGGCGCGGGAATATAGGTTGTCTCCGGCGGATCTCCTGTCAGGATGCCGTGCCCGGGAGGCTCTACGACCTCATAGGTCAGGGGATCGCCATCCCCGTCGCGCCCGGAAAGAATGATCGCCACGGAGGAATCCTCCGGGGTGACGAACGATGCCGGCAAGGCCGCAGGAACATGATTGACGGCGCCGTCCTTTTTGCGGCGGCCGTGCCGGCCGTGGCGCCTGCCTTCCCCCTTCTTCCTTTTCTTTCCCTTCCGGCCTTTTTTTCTCTTTTCCTTCCCCGGCCCCCTTTTGACCGGCTCTCCGCCTGCCAACTCTTTGCCCCGGTGGTGTTCACGGCGTCCCTTGACAGACTCCGGGTGATCGGCATCCCTTGCCATTCCCGCCCTGCATGGGCTCAACAACAGGAACAGGACGGCAAACAACCAGCCAAGCTTCGCATAACCGTACTTTTTCAATGTCGTCACCAAAAATAGACAGAGGAAAGCGAACGCCCCATGCGGAGCACCATAACAGTCATATGGTGTATATATCCCCCCGATACAAACACTGTCAACAAGACAGGCAACCCCAGGATGATGGCCTCGTAAAAACCCCAAACGATCCAGAAGGCACGAAATCATCTGATCCGTAACTTACCGATATTACTGGCTTATGTCTTCTGGGTTCTGGCCTCGTGAAAAGGCCGCGAAGCGGACTTTTTACGAGGCCATCATACTTCGGTATACAACTGCGTTGTCGACACAGCAGATGGTCCGCTCATCAAGCGCCCCGAAGGGCGGCGGGGGAATTTTTTGTTAAGGCGACTTTTGTAGAAAAAATACGTTTTTTCAGTCGGATGCCTTGCAGAAAAGCACGAAGCCGTCACGGATTCAGGTCAGATATTTTCCTGAATCAGTGACGGCTTCGTGTTTCAGGGGACAGGAGACAGTCGGCGGATGCGGCCTTCACAGTTCCGGCTCGCCCTTGATGATCATCTCGGCGATGGATAGTTTCACCCTGGGTTTAGGGCCCGCGGCGGAGAGGAGGTCGCGCTCGATGGCTGCCAGCTCTGAGAGAAGCGGGGTGCGGTCCAACACCGGGAAGTCGTTTTTCCCGGAGATTATCTCCTGGCAGCGGAAACAGCCGCCGAACTCCTTCTTGCCGCCCGCGGGCATGTTGATGCACGACGGCACCCCGTGCAGCCGGCAGATCATCATCCGGTGCTCGTAGGCCATGCACTGGCCGCCCTCGTTTAGCGGGCACATGCTCACCGGGTCGTCGCCCTTGGCCCTGAGCAGGTTTATCCGGGTGAGGTACTCGCGGGAGGCGGCCACGAGCCTTGCCTGGTTGTCGGCGCTCATCTTCCTTATCCCGCGGATCAGGTAGATCCACTCGATATAGGTGTGATGGACAAAGGGGCTGTCGCAGCAGTTGTCGTCGCAGCCCTTGCAGGAAAATTCCAGATCACCGGCGACCCGGCCGTATTCCTCGTCCATCCTCTGGTAGAGTCTTTCCAGTCTTTCGATACAGGCGTCGATCTTTGCGGATTCCATTGGCAAACCTTTGCTTTTTGTTTATTTGATGATGGCCTCGGCCTCGTCGAGGCCATCACCCTGAAAAATCCGCGACCCAAGACCACGCGGAACCAACAAGCAAAGAGGAACAATAATGACTCGACTGTCCTGTTTCAAGGCCTATGACATCCGCGGCCGGGTGCCTGACCAGCTCGACCACCGGCTCGCGGCGAAGATCGGGTTTGCGGCCGCAAGGGTTCTCGGATTGAGGAAGACGGTCATCGGCCGGGACGCGCGTCTTTCCGGCCCCGGGATCGCCGCGGCCCTGGCCGGGGGGCTCGCGGCCGGGGGCAGCCGGGTGTTCGACCTCGGTCTATGCGGCACCGAGGAGATATACTTTGCCGCCGCCGACCTCGATGTGGA
>JALWTY010000286.1 GCA_026993265.1 Desulfobacterales bacterium
CCAAGGTCGCGCTTACGGCATGCATGCGAAAACTGTTGACTATCGTCAATGCCATGCTCCGAGATGGTGTGTACTGGCAGGCAAATTATGCGTAAAAAATCGCTTGACTTTAAACACAGTTGCTAAACCCCTATGCCCCTATGCCCCTAATCTCTCTCGAACGCTCACGGACTCAGGTGATAAAGAAAAATTTTTCCGGGAAACACGAATGATAGACGACAAGGCAGTAGTCGATCCCGCGGCCGAGATCGATCCCTCGGTCGAGGTCGGGCCGTTCACGGTCATCGGCGCGGGAGTCAGGATAGGAGCAGGCACCAGGATAGGGCCGCACTGTTTCATCGAGGGTAACACCACCATCGGCAGGAACAACCGGATCAGCGGTTTCGTCTCAATCGGCGCGCCGCCCCAGGATCTCGGCTACAAGGGCGAGGACACCAGGGTGGAGATCGGCGACGACAACATCATCCGTGAATACGTCTCCATCCACCGCGCCACCACCAAGGAAAACCTCGTCACCCGCATCGGCAGCAACAACATGCTCATGGCCTATGTCCATATTGCCCATGACTGCGCGCTCGCCGACAACATCATCATGGCCAACGGCGCCACCCTGGGCGGCCACGTGAAGGTGGGCGAGCGGGCGACCATGGGCGGGCTGGTGGCGGTGCACCAGTTCACCCGCATCGGCTCCCACGCCTACATCGGCGGCATGAGCGGCATCAGCAAGGACGTGCCGCCCTATGTGATCGTCTCCGGGGTCAGGAACCGGATGCGGGTGACCGGCATCAACCGCATCGGCCTGAAGCGCTGCGGTTTCGATACCGACACCATCCGTGACCTGAACGACGCCTTCGTCCTCATCTTCAGGACCCCGGATCTCCTCCTGAAAGACGCCCTGGACCGGGTAGAGGCCGAGTTCTCCCACCGCCGGGAGGTCATGTACATGGTCGAGTTTTTCCGGGAGCCGAGCCGCAGCGGCGTGGTCAGGAACGGGATCGACGATTAGCGCGTTGCCGTGGCTGTGCAGGATAGCGAGATGGAAGCGATAGGCATAGTCGCCGGCGGCGGCCAGTTTCCCCTGCTCTTTGCCGAGGCCGCCCGCCGGGCCGGCCGCCGGGTGGTGGTGGCGGCCCACAAGGGCGAGAGCGACTCCGCCCTTGAGGATGCGGCCGACGCCATCCTCTGGGTCAAGCTGGGCCAGCTCGGCCGGATCATCCGGTTTTTCCACGAGGAAAACGTGCGTGAGACCGCCTTTCTCGGCACCATCACCAAGACCAGGATATTCCGCGACGTCTTCCCGGATCTCAAGGGCCTCACCCTCTGGAACCGCATCCGCGCCCGCCATGATGACTCCATCCTGAGGGCGGTGGCCGATTCCCTCGAGAAAGAGGGGATCAAGGTGGTGGAATCAACCCTGTATCTGAAGGAGCTGCTCTTTCCCGGCGGAGTGCTCACCCGCCGCAAGCCCACGGCCGAGGAGATTGAAGACATGGAGTTCGGCTGGCGCATGGCCCGGGAGGTGGGACGGCTCGATATCGGCCAGACCGTGGTGGTGCGCGACCGGGCCGTGGTCGCGGTCGAGGCCATCGAGGGGACCGACGCCGCCATCCGTCGCGGCGGCGAGCTGGCCCGGGAGAAGGCGGTGGTGGTGAAGGTGCGGAAACCGGGCCAGGATTTCCGTTTCGACCTTCCGGCCATCGGCACCCGCACCATCGCGGTGATGCGGGAGGTGTCGGCCTCGGTGCTTGCGGTTGAAAAGGGGCAGGCCCTGCTCTTCGACGCCGACCGGGTCATAAGGGACGCGGACGACGCCGGCATCGCCGTGGTCGGTGTGGAAGAGGCCCGGGACGGCCGGCTTGTTTTCTGACGGCAAGGGGGCTTTGCCCCTGTCCTTGTCAATGCCGGCGCCGGTGGAACCTGGCAATGATGGACTCGTAACAACGAGTCCATCATCCGCCGCAGGACGCGGCGGCGAAATTGCGCTGTTTGAAAAACAGCGTAATTTCGAGAGGAAAGCCGAAGCTGCGCTTTGGCTTTCCGTTGAGTAACAACGGCAGGAAGCCGTTGTTACGATTTCATCAATGTCTGATGGCCTCGTAACAAACGGCAACCACGCTGCTCCGCCCACGCAATTTCAAGAAGGCACGGGCGGTGCCGCGGCGAAATCGCAATTTGTTGCGATTTCGTCAATATCTGTCTCCTGTTTCCTGTCTCCTGCCATGCAAGCAATGATCCTCGCAGCCGGTTTCGGCACCCGTATCCGGCCCTGGTCGCTCGTCCGGCCCAAGCCGCTCTTTCCGGTCATGGGCCGTCCCCTTGTCCTGCGCCTGATCGAGCGGTTGCGGCGCAGCGGGTTCGACCGCATCCTGGTCAACTGTCATCACCTGGCCGGGCAGTTTCATCCCCTTCTTGCCGGCGAGGCCGGGGTGGATATCCAGGAAGAGGAGATCGAGCTTGGCACCGGCGGCGGCCTGCGGCGGGCCCTGGCATGGTTCCGGGACGAGCCGGTGCTGGTGATGAACGGCGACGTGTACCACGGCTACGATCCGGCCGCGGTCATGGGTGCCCACGCGGCCACGGGCGGCCGGGTCACCCTGGTTGTTCGCGATGAGCCGCGTTTCAACAACCTCGCGGTGGACGGGGACGGCCGGGTGGCCGGGTTCAGGGTGGGGG
>JALWTY010000287.1 GCA_026993265.1 Desulfobacterales bacterium
ATGTTCAGGGAGCCGGTGGGCGGCTGGAGGATGCAGCGGTCGCGGTAGAGGGTGTCGATGATCGTCCGGACCACCGCCCGCAGGGATATCCTGCCGCTGCCGATGCCGGCGCACAGGCCGCGCATGTCGTCCGTCTCGAAGCTTTCCAGCACCTCGGCCATGCCCTCGTGGTCGAGGATCTCGCGGGGCACGCCGTAGCGCCTCAGCTCCAGGGCGAGGATGTCGCGGCCGATGGCGGCCGCGAGCCTGCGGCGGCGGCTCCTGAACATCTTGGCCAGTTCGCCCCGGGCCCTGGCGGTCTGGCAACGGCTCTGGATGTCCGGGGTGAAGTGAACCGGCCGGTCGGCGCAGATGATCTTGACCCTGTCGCCGTCGTGGAGGATCTCCTCCGGCCTCATCTTGCGGTTGCCCACCATGCCGTAGAGGCAGCGGCGGCCCACGTCGGTGTGGACCTTGAAGGCGAAGTCGAGGACCGTGCTCTTGCGCGGCAGGCAGAAGGCGTCGCCCCTGGGGGTGTAGGTGTAGATCTCGTTGCCGCTGGAGGCGGCGATCACCTCGCGGTAGGAGGGGCCGTCCTGGTGGCCCATGATATCGAGCATCTCGCGGATCTCGCGGGAAAACGAGCTCTGGCCGCCGCCGGCCGACCAGGCGGCGACGATGCCGCTGCGGCCGCGTTCGAGCATGGACTCGGTCCTGATCTTGATGAGGTACTTGAGCCCGCCGATGACCGCCCTGGTGTGGAGGCACTGGTAGCCGGTGGCCTTGGGGTTGGCGATGAAATCGCGGATGGTGCGGGGAATCGGCGGATAGAGCTGGTTTATGACTCCCATGGCCTGGTAACAGCTCGCCACGTCCCTGGTGGCCACCAGGATCTCCACCGGCGATTCGGTTTCGCGGCTCAGGGTGCGGTGAAGCGGATCGTAGTAGGACCACAGCCCCTTGACCCGGAGATCAACGTCAGCGGTGATCCATGACTCGGCCAGCTTGTCCCGCAGCCGGTCGATCACCTCGCGGATGGCGCTGTCCTCCCGGTAACGGTTGATCCGGGCGATCACCCGGTGGGCCTGACGGGGAAACCGGTACATCAGGGCAAGGTCGTAGAGCTCGCGCTTGAGGTTGTAGAGGCCCAGAACCTTGGCGAGCGGGGCGTAGATGTCGAGGGTCTCGTCGGCGATCTTCTGGCGCTTGTGCTGGGGCAGGGACTCCAGGGTGCGCATGTTGTGGAGGCGGTCGGCGAGCTTGACCAGGATGGTCTCGATCCGTGAGGCGGCGCCGGTGAAGAGCTTGCGGTGGACCATGCGGACAAAGGCCTGGCGGGCGCCCTGGAACCCGCTGATCTTGGTGACCCCGTCGACGATGGCCTCCACCTCGCTGCCGAACAGGGCGCCTATCTCCTCGCGGGTGACCTCCTCCACGTCCTCGACCGTGTCGTGGAGCACGGCCGCGGCCAGGGTCTTGGGATCGTGGATGCCGAACTCCTCCACCAGGATTCTGACCACCTCGCAGGGATGGCTGACGTAAGCCTCGCCGGATTTGCGGCGCTGGTTCTGGTGGGCGTTCACCGCGTAGGAAAACGCCTTCCAGAAAAGCCTCGCCTCCCCCTCCTGGTCGCCTATATGCGCGGCGATCTCCTCGGTGAACGCCGCGATGTCGAAGAACTGTTCAGTCGTACCGCCCATTTCAGTTAAAGTAAGAAATTATTGCTTTTATGCAAACATATAGTTACTTGCGGAGCGCAATGCGGTATCCTTGATATTTTAATCCCCCTTGAAACCAGACGGCCGGTTATCAGCGCCCCGCCTCCCCGGCGGGTTTTCCGCGTGGCTTAAAAACCTGTGGCACAAGCAGCGCATCGGACGGGCATGGGAGGCAACCCTTATTTCTGGCAAGGAGTTTGCCAGGAATAATTTGCCTCCATTTTCAGGACAGCTCCCCAGGAACAGGAAGGAATGACCCGGAGAAGACACGTAAGAAAAAAAGGAAGGCGGCCGCGCCGGGAAATCAACGCGGACCGCAAAAACATCCGGCGGCTGATCGAGCTCGAGGACCGGATATGCGCCCTGTTGTTCCGGCGCGGCCGGATCGATCCCGGAGAAATAGAAAAGGCCCTGGCCACGGAGCCGGAGGAAGGCGATGAGATCGGCCTGGTGGTCGACGCCCTGGTCAGGGGCCGGACCCTGGTCAGGAAAAAAGACGGCATAGGCCTGGCCGCAGCCGGGGATTTCATCGAGGCGCGCATATCGGTCACCCCCAGGGGCAACGGCTTTGCCATGGCCGACGGACTGAAACAGGACATCTACATCGCCGCCGCCAACCTCAAGACCGCCACCCAGGGCGACACGGTGATCGTCCGCATCACCTCCCGCGGCCGCCGCGGCCCGGAGGGCCGGGTTCTGGAGATCGTCAAACGGGCCAACGCCAGCCTGGTGGGCATATTCAGAAAGGGGGAACAGGGATCACTCGTGGTCCCCGACGACTTCAGGATCCCCTTCAACCTGATGATAAGGAAAGGCGACGACGCAGGCGCCCCTGACGGGGCCGCGGTGGTGGCCGAGATCACCGACTATCATCCCGCGCCGGTCTTTCCCGCCGGCAGGGTGGTGGAGGTGCTGGGTGATCCGGACGATCTCGGGGTCAGAAACGAGATGGTCATCCGCAAGCACGGACTGCCCCACGCCTTTTCGCAGGAAGCCCTGAAGGAGGCGGCAAAGCTGCGCGACCGGGTCGATCCGGCCGGCCGCGAGGATCTGCGGGAACTGCGCTTTGTCACCATCGACGGCGCCGACGCCCGCGATTTCGACGACGCGGTCTTCATCGAAAAACGCAACCACGGCGGCTACCGCCTCTACGTGGCCATCGCCGATGTCAGCCATTACGTGAAACCCGGATCGAACCTCGACCGGGAGGCCTACGAGCGCGGCACCAGCGTCTACTTTCCCGGCCGTGTGGTGCCCATGCTGCCGGAGCGGCTCTCGAACGACCTCTGCAGCCTGGTGCCGGGGCAGGACCGCTACACCTTCACCGCCATAATCGACTTTGACGCGAACGGGACCAGAAAACGGGCAAGGTTCGTGAAAAGCGTCATCCGCAGCGCCCACCGCCTGACCTACGACCTCGCCTGCGACCTCGTCAACGGCGCGGAAAAATCCGGCATCTACGACGACGTGCGCGACGGATTGCTGCTGATGGCGGAACTCGCCTCGATCCTGGAAAACAAAAGGCGCAACCGCGGCGCAGTGATGCTGGAGATCCCGGAGCGGGAGATCGGCCTCGACGCCGACGGCGGGGTGGCGTTCATCCGCAGGCTGGAACGCAACCAGGCCCACCGGATGATCGAGGAGTTCATGCTCGCGGCCAACGAGGCGGTGGCCTCGTTTCTCTCCCGCCAGGGCAAGGCCGAGAAAGACGGCTTTCTCTACCGCATCCACGAAGCGCCCGATCCCCTGAAGCTCGAGGAGTTCCGAGAGTTCACCGTCAGGATAGGCATACGGGCCCGGGGCCGCCGGGCCGAGACCTGGATCAACCGGATGCTCGAGGAGGTCCGGGGCACGGAAAAGGAGTTCCTCATCAACAACCTGCTGCTGCGCAGCATGCAGCAGGCCCGCTACGACACCGCCAACCCCGGCCATTTCGGCCTTGCCAGCGAGAACTACACCCACTTCACCTCGCCCATCCGCAGATACCCGGACCTGATGGTCCACCGGGCCCTGGCCCACCTCTGCGGCGCGAGCAAGACCCCGGCCCCGCCCGCGCCCGGAGCGGGCGAGCACCTCTCCGCCCGGGAGAGAAAGGCCATTGACGCGGAGCGGGAGATGGAGGATATTCTCCAGGCCCGATACATGAGCGAACGGCTGGGCGAGGAGTTCGAGGCCGTGGTCTCGGGGCTCAACGATTCGATGATCTTCGTGGAACTGATCGACGAGCTGGTCAGCGGCGCAATCAGCCTTGCCGACCTGGAAGACGATTTCTACGTCCTCGACGACAAGAACCACCAGGTGGTGGGACGCAGATACGGCGGCAGCTACGGGGTAGGCGACCAGATCAGGGTCAGGCTGTACGAGGTGGACGAAAGACGCCGCCGGGTTCACTTCATGCCGGTGAGATAGCAGCCCTGCCATTCATTAGGGGTTCATCACCCATAACAGCCCGTTGAAAAACGAGCGCGAGCGCAGTAGTTTTTCAACGGGCTGACAAACCGCAAGCCATGAACCATGAACCGGATGATCCGCGGACAGCGGTAAACGAGATAATGTCCCGGAGCGCCGTGGTCCTGGTGGAGCCCAAGTTCGAGGAGAACATCGGGGCCGCGGCCAGAGTGGCGGCGAACATGGGCATCGGCGCCCTCAAGGTGGTGGCGGACAGGCCCCTCGACCGGGAACGGATGCTGAAGATGGCCACCCACAAGGCGGCCCGGCTGATCGGGGAGATGGAGCGCCACCGCGACTGCGCCGCGGCCCTGGCCGAGTTCTCGCTCGTGGTCGGCACCACGGCCAGAACCGGCCGCCAGCGCAAGATCCCCCGCCCGCCCCGGGAACTCATGGCCGGGCTCGCCCCGCTGATGCAAGACAACCGCCTGGCCATGGTCTTCGGCCCCGAGGACCGCGGCCTGGAAAACTGCCACCTCAAGCTCTGCCACCACACCTCCACCATTCCGACCGCGGATTTCTCCTCCCTCAACCTGGCCCAGGCCGTGGCCATCCACGCCTACGAGCTGCGCTGCGCCCTGGCCGCCCACCTGGACGCCGGCCTGCCCTTCAGGGAACAGAAACTGGCCAACACCTTCGAGTTAGAGGGGATGTACGGGCACCTGGAGACGGTCCTGCGCCGGATCGGCTTCCTGAAGGACCACGACGGCCGCGACGCCTACTGGATGAACTCCATCCGCGCAGGCTTCTCCCGCCTGGGCCTGAGTTCCCGCGAGGTCAGGATCGTGCGCGGCTTCTGCCGCCAGTTCCTCTGGTACGACCAGGGCGTGGCCGGGCCGGAGTTCGCGGCGGAGCAGAAAAAAAGGCGGCAGGGGAAATAGGACCGACTCGTAACAGCCCGCTATTGCGGCCTTTTTACGAGTCGGAAGGCAAAAGGCAAAAGTTAAAAGGCAAAAGTATCGGTAGGTTACGAATCGGACATTTTGTGCCTTCGGACCCGTTTGAGGTTTTTTACTAGAAACCTGCCGCCTCCGGCCTGACCGCCTACTCGACCTTCCAGAAATCCGCCTTCTCCGCCCCGCACTTGGGGCAGACCCAGTCGTCGGGCAGATCCTCGAAGGGGGTGCCCGGCTCGATGCCGTGCTCGTAGTCGCCCTCCTCGGGATCGTAGACATACCCGCAGGGACACTCGTACTTGCTCATATCCTTGGCCATCTCTCAAGCCTCCTTAAACCGTCTTCTGGTTTCTGTCTTCTGTCTTCCGGATTGCGGCCGCGCCGCCCTCGATATGGAACATGGCGCTGTTCTTCTTCTCCGGCACGAACTCGCCGATGGGCACGAGCTTGCCGGTCTCGCGCACGCAATCGACCAGCTTGCGCCACAGCACCTCCAGGTCGGCGGTTTCCCGGGGGTTTTCCGGAAAAAACTCGACCACGTTCTTCTCGATTCTGAACCTCATTTCCGCCTCCTTTTTAATAATGATTATCAATTATAATATATATGAAAAAAGCGGGCAAGATTTTTGTCGCCGGAGTAAACTTCCGGCTCGCAAAGAGCCCGCTTTCGCGGCCTCTTTGCGAGCCGGAAGGCAAAAGTCAAAAGTAAAAAGGCAAAAATATCGGTAGGTTATGAAGCGGATATTTTCTTCCGGTTTTTTACGAGACCGTCAATTTTTCAAACACCACTGTCGTCTCAGGAAAGATGAACCTGTTTCATGTCGATGAAAGCCGTTGCGAGCGTTGCGGCTCCTGCGCTGCGGTCTGCCCAATGGGCATCATAGAGTGGCAGGACCGCGAAACCATGCCGCAGCCCGCGGACACGGCGGCGCGGCTGTGCATAAACTGCGGCCACTGCCTGGCGGTCTGCCCTCACGGGGCCCTGGAGCTCGCCGCCATGCCCCTTGAAGAATGCCCGAAGATCACGCCCGGAGCGGCCGCGGACTTCGCATCCCTATCCGCCCTGGTAAGGAGCAGGCGTTCCACCAGGGTCTACCTCGACCGCCCGGTGGAAAAGGACGATATCGCCGCCTGTATCGACACCACCCGCTATGCGCCCACGGGCAAGAACACCCAGCTCCTCCACTGGCTCGTCATCCAGGGACGGGAACGGCTGGATCCCCTGGTGGATCACTGCGTCGACTGGATGCGGGACATGGTCGCCAAAAAACACCCTGTGGCGCGGCAATTCGGCCTGGAAGGCGTCATCGCCGCCCGCGATGCCGGCGCCGATCCGGTGCTCCGCTCCGCTCCCTGCCTGGTTGTGGTCAGCGGCCCCAGATCCTATCCCGGCGCAAGCGTGGACGCGGTCATCGCCCTTGCCAGCTTCGAGCTGGCCGCGGCCAGCCGCGGGCTCGGCGCCTGCTGGGCCGGGTTCTTCCACATCGCCTGCTCCATGTGGCCGCCGCTCATCGAGGCCCTCCGGCTGCCGGAAGGGCACGCGCCGGGGTTCTCGATGATGCTCGGCCACCCGAAATTCCGGTGCAAACGCATTCCGCTCCGCAAGGAAGCACGGGTGAGCTGGCGCATCTGATCCTGCCGGCCTCTCCATCTTTTTCCCTTGACTTCACGCTCACTTAACATGTATCTGGTGTAACAAGGTGCCACATCGTAGCCGTTAATAGAATTCCAAGAGCAGGTGAACCCGTCTTGCGCCAGCACCCGGCTCATTCCGCTTTTCCGCCAGATATCCACCGCCACTCCTGCGTCCACGCCAGACTCAAACCCGTCAGACCACCCGGTTCCAGCCGTTCATTTTGCCAGAAAACGCCCGATGCCGGGCCAACCGCAAACCCCTGACAAGGAGGTGGAAAATGGGAGCTGAAGAAAAAAGGAAAGAGTGTCATTCCGGTTCGCTCACCGGCGACGCCCTCGAGGCGGAAGACGTTCTCGCCAACGCGGAGGAATGGAGCCCGGTGGAGACCAAACTGGTCGTCTGGAGCTTCGCCATCGCCGTCATCGCCCTGATCGTCGGCCTGATCGTGGTGCCCACCTCGGTCCTGCACTGAGGGCCATGAAAATGGATTTCTCCATTCATCACGACGGCAAGGACTGGGTGGCCTCCTGCGGAGACATCTCCGTTGCCGCGCCCGACCTCGACAGCCTCGACCGCAAGGTGGAAAGCGAGCTCGGCAAAAGGGGGCTCCTCTCGGAACAGGGCAAGACCATGGTGCGGATGTGTTTCGACACCCGCACCATCCCGGAATGGATCAGGCAGTACGCCCAGCACTACTTCAACCGGGTGGTGGTGTTCGGCGGATAGCCGGCCCGGCCGACGAGGAACGCGTATTGCGCCCGCGGTGCAGGGGCGCTGCGGCGGCAACGAAATCAACAGGAAAAAACAGACAGGAAGGGGGAAACCATGACGAACCAGGAACGCAAATGGTATACCGGCATGCTGACCCAGGAGGACTGGTGGGCGGTATGGCTGGGACTGGGATTTTTTCTGCTCGGGCTGTTGTCCATCGGCGGGATCGACGTGCTCGGCTGGATAACGTATCCGAAAAAATGGGTCTTCTCGCTCCCCGAGGGGGCCGTGGCCAAGAAGATCGTCACCGTGAACCACGCCTTCTATCCACTGGGGGCCAAGTACAGCCAGACCGCAAAGGATTTCTACAAGGGGCTCGGCCCCATCGGCGGCATTCTGATGACCTACCTGGTCTTCACCGTCGCCACCTCCATCGGCGCCTATTTCATGCGCTGGGACCTGAAAAAGTACATCACCGGCTGGACCATCATCTTCTTCCTCACCTACCTGACCTGGTTCGTGGGGCATCACGCCTTTTTCTCGGCCAGCGTGGTCGATCTCAAGAAGAGCCATTTCCCGGAGATGTTCACCCTCTCGCTGGGCGGCGGGGCCTCGTTCATCCTGGCGCTGATCGTCGGGCTCGTCATCGGCAACTTTTTCAAACCTTTCGCGCAGTACCTCAGCACCGCGGCCAAGCCGGAATGGTTCATCAAGACCGCGATCGTCTTCCTTGGCGTCAAGGTCGGCTACCTGCCGATCAAGGCCGCGGCCACCAGCCAGAAACTGGGCCACGCCGTGGCCGGACTCACCTTTGACCTCTTCGTGGCCGGGGCCGCGGCCACCATCGTGGCCTACATGATATTCTGGCCCGGGGTCTACCTGATAAGCCGCAAGATCTTCAAGCTGCCGCGGGCCACGGCCGCGGTGCTCGGCAGCGGCATCTCCATCTGCGGGGTCTCGGCCGCGGTGGCCACCGGCGGTGCGGTGCGGGCCAAGCCGGTGGTATCGATCATGGTCAGCGCCCTGGTGGTGGTCTGGGCGGTCATAGAGCTCGTCATCCTGCCGGGTTTCTTCACCCATGTCTGGCCCGGAACCGGCGATCCCCTGGTGGCGGGCAGCGCCATGGGCATGTCGGTGAAGACCGACGGCGCCGACGCCGCGGCCGGCGAACTGCTCGACGAGTTCATGCGCGCCAAGATCAGCGCCGAGACAGATGGCAAGGTGGTGTGGCCCGAGGGCATCATCACCACCAGCGCGGTGATGACCAAGGTATGGATCGACATGTTCATCGGCCTGTGGGCCTTTGTCCTAGCCATGATCTGGGTCTACAAGATCGACAAGCGGCCGGGCGAGCGGGTGCCGTTCTCCGAGGTCTGGCACCGGTTCCCAAAGTTCGTGATCGGCTACTTCGTGGCCTGGTTCGTCTATCTGGCCATATTCTTCGGTCCGGGCCACGCGGGCGCGGCAGACGGCATGGCCGTGCTCAAGGCGGCCAAGGTCGGGGCCATCAACGTGGAAAAGGGCATGCGGAAACTCTTCTTCATGCTCACCTTCATGAGCCTGGGCATCATCACCGACTTCGCCAAGCTGAAGGAGGCCCAGTTCGGCAAGATGGTCTGGGTCTACTTTGTGGCCCTGTTCTGTTTCATCATTCCGGTGGCGGTTCTCATCGCCTACCTCTTCCACCACGGGATGATGATCCCCACCCTGGGCGCGGCCGGCTGAGGGCGGCGTCTTACGGAAAACAAAACGGCCCCGGTTCGTCCGGGGCCGTTTATTTCATAACAGCCCGCTGAAAAACGTCACGAGCGAAGATGAGGCAAGGAATAATCCGGCGAGAAAGCGCAGCTGGTAAAAGAGCATTTTGAGCAGGAGTTCCGGCGCAGCATCATCGAGCGCAAGTAGTTTTTCAACGGACTGACAAGGGAGAAGCAACGATGAAAACAGCAGGCGCGGCCCTGCTCGCGGCCGGGGTCTTCTGCCTGGCCCTGGCCAACCGCGGCCGCGGCATGGAGGAAAAGATCACCCCGGAGGCCTTTCCGGAATTTTCAGCCTCCGAGACCGAAGAATGCCGGAAGATCACGGCGCTGATCCGGCGGCGCACCGCCTGTCTCGCAGCAGCCCTGCTCGCAACCGGCGCAATCAGCCTCGTCAACCCCCAGCCCGCATCCGTCCTGTACGGGCTCATCTTCGTCGCCGCCCTGTTCATCGGCAACGTCATCCCCCGGCACCGGCTCGCCGCGATCATGAACCGCAGGGGAATAACCCCGGAACGCCTGCGCGGCCGGGGCATCCTCTTGTGACCTGCCCTGCGCGTTATCAGCCCGTTTAAACCGGACGCGGGCGACTAATCAGGCGGCGCGGCTTGGGATAAACGAGCATTTTGAGCCGGATTTTGACGCCGCATCGTCAAGCGCAGTAGTTTTTCAACGGGCTGCTACCGGGGCAGCAGTTTTCTCACCTTTTCCCCGACCATGCTGGTCTTGTCGCAGCTCGCCCCCTCCCTGGGGTTGCAGTGCACGAGGATGCCCATCACCCGGAATGCCTCGCGGTCGCAGCCGGCGTCCTCGAGCCGGGCGAGGATGTCGCCCATGAGACGGTTGAACTCCAGGCACTTGTCGTGGTCGCTGGTGGCGCGGTCGTGCAGGGCCACGGCCCGCTCGAGGTCGCGCCGGATGTCTTCGGGGACTTTTTTCTTTTCCTCTGTCATCAGAAAACCATCTCCAGTTCCACCGGACAGTGGTCGCTGCCCGGGACCTCCGGGTGGATGAGGGCGTCGGCCACCCGGTCCCTTGCTTCCTCGTTTACGCAGAAGTAGTCGATGCGCCAGCCGATGTTCCTCGCCCTGGCCCCGGCCCGGTAGCTCCACCAGGTGTAGTGGCCCGGCTCGCCCGGGTGGAAGAGGCGGAAGGTGTCGAGCCATCCGGAGGCGAGGAACTCGTCCATCCAGGCCCGCTCCTCGGCGGTGTAGCCGGGGTTGCCCTCGTTCTGCCGGGGCCGGGCCAGGTCGATGGGCTGGTGGGCGACGTTGAAGTCGCCGCAGACCACCACCGGTTTTTCTTCCCGCAAGCGCTCGAGGAAACGGTGCAGGGCGCGGTTGAAGGCGAGCTTGTAGTCCAGGCGCAAAAGCCCGTGGCCGGCGTTGGGGAAGTAGCAGTTGACCAGGAAGAA
>JALWTY010000288.1 GCA_026993265.1 Desulfobacterales bacterium
CGCCTCCTGCAGGGCCGCGACCGGGGCCCCCTCGCGGCAGACGACCTCTACGCCGTTTTCCCCTTCCCCGCAGGCCAGCACGCCCAGACGGCTGGCAAAGGAGAAAGGCAGCCTTATGATTTCGCCCGCGGCCATGTCAGGGGGCGGCCTCCTGCCGCTCCGGCAGGACCGGGCCGTCGCCGCGCTCCGATCCCGGGCTGACCCGCACCTGCCGGTTAACGTCCTGCTGAAGCCTGCGCAGGTAGTCGTACTTGTCAAATGTGATCACGTCGCTCCTCTCGTTGTCGCGGATGATGGTGGGCCGGAGGAAGACCATCAGGTTCTTGCGGCTCCTGGTGTTGGATGTGTAACGGAACAGCCAGCCCAGAACGGGGATGCTGCCGAGCACCGGCACCCGGTACTCGGTCTCCTTGAGCTCGTCGCTGATGAGCCCGCCCAGGACGAGGATCTTGCCGTCGTCCACCAGAACCGAGGTCTTGATGCTGCGGGTGGTGGTGATGTCGAGGCCCACGGTGGTGGCGCCGGTGCTGCCGCTCAGGTTGCTGACCTCCTGCTCGATGTCGAGACGGATGGTGTCGCCCTCGCTTATCTGCGGCCTGACCTTGAGCTTCAGCCCCACGTCCCTGCGCTCGTAGGTGGTGAAGGGGTTGGTGGGGGTGTTGTTGCCGGTTGAGGTGTAGCTGCCGGTGGCAAACGGCAGGTTGTTGCCGACCACGATCTCGGCCTCCTGGTTGTCGGTGGTCAGAAGCGACGGGGTGGAGAGGATGTTGCTGTCGGCGTCGCTGGCAATGGCCGAGAGCAGGGCCGCCATGTTCAGAACCTTGGTGCCGAGGATGTCGGCTGAGCCCTCGAGGTAGCCGAGGCTCAGGCCGGAGAGGGCGCCGAGCCCGGAGATGGCGGTGGCCGCGTCGCTGCTCAGGGTGTTGATCCCCGGCGTGGTGGTGGAGGAAAAGTTGGTGCCGCCGATGACGCCGGACTCGTCCGCCGATTTCAGGCCGGTGGCCCGCCACTGCACCCCGAGGTCGAGGTTGGCGCCGGTGGAGACCTCGGCGATGATCGCCTCGATGAGCACCTGGGGCCGGCGGATGTCGAGCCGTTTTATCACCCGCCGCAGGTCGCGCATCACCGCGGGCGGGGCGGTGATCACCAGGGCGTTGGTGTTCTCGTCGGCAACGATGCTGACCCTGCCCTTCTGCCGCGCCGCCGCCTTGGACGCGGCCTTCCTGCCGCCGGCGCTGTCCGCCACCGGCACGTCGTTCAGCACCTTGACCAGATCCTTGGCCCGGGCGTAGCGGAGATAAACCACCTGGGTCGAGCCCTCCTCCTTGACCGGGGTGTCGAGGTTCTTGACCACCGCCTTCACCTGCAGGAGCCGGAAATCGGGCCCGGCCACGATCAGGCTGTTGGTGCGCTCGTCCGCGATCACCCGTATATCGCCCTTTTTGCCCCGGGCCGTGTCGTCAAGGCTCTGGACCACCCGGGCGAGATCGGCGGCGTCGGCGTACTTCAGGGTGATTATCTCGAAATTGCCGCTTCTCGCCTTGTCTAGCTCGGCGACGATGGCCGCGATCCGGCGGCAGTTTGCGGCCCGGTCCGAAATTATCAGCATGTTGCTGTCCGCGACCGCGGCGAGATAGGCCTTTGGCGGCACCAGCGGCCGCAACACCGAGATCAGCCGGGCCGCCTGGATGTACTTCAGGCGGATGAGACGGGTAACAAAGGCTCCCGCAGCCTCCCCGCCGTCAGACAGGGGCTGGCCGCTGGACCGGGCCCGGTCCATGGGTATTATCTGGGATACATGCTCGCCCTCGACCACGGCCAGCCGGTAGACCTTGAGCAGGGAGAGGAAAAGGGAATAGACCTCGTCGCGCCGCACCGGATGGGCCGCGATCACCGTGACCTTGCCGCGCACCGCCGGATCGACCACGAAGTTCCTGCCGGTGAGTTTCGACACCGTGCTGATAACGGTGCGGATCGTGACATCCTGAAAGTTCAGGCTCACCATGTCGCCGTCCGCGGCCTGCGGCCCAGCCAAAACCTGGCCGCTGAGCAGGCAGAAGAGCAGGACAGAAAACACCCGTATGAACCACGGTCGCATCATCATTCCTCCAGCCGGTAAACCCTGCTCTCCATCCTGCCGTCACGGCTGAAGAGCACGGTCACCTCCTTCCTTTTCATCAGTTCCCCGGCCGCTTTCAAAGCCTGGGCCGGATCGCTCAGGGAGATGCCGTTGACCTCGTAGACCACGTCGCCGCTTTTAAGGCCAACGGTCTCGAGCAGGTTCCGGTCACGGCTCACGAGCCTGAAGCCGACCCGGCCGTCCTTGCCCTTGACCGGCTGGGCCCGCACCTTGCGGCCCAGGGCGGGCAGATCGTTCAGCCAGCGCTTGCGGTAGGTGGCCGGAACCTTCCAGGCACCGGCGGCAGCGGACGAAGACGACACCACTGCCGCGGCCCGGCCGCCCTTGCCCTCCTCCACCTTGAGAACCTCGAGACGGCCGTTGAGCATGATCTCTATCCTGTCGGTATATATCCTTTCGACCACCGCGCCGCCGGGGACCTTGTCGCCGACAGAGACCACCACCTCATCGCCGCCCTTCTTCGCCGCCACGATGGCGTAGGGAGCGCCGCTCGTCGGCACCACCGTGCCCTTGAGAACCAGGGCCAGCCGGGTCTGCGGCAGCTTTTTCACCCTGGGCGGCGGGGCGGCTGTCCTTGCCGGCGCAGGCGAACCGAAGAGCATGGCCGCGGCTCCGGGGAGCTCAGGACCGCGCCTCGCCTCCTCCACCACCGCCGGCCGGCCGGAAGAGGCAACCGGCCCGCTGTCCGCTCCCCGCAGCTTCCAGGTGAGCATGGCCGCGGAACGGGCGATCAGCAGAAGCAGAACCAGGTTCGCGAGCAGGGCCGCCTTCCTGAGCAGCCTTTCATTCGGCAGTGACGAAAAAAACCTCATAGCCATGGAGGTCAGATGACCACGGTTCTCCTGATATGGTTGATTATATCGTCAGGCTCGTCGAATACGCTGAAGACAAGGAGATCGTCTTCCTCTATCTTGCCGGTGCCGAGGAGCTCCTTGCGCATCCAGTCGACCATGCCGCCCCAGAAATCGCTGCCCACCAGAATCACCGGAAATGACTTTATCCGCCGCGTCTGCATCAGGGTCAGGGCCTCGAAAAGCTCGTCCAGGGTGCCGAAACCGCCGGGCATGCAGATGAAGGCCATGGCGTACTTGACGAACATCACCTTGCGGACAAAGAAGTATTTGAAGTGCATGGGCATGTTGGCGTAGGGATTGGGCTCCTGCTCAAAGGGCAGATCGATGTTCAGGCCGATGGAGACCCCGCCCACCTGGGCCGCGCCCTTGTTGGCCGCCTCCATTATCCCCGGCCCGCCGCCGGTGATTATCGGGTAGCCGTACTCGGCCAGACGGCTGGCCACCTCCACGGTCAGCCGGTAATACTTGTCGTGCTCGTCGCAGCGGGCCGAACCGAAGAAGCTCACCGCCGGACGGCTGAGGTCGGACAGGGTGTCAAACCCGTCCACGAACTCGCTCATTATCCGAAAGAGACGCCAGGAATCCCCGACGCTCATGTAGTCCAGCCAGTACTGCTGTCTTTCCTCGCTCAGTTTTGAACCGCAACTCCTGTGCATGATCACCTCATTGTTTTTCTTGAACAATCACGATGGACTCGCAACAACCCGGAACTCCGAAGGCACAAATTTTCTTATCAGCAACCTGCCGATACTTTTGACTTTTAACTTTTGACTTTTGCCTTCGGACTCGTAACAAGGCCGTGAAACGGCCTTGTTACGAGTCCGTCAACTATCAGGGGTTGAGCCTGACCGCCCTGGCCCTCACCGCGGCGGCGTCCCGCCGCTTGCCCTGGCCGTCGAACGCCTCGGCGAGCAGCTCGAGAACCCGCCTGTCCCTGGGGGCAAGCGAACGGGCCTGACGCAGGCTCTCCTCTGCCGCATGGAAATCTCCCCGGGCGAGCTGAACCCGGCCGAGGGCGGTCCAGGCCGGAACGCTGGCCGCGTCCAGCTTCACCGCCTTGGCGCACAGGGTAAGCGCGAGGCCGGTATCCTCGCCGGTTTCCAGATACAGCTCACCGAGCAGGGCCGCGGACTTGCTGCTCCTGGGGTTGCAGCCCGCGGCTGTCTCCACCGCGGCCACAGCCTCGCGCAAACGGCCAAGCCTCTGCAGTGCCTGGCCCAGATAACGGTAAAGCATGCCGCGAACGAGATTGCCGCGCACCGAGGCTGAACCGCCGTCCGTACGGGCCAGCAGCGGATGACGCCCTTCATCGAGAAGCTCCACCACCTCGGCGAAACGGGACTCGCTGACGAGAATGGCGGCAAGCTGCAGCATGGCCTCGCTGTTCTCCGGTTCTATCGAAAGACAGCGCCGCAGCCCATCGACGGCCGCGGCCCTGTCCCCGGCGCTCAAATCGATCAGGGCGAGGTTGTAGCGGGCCATGAAATCGTCCGGCGCAAGCTCCGCGGCCCGGACAAACATCTCCCTGGCCTCGGCGCGGCGGCCGCCTTCAACCAGGGCGACCCCCAGACTGTTCATCAGGGTGACGCCCTCCGGATCGAGCCTGAGCCCCTGGCGGTATTCCCGCACCGCGCCGCCGAGATCGCCTTCCATGTAATACCGGTCGCCGCTGACGTTAAGGGACACACCGTCAAAGACCACCACGCTGCCCGGCCCGTAGAACGATGCGTGCAGCAGAGCCTTGCGGCAATTGGCCGGAAGCGCGCCGCGGGAATAGTCCAGGCATGGATACCAGGCAATGCCTGCGGAACACGAAACCCCTTCATTGCCGGCGAGGGCGTCCCTGACCTTTTCCGCCGCATCCCTGGCCGCATCCGGCCCGGAACCGATCAGGGCAAAGGCCTCATCCGCTCCGTTGCCTGCAAGAAGAACGTCTTCCGGCAGCTTTCCCCGGAGCATCGAAACCAGCTCAGGCCCGCCCGAGCCGGGGGAATCGGCCTTGAAAAGTATGAGGGAAAACTCGATCCGGTCCTTCCAGCCGTTCCTGAGCCGGTTGAGCACCGCAGGCGGCGGAGGCGCGAACATGGCGGAGGCGCGCTCAAGCCCGGACACGGCCCAGGCGAACCCGCCCCTGACCCGCGCTTTCTTCAGGGTGTCCCAGGCGCGGCGCTCCACCTCCCGGCGGCTCTCTCCGGCGCCGACCGCCACCATGGCGAGCTTGACCCGGCTGAGCCCCTCGCGCCGCAGCCAGCTCACCAGGAAACGGGCGCTTTCCTGGCACCTGGTGTCGTCCATGGAGGGAAGGAAAACGGCGAATATCCCGGACCCGAGATGGCACAGTGGCGTACGCACGGAAAAATAGTTCACCAGGACAGCGGCGCAGCGCTTGAGCTGGGCCAGCACCTGAAGGAGATCCCGGTGGGTTCCGGCGGCGAGTTCCATCAGCCCCAGGGTGAAGCCGCCGGCCCTGGTCATGGCCTCGAGATGGCGGGCGAAGAACGAGGCGTTGAAGAGCCCGGTCTGGTTGTCGCGCAGGTCGTCGCGCAGGTCATGGAGCAGGCCGGAGACCTGTCTCGTCTTCTCCATCACCCTGAGCTCGTCCATCCGGGAGATGAGATAGGAGTCCCCACCGGAGAGCGCGGCAACCGCGATCACCTCCTCGCCGTGCCACAGTGGCAGAAAAAGCCGGCCTGAGACCTTGTCAAAGGCCATGCTCCGACGGCGGGCCACCCGCCCGATCCATGCGGCGTCTTCCCCTGCCCCGGCAGGATCGCCGCCGGCAGGCAAAGGAAAAAACTCCACCCGCTCGCAGGGGAAAAACTTTTTCAGATACGACGCGAGCACCGCGCCCATCAGGGCGAACTCTTCCGGGCCTATCCGCCCTCCGGTTCCGGGAAACGGCGGCTTCATTCCGTTCCTCCCAGGGCCGCGGCAAGGGCCGCGGCAAGTTCCCTGACCTCACCATCGGCCACGGTGCGCACATCGAGCAGCAAGCGGCCCTCCTCTATTCTGGCGATCACCGGGGTGTCCAGGCGCCGCAACCGGCGTTCCAGCTCCGCCACGGTCATCCTTTCCGGCCGCACCGTTACCGCGTAACCGGCAAGATCCTGGTCGGGCAGGGCGCCGCCGCCCACCCTGGATACGGTGGGCACCACCCTTGTCTCTGCGGGGATTTCCGCGGCCGCAATCCGCCGCGCAAGCCGCCGCGCCCGTTTCTTCAGCTCATCGGCGCTGCAGGCGAGCATGGACAGGGTGGGAATGCGGCGCACCGCCTCCACCTCGTCCCGGTAGAGCCTGAAAACCGCCTCGAGCCCGGCCAGGGTGAACTTGTCGATGCGCAGGGCCCGGTTCATGGGATTTTTTCTGATCTTTTCCACCAGGTCGCGGCGGCCGACGATGATCCCGGCCTGGGGACCGCCGAGCAGTTTGTCGCCGCTGAAGGTGACCAGATCAACCCCGCTCTCCACCACCTCGCGGACCGTGGGTTCACGGGTCAGGCCGTAGCGGGAGAGATCGACGATGCAGCCGCTGCCGAGGTCCTCCATCACCGGCAGGCCGTGACGATGGGCGAGCACGGCCAGTTCCGTTCCCGCCACCTCGCTGGCAAAACCGATGATGCGGTAATTACTGGTGTGGACCTTGAGGAGCATGGCGGTATTTTCGCTGATCGCGGCCTCATAGTCGCGCAGGTGGGTGCGGTTGGTGGCCCCCACCTCCTTCAGGATCGCGCCGGTGCGGCTCATGACGTCGGGGATGCGGAAGGAGCCGCCTATCTCCACGAGTTGGCCGCGGGACACGATCACCTCCCGGCCCCGGGCCAGGGTGTCGAGGCAGAGCATGACCGCGGCCGCGTTGTTGTTGACCACCAGGGCGGCCTCGGCCCCGGTGATCTCGCAGACGAGATCCGCCACCAGGCTGTAGCGGCTGCCGCGGCGGCCGGTGTCGAGATCAAACTCGAGGTTGGAGTAGCCACCGCCCACCATGGCGATCATTTCAAGGGCGGTGTCCGGCAGCACCGAGCGGCCCAGGTTGGTGTGGACCACCACGCCGGTGGCGTTTATCACCCGCCGGAAACAAGGGCGTTCGGCCCGGGCCAGGGCCGCGTCAAAACTGCGGACCAACGCGGCAGGTTCCAGGTCGGCAGCCGCAACGTCCCCGCCCGCAAGGATCCTGCCGCGCAAAGAGTCGATCAGGCCGCGAACAACCTTTTTCTTGAGGGCGAGCGGAGCACAACAGTCTTCAACCAGCCGGAGGAACTCATCCACGCCGGGAAGGTCGGATGGAGACGGCGTCTGGTTCGCCTGGTCTGTCATATTGTCAACATGCCTCCATGAAAAGAAAAAGCGGCCGCAAATTCACACGCCGACAACCGCTGATGGATTACTATGGATGTAGCGGAGTATAAATGGATTTTCGGGCAATATCCACAACAGCGTGCAGGAGGACGGGGTGGCGCGGTTCGAATACGATGTCGGCATAATCGGCGGCGGCGCGGCCGGGTTGAGCGTGGCGGCCGGGGCCGCCCGGCTCGGGGTGAAAACCCTGCTCGTCGAAAAGGAAAAAAACCTGGGCGGCGACTGCCTCCATTACGGCTGCGTGCCGAGCAAAACCCTGATAAGCTCGGCCGCGGCAAGACAGGCCATGCTGGATGCGGAAAGGTTCGGCCTTGCGGCGGTGGAGGTGCCGCCGGTGGATTTCGCCAGGATCAGGGAACGGATAGAAACGGTGATAAAAAAGATCCAGGAACATGATTCCGTGGAGCGTTTCCGCAGCCTCGGCGCCGACGTGGTCTTTGGCCCGGCCCGGTTCAGCGACGAGCACACGGTGGAAGTGGACGCAAAACGGTTCACCGCCGCAAAATGGGTCATCGCCACCGGCTCATCCGCGGCTGCGCCCGCCATCCCCGGCCTCGACCGGGTTCCCTTTCTCACCAACCGGGAAATCTTCTCCCTCGACCGGCTGCCGGAGTCGCTCGTGGTCCTCGGCGGCGGCCCCATTGCCATCGAGATGGCCCAGGCATTCAGCCGTCTCGGATGCCGGGTCGAGGTGGTGCAGCGCTCCGGCCAGATCCTCAGCAAGGAAGACCCGGACATGGCCGCCCTGATAATGGGAAAGATGGCGGCCGAAGGGGTGCGCTTCCATCTCGACACCAGGGTGACCGGGGCCGGGCGCACGGAAAAGGGCGTCTTCATCCGCTACGAGGACCGGGAGGGCGAAACCCGCACGGTCGAGGGCGAGGCCATGCTCGTGGCCCTGGGCCGCAGCCCCAACACCGGCGGCCTCGGGCTCGAAGGGATCGGGGTGGAAAGCGACCGCCGCGGGATAAAAGTGGACGCGCGGCTGCGCACCGCCCGGCCGCACATCTACGCCGCAGGCGACGTCAACGGCGCCTACCAGTTCACCCACGCCGCCGGATACGAGGCCGGGATCGTGGTGGCCAATGCGGTCTTCCACCTGCCGCGGCGGGCCAGATACGATCTGGTGCCCTGGTGCACCTACACCAGCCCGGAACTCGCCTCCATCGGCATGAACGAAAAGATGGCGCAGAAGGCCGGCATCGAATACCGCGCCGTTGTGGAGGAGTTCAACGGCAATGACCGCCACCTCGCAGGCGGCGGCGGACCGGGCCGGATCAAGCTCATCCTCGGCCGCAGGAACCGGCCCATCGGCGTCCAGATCGCCTCCCCCCACGCAGGCGAGCTGCTGGCTGAATGGGTCTGCGCCATGAACGCATCTGTGCCGCTGGCAACCATGGCCGCGGCCGTGCACCCGTATCCCACCCTTGCGGAAATGAACCGCAAGCCATGCGCCACGGTGATGTCGGAGAAACTCTTTTCCCCGTGGGTGCGCAAGATACTGGCCTTATTATTCCGCTACCGGGGAAGGACGGGGCAAACTGACAGTTGACGGAATCGCCCGCACCTCATTGAAATCGCGCAGGCGAAGCGGCATGGTTGTCTTTTGTTACGATTTCATCATATTTCATCATAATTAACGGGTGATGATTCCCTTCTGGCTGGACCCGCATGATATCCGTTTCCCGGACCCCCGTCTCGCCGAACCGTCGGACGGGCTTCTCGCCATTGGCGGCGATCTGTCCGAGGAAAGGCTTCTGACCGCCTACCGGATGGGGATATTCCCCTGGTACGAGGAAGGCTCCCCCATCCTATGGTGGTCGCCCGCGCCGCGCCTCATCCTCAAGCCGGAAAAAATCCGCGTATCCCGCCGCCTGGCCCGCACCATCCGCCAGGGCAGATTCACGGTCAGCGTGGACCGCGACTGCCCGGCGGTGATCGACGCCTGCCGCGAAAGCCGGATAAGAAACGGCGAGGGAACCTGGATCACCGAAGAGATGCGCGACGCCTATGTGGCGCTGCATGGCCGCGGCCAGGTCCATTCCGTGGAATGCCGGCAGGCAGGCGAACTCGTGGGCGGCCTATACGGGGTGGCCATCGGCGGGGTGTTCTGCGGGGAATCCATGTTCTCCCTTGTGCCCGATGCGTCCAAGGTGGCGCTCGCAGCCCTGTGCCGGATACTTGCGGACAACGGTTTCGACTTCATCGACTGCCAGATGCGCACCAGCCACCTGGTCCGCATGGGCGCGGTGGAGGTGAGCGGAAAAAAGTTCCGGCAGATGCTCGCCCGGGCCGTGGAAAACCGGACCGCAGAGCAGTGCTGGCCCAGCCTTGCAGGCCGGGAACTCGGCAATATTCTTCAAGAACCCTGAATCCGTGAGCGTAGAGGGATAGGGGATTAGGTTTGATGGACTCGTAAAAACCCGGACCAGCTCCGAAGGCACCAGGATATCCGATTCGCAACCTGCCGATACTTTTGCATTTTTACTTTTGACTTTTGCCTTCCGGCTCGCAACAAGGCCGCGATGCGGCCTTGTTGCGAGCCGGTCAGGGAATGCGGAAGGATTCTTGACTTTTGCCCAATACTCTTGCAGACTCTAACAGTTCGTTGCAAGCCGCAAACCTCAAATCCGGAGTGCTGACCCCATGAAGATAGTCGTAGCCAGAGAGACTGCAGAGGGTGAGAAACGGGTATCCCTGGTGCCCGACTCGGTGAAACGGCTGAAGAAGAAGGGCTTCCGGATCACGGTGGTCAAGGATGCGGGGCTTGCGGCCGGTTACCCGGACGAGGATTACATTGCCGCCGGAGCGGAGATCGCGCAAGACCTCTCCGCCGCCGCGGCCGGCGACGCGGTGCTCATGGTCCAGGCCCCGCCGCAGACGGCCATCGACGCCCTGCCCGCGGGCGCGGTCGTCATCGCCATGCTCCGCCCGCTCACCAGCCCGGACCTGGTCCGCGCCATCGCCGGCCGCGGCCTTTCGAGCTTCAGCCTCGACGCCATCCCCCGCACCACCCTGGCCCAGTCCATGGACGTGCTCAGCTCCATGAGCACCATTGCCGGATACAAGGCGGTGCTGCTCGCCGCCTCCCGCCTCAACCGCTTCTTTCCCATGCTGATGACCGCGGCCGGCACCGTGGCCCCGGCCCGGGTGCTGGTGCTGGGCGTGGGCGTGGCC
>JALWTY010000289.1 GCA_026993265.1 Desulfobacterales bacterium
CGCGCCGCGTACTGGGAGCTACGCAAGCGGGCTGATGACGCCGCAGATGGGGTGCCCTGTGACCAGATACGGGCCATCAGCGCCGGGGCCAGGAAGAAATCGGCAAGCAGGGCAATGACGATTGCCAATCCCACCAGCAGGCCGAAGTTGAAGACGTTGTGCATGGAGGCGAACATGAAGATGAAGAAGCCGATGGCCAGCACGATGGAGGTGGTCAGCATGGCCCGGCCGGCGGTGTGCAGGGTCTGGCCCACGGCCGCGGCCACGCTGCCCGTCTCCTGGTAATACTTTCTGAAGTTGTAGACGAAGTGGATGGTGTCGTCCACGGCAAGGCCGATGGCGATGGAGGCCACCAGCATGGTGAACATATCGAGCGGGATTCCGAACCAGCCCATCACCCCCATGACCACGAGTATCGGGCTGATATTGGGCAGCATGGCGATGAGCCCCATGCGCAGATCGCCGATGAGAAATACCATCATCACCGTGATAACCACCAGGGCGATACCGTAGCTCTGGGCCGCGGAGTGCATGGTGGCGTGGAGGATGCGGGCGAAAAGCGACATCACCCCGGTGGTGGTCACCCTGACCGGGCGGCCGTCCACTTTCACGTCCGCGAACCCGTCCTGGAAGCGTTTTTCCATCTCCCTGATAAAGGGCACATAGGCCAGCGCGTCGCGCCAGGGAACCTTGATGGTGATCCGCGCCTTGGAGAAACCGCTGTCCACAAAGTCCTGCAGGTCATCGGACCCGGAGTTTTCGAACAGAAGGAACTCCTGCGGGATCAGGGCCGGGTTTTCGGGAATGCGGTACATCTCCGGCCGGTTCTCGTTCAGGGCCTGGTGGATCTCCTTGAGGATATCGGTAACGTCAATGACCTTGCCGACAAAGAGGGAGCCTGCGCGGAAGTTCTCCAGTTCAGATCCGACCCGGTCGAGGGCCCTCAAAACGGCGGGATCGTACAGGCCGTTTTCGCGGCCGGTGTCGAGCACCACTTCGAGGGCGACGCTGCCGCGCAGGTTCTTGTCTATGGTTTCAGTGGCCACCTTGACCGGCAGGTCGTCCGGCAGCCAGGCGAGCATGTTGTGGGAAAAGTTGAGCCGGGCGATGCCGGTTGCGGAAAAGACGACCACCGCGGCCGAGACCGCGAGGATGATTCCGGGCCGGGTGGTGGTGAAACCGGTGAGCCAGTCGAAAAAGCGGTCAAACCCGGCATGGTGGGCCTCGTGACTGTCGCCGTCTTTGCGCTTGAGGGGAAAGACCGCGAGCAGAGCCGGAATCAGGGCCATGGTGTAAAGCAGGGCGATGAGCACCCCGACCGCGGAAAAGAGGCCGAGATCGGCAATGGGCGCGACCTTGGCCCCGGCGAACGAGGCCAGCCCGGCCGCGGTGGTGAGCGAGGTCATGACCACGGCCAGGCCGGAATGGCCGATGGCGTGGACAATTGCCGCCTTCCTGTCATCCCCGCGCCGCAGCCGCTGGTAGACGAGCGAGAGGATGTGCACCCCGTCGCCCACCCCTACCGCGAGGAGGAAGGATGGCAGGATGATGGTCGGCACCTTGAACTGGACCCCGAAAAAGGCCATCAGCCCGAGGGTGGTGACAAGGGTCAGGGCCACCACCAGAAGCGGCAGGATGACGCCGGATATACGGCGGAACATAAAAAACAGGCATAGACCGATGGTCAGCACCGCAAGCCGCAGGAAGCGCTTCATGTCCCGCATCATCATCAGCTTGACCGTATGGGTGACTATCGGGCTTCCGGCCATGTATATCCTGAAATCAGGGCTGTTGAACGATTCCGCTATCTCCTTGGCCCGGGCGACCATCTCGGCGTTCTCCTCATCGGTGAGGAACTGCGGTTTTTCGCCTGCGGCCACGGATTCGGCGGCGGGATCGGCGTCGAACCCGGCAAGCTCATCCAGCCCGCTGTTGCCTGCGGCCGAGTAGGTGTCGCTGCGCAGGAGGATGGTGGTGAAGGCGCCGTCCTCGTTTATGAGCTGGTTACGGTACACCGGGTTGTTCATCACCCGCTCTTTCAGGGACGCGAGTTCGGCCTCGTTTTCCGGAAAATGGCGCAGCAGATCGTCAACCAGCAGGGTGTCGCCCTCGCCGCGGGTGTCGCGGGCGTTTACGAGCGAGGTAATGTCGCTTACGTGCGGCACCTCGGCCTCGAGTTCATCGTGCAGCTTTTTCAGTTTTTCGAGAAATGGAATGGTGAAGACGTTGTCGCTCCTGATTGCCAGGACCAGGAGGTCGTCGCGGCCGAACTGGTCGCGAAACTGGTTGTAGGTGGCGAGGATCTCGTCATCCGGATGGAGGAGGCCCTCGTTGGAGGTGTCGATGGTGAGAAACCGGACCTGGGATGCGGCCAGAACGGTAAAAACCAGCACCAGGACCAGGACCGGAAACCTGAACCGGATGACAAACCCGGCCCAGGACTCAAAGATCTTTTCAACCCGTTTTTTTGCGCTCATGTTTTTTCTCCTCCGATCCCGTTGGCGGTCCCGCAGCAGGCAGTGAATACTCCACCGCCTAAAGGCGGTGGCTTCAGGTTACGGCTAAAGCCGGCTACATCGGCTTCGCCGATTGGAGGCCTCACTCCCCATCAATCTTAAATTCATCGTCGGAGCCATGTTGTTGAT
>JALWTY010000290.1 GCA_026993265.1 Desulfobacterales bacterium
AGAGCGCCCCGGCCAGGCCCAAGCCCGCCCCAAAGGCGGCGGAACCGAAGAAGGCCGAACCCGCCCCGGAAAAGTTGATCCCTTTTGACGAGGACGAAGGCGGCGAGTTCGAGGATTTTTAGGTTTTTTTTGATGATGACGGACTCGTAAGCCCCCCGGGACGAGTCGGGGGCGCATGACGGAAACGGGTCCGTCATGCGCCTTTTTGCGTCCTGTCCCCTGTGTCCTGTCCCCTGTCCTCTGATATCCACTGAGCCGCCTCCAGCAGGTCGCGGGCGATGAAATGGGGTTTAAGTTCCTGCGCGGGGCCGATGTACTCGGCCTCGCCGCGGCCGTAGCCGGTGAGGACGAGAACGCCCTTGGCCCCCACCGCAGCCGCGGTCTTGAGATCGCTCCAGCGGTCGCCGACCACGTAGGAACGGCCCAGGTCCAGATTGAGGTCGGCGGCGGCGCGCAAGAGCAGGCCCGGCCCGGGCTTGCGGCAATCGCACTTTTTTGCCAGCTCCGCAACCCTGGCCTCGGGGTGGTGGGGGCAACAGTAAACGGCGTCGAGCCGGGCCCCCTCGGCCGCGAGCAGCTCCTCCATCCTGCGGTTCACCTCCTCGAGCAGGCTCGCCGGGAAGTACCCCCGCGCCAGGCCGGACTGGTTGCTCACCACCACCACCGGCAACCCGGCCCGGTTGAGCAGTCTTATGCCTGCGGCGGCGTTTTCGAGCAGATGGAAGCGGCTGATGTGGTTTATGTAACCCATCTGTTCGTTGATGGTTCCGTCGCGGTCAAGAAACACGGCTGTTTTTTTCATCTTCTTCATCTCACTGACCCGAACCCGAAAGCGTTTGGTCCGGTTTTTAGGGGCTTAGGGGTTTAGGGGCTTAGGGGTTTAGGCATAAGATATCCGATTCGCAACCTACCGATACTTCTGACTTTTTACTTTTGACTTTTGCCTTCCGTCTCGTGAAAAGGCCGCGATGCGGCCCTTTCACGAGACGGCCAACAGATCCACGGCCGCAGCCATGACGTCGTCAACGCCTATTGAGGTCATGCAGCGGAAATCGCGCTTGCAATCGGTGGCGAAACACGGCTGGCAGTCGAACTCGTGGCGCACGACGCGGGCGTTTTCGGAAAACGGGCCGGTGGCCACCGGATCGGTGGAGCCGAATATGGCCGCGAGCGGCACCTTCAGGGCCGCGGCCACGTGCATGAGGCCGCTGTCGTTGGTGACGAAGAGACCGCACTGCCCTATCATGGCCATGGCCTGGGCCAGGCTGGTGCGGCCGGTGAGGTCGAGGCAGCGGCCCGGAACAGCGGCGGCGATCTCCCTGCCTGCGCCACGGTCGGCATCGGTTCCGAAAACGGCCACGGCCGCGTCCATCTCGTCTGCGAGCCGGACCGCGAGCGCCGCGTATTTTTCCACCGGCCAGCGCTTGGCCGGGCCGTAGGCTGCGCCGGGATTGAGACCAACGAGCAGCCTGCCTTCCGGAACAAGGGCTTGTCTTTTCTCCGCGGCCCATTCCCCGGCCTCCCGGCCCGGATCGAGAAAGAGTTCGTCCGGCCCCGGCTTCATGCCCAGGCCGCGGCAGAGATCCTGATAATAGTGCACCTGGTGCTTTTTCCTCGTCTCCGGGGAAATGGGCACCGGATGGGTGAGAAGCGGCCTGCGGCCGTCGCGGATATAACCGGCCCGCACCGGAATCCGGGTAAGAAAGGCGATGAGCGCGG
This sequence comes from Desulfobacterales bacterium, assembly GCA_026993265.1. Taxonomy (GTDB): domain Bacteria; phylum Desulfobacterota; class Desulfobulbia; order Desulfobulbales; family JAJRZW01; genus JAJRZW01. The sequence goes on from JALWTY010000290.1 coordinate 1,720, forward strand.
CCTTGAAGGCGTTCTGCAGGAGGATGGCGGCGTCGAAACCGCGTTTTCTGAGCTGCGAGGAAAGGCGCAAAAGCCCGGCCGCGCCGCGGTGAGCGCCCCTGGGATCGAAGATCATCACCTCGTCCACGTGCGGACTTGCCGCAAACACGTCCGCCACCCAGGGGTAGCAGAGGATGGTTATCCGCGCTTTGGGGAAATTTTCCCGGACAGTGCGCACCGCCGGGGTGGTCATGACCGCGTCGCCCACCCAGTTGGTGGAACGGATGAGAATTTTTTTTATCTTTCCTGTTTCCAGCATGGGAACACGGCGGATCTGAGATTGACGGCATGGTTTTCCGCGATTCGTGCCCGTGAACGTACACGGAAATCGGGAAACAGGAAACAGGAAACAGGAGACAGCTCCATATCAAAAGCTCACAGGCCGGGTTATCAGCCCGTTGAAAAACTACTGCGCTCGCTACGTTTTTCAACGGGCTGTCAAGGCGTGCCGCCAACGCCACAGGGGCAAGGGCGGCAACCGTCGCACGGCCATCCCGGAGCATCCCCTGTCTCTTGTCTCCTGTCTCCTGTTTCCTGACTTGCAAAATGGGGACGGTAATGTTAAAAGACTTCGTTTCGAAAACCGGCCGGACACGGCCGGAAACCATCAAACACGCCCCGTTGCCGTCTGGTGCCCGCGAGTGCGCGGGTCTGGCATGAAAGGGGGCGGAAGAACAACCAGAAAAGGAGAAAACCATGAGCGAAATCATAATGCAGGACATGCTGGCCGCGGGCATGCACTTCGGCCACCAGACCCACCGCTGGAACCCGAAGATGAAGCCTTACATCTTCGGCGCCAGGAACCGGATTCACATCATCAACCTCGACAAGACCCTGCCGCTGTTCCGCCAGGCCTGCAAGGCGGTTACCGAGAC
>JALWTY010000291.1 GCA_026993265.1 Desulfobacterales bacterium
CCGCCCCGCTCTCCGCCGAATGGCTCCCGGCCATCCACGACTACTTTCCCGACCAGCCCCCGGGAAAAACCGGCAAGGGACAACTGTACGACCTCAACATGCTGCTGAACACCCATGCCGGCCGCTGCCACCAGGCGGCGGCCTTGAACCGGTGGCTGCGGGAGGCCGGATTCCAGGCCGGAGAACTGCTCTCCCTGCCCTCCGACTCCGCCCTGCTCGTCACCGCACCCGAGAGGAGACCGTAGAGATGTCACGCCGTCTGCCCCTGCTCTTGATCCTCCTTGTCGTTCTGCTCCTGATCATCAGGGAAGACCTGACCAGACGGCCCGACCATCTCCACCAGACCCTTTCCGGCCGGGTGGAGATGTGCCTCTCCTGCCACGGCACAATCCAGCTTGACCCCGCCCACGACGTAAAGATCCTGGGCTGCTCTCCCTGCCACCTCGGCGACCCTCTGGCCATCGACAGGGAGAAGGCCCACAGGGGCGTGGTCAAGAATCCCGGCGACCTGCGGGTGGCCAGGAAAACCTGCGGGGTGGAGGGCTGCCACGGCACCGATGTCCACCGGGTCAAGAACTCCCTGATGGCCACCAACCGCGGCATCCTCGCCACTCTGCTCTATTACTGGGGAGAGGCCCCGGACCAGTACGGTGAGTATTCAGTGGAGGATCTGATCAACAGCGGCAAGACCTCACTGGCCCTGGACTATTTCCGTAAGCTGTGCGCCACCTGCCACCTTTGGAAGCAGAAGGGCGACCTGCCCGGCTTCTTCGGGGAGAAGGGCGGCGGCTGCTCGGCCTGCCACCACGTCACCAATCCCGATCTGCCCGCCGATGGACGGCAAAAGGGCCACCCGTTCATCACCAGGAAGGTGCCGGTGGAAAACTGCGTCCGCTGTCACAACCGCAGCGGCCGCATCGGCATCTCCTACACCGGTGTGTATGAATCGGAGGGCTCCGGCGCTCCCTTCGAGGGGGGCGGCCTCTCCTCAAAACGTCTGCCCGGCTCTCGTTTTTACCAGAACCTTGCCGCCGACATCCACTACCAAAAGGGAATGGCCTGCATCGACTGCCACACCAGGAACGAGATCATGGGAGACGGGAACCGCTACGCCCACTTCGAAGAACAGCTGGAAATTCAGTGCGCCACCTGCCACACCACGGAGGCACCCGGCCGCACCCGGAAAAACAACCAGCTCAACAATATCGACACGTCACAATCACCCCCGGTCCTGACCGGCAAACTCGACGCCCGGCCGCACCCGCTGCGCCCCCCCCTGCCCCAGACCTGCACCTACGAGGGCCACCGGCGCCTCTCCTGTCAGGCCTGCCACTCCACCTGGGTGCCGCAATGCTATGGCTGTCATGTAAAAAGGGATATGAGCGAGACCCACCTGGACAAACTGACCTTAAAGGAGACCCCGGGCTGGTGGGAGGAAGGGCGCTCCTATATCCGTTACGAACGCCCCGCCCTGGCGGTCTGGAACGACCGGATCATGCCGGTGACCCCCGGCTGCCAGGATGTCGTCACCTTGAAGGATGCACAGGGAGAGACGGAAAGATCATTTTACTCCTTCACCATAGCGGCCATCGACCCCCATACCACCCAACGCCGGGGAAGAGGCTGCGCCGACTGCCACACCCAGGCCAAGGCGCTTGGCCTGGGGGAAGGCACCCTGCGCCACCAGGCCGGGGCCTGGTCCTTCTCACCCATCTACCAACAACTCGCCACCGGCGCCGGCACCACCCCCGCTCCGGACGCCTTTGTCACCATTGACGGCACCCCGCTCCAGAAGAGCTTTCGACCCAACATGAGACCCTTCAACGCCGACGAGATCAAACGCATCCTGCGGGTCGGCCTCTGCCTGGAGTGCCACCCGGCCATCACCGACCGGGCCTACCGGAATTTTCCCGACAACCGGCAGTGCCCCGAAACTCCTTGTTGCCCCTGATATTGTCTGGTAGTATGGCGGAGAGAAGACCGGGCCGCCCCTTCACACCGGCAGACAAGGAGAACATCATGCCCCGCAAAGCCCCCCTCCCCAAAGGACAAAAACCGGACCCGGAACGGGTCGAGGCCCTGCGCTCCCTGCCGCTGGAAATCAAGCAGCAAATCACCGGCGAAGAGGCCCGGGCCTTCCTCTACAACGAGCCCCTGCCGGACTCTCTCATTGAGAAACTCAAAGACTATCTGGTTGATGATGAGGCCGGATAACCGACACACCTTTCAAACAGGGAAAATCATGGATCGCAGAAACCTTCTTCAGTTGGCCGCCACGGGCGCCCTGGCCGGAATCATCCTCCCGAAAACCAGCCTGGCGGACTGTTCCGCCGCCATGGCCGGCGGTGTCTACCACACCAGGGAGGCGCAGGGCCGCTGGCAGGGCAAGGCAAACAGTCACCTTCCCACGGCCACGGTGATACAAGAGAGCGGCGGCGTCACCCTGCGCGTGGTGACCGCCCACGGCACCCACGGCTACTCTCACTACATCATCAAGCACATCATCCTCAACAAGGAATACGGCTTCATGGCGGAAAAGATGTTCGACCCCGCCAAAGACAAGGCCCCGGTGTCGGAGTTCTCCCTGGGCATCCTTCAAGGTGACGACATC
>JALWTY010000292.1 GCA_026993265.1 Desulfobacterales bacterium
AGAAGATTAGTTGTACAGATTAATCCATATCCGTACGCCATGAACAGCAAGACCGAAAACACCTTCACAAGAACAGCATCCTGGCTGCGCAACCGCTTCCTGCGGCTGAACATCGCGGCCAAGATCATGCTCGCCTACGTTCCCATCCTTATTCTTCTGGTGCTGGTCTCCACCGTGGCCCTCGGCAACCTGCGAAGGCTCAACCAACTGAACGAAAGCATCCTGAAAAACGACGTGACGGTCCGCGACCTCGCCACCCGGATGATCCAGAACGTCATCGACCAGGAATACCTCCTGCGGCGCTACATACTGGTGAAAGCGCCTGAGATTCTCGACGCCTACCGGACCCGCACCACCGAGTTCACCAGTCTTGCGGTGCGGATCAGGCAACTTCCAGAAGGCGACCATTTCCCGGTGGACAAGGTCATAGAAAGCCACGGGGCCTACACCACCCTGCTGATCGAGGGAATAGAAACGCTGGACACGCCGGACTCTCCCGAGGGCCAGGCGTTCCTCTCCCGGGTCAAGGCGAGCCAGGATGAACTCATTGAGCTGATAAAACAGATGCGGGACCAGGCCGTCCGTTCCCAGAACGAAAAGAACAACGCCATCGCCCGCATCGGCTCATCCGCCTTCCGCACCGCCAACCTCATCTGCCTGGTCGGCCTGCTGCTCTGTATAGCCGGCGCGGCCATGATCACCCGCAACATCGCGGGCGCTATCAGGAAACTCCAGGAAGCGACCCGGGCGATAAGCCGGGGCGAGTTCAACTACAAGCTCGATATCGGCAACAAGGACGAACTCGGCGACCTGGCCGAATCGTTCTCGGAGATGGCGCAGCGGCTCAAACAGCTCGAGGAGATGTACCTTGACGCAAGCCCGCTCACCCGCCTGCCAGGCGGCGTCGCCATCGAGAACATCCTCAAGAAAAGGATCGCCGCGGGCGAGCCCTTTGCCTTCTGCATGATGGACCTGGACAACTTCAAGTCGTTCAATGATCATTACGGCTACGCCAAGGGCAACGAACTGATCTGCAGGACAGCATCCATAATCTCCGGGGCGGTGGAACAGGCCGGCGGCGAAGGCGACTTCATCGGCCACATCGGCGGTGACGATTTTGTCCTCATAACCGTGCCGGAACGCTACGAGGAGATATGCGGCCTCATAATCAAGGAGTTCGACCGGATGATCCCGGAGATGTACTCCGAGGAAGACCGCAACCGGGGTTACATAACCGGCATAAACCGCCAGGGAACAGAGGTGCGTTTCCCGCTCGCCTCCATATCCATCGCCGTGGTGTCAAGCCAGAAGAGGCTGTTCGCCAACCACATCCAGGTAGGAGAAGTGGCGGCGGAGCTGAAGGAGGCTGCCAAGGCGCGGGAAGGCAGCGCCATGGTGGTTGACCAGCGCACCGACACCATAAAAGATGCCGGTCAGGCCAGAAAAATGATACGGTTTCCAAGGAGGAATGAAGAATGAAACCGGCGGTGGCCATACTCCTGCTGTTTCTTTGCGGCTGCGCCGCCATGTCCGGCGACGGCCGGAGACATACCGCCTCGCCTGCGGAAAACCGGCAGGCGGCAGGCAGGCCATGCAACGAGGCCAAGGTGCGGGCGGAGCTGCAAGAGGCGCACAGGGAACTCGATCTGCTCGCGGCAAGGCTGCAGGCGGCCGAGGCCGAGGCTCACGACCTGCGCAAGGCCCTTGCCGAGGCCAGGGCCCAGAAAGAGTCCATGGCGGAAGAGAACGGGAAACTCGCTGCCAGGCTGAACCGCCTTAAACTCACCCTGGAAAGGCTCGAGCGCCTGGAACGGGAGATGGAGCAAAAGAGGCGGAAACTGAAGTAACCCTGAATCCGTGAGCGTTCGAGAGAGATTGGGGTTTAGGGGCTTAGGGATTGCTTAGGTTACGAGGTGAACAATGCAAACAACTGTCTCCTGTTTCCTGAGTCCTGTTTCCTGTTATGCAGATGCCTCATCAAAATCCACGAAGCCGTCACGGATTCAGGGTAAGCTGCTACTTCACCCCGAACTCCTCGAGCACGCTTATGTAGGGGCCGAAAAGCTCGTCGTAATCCGACTTTGCCCGTTTGAGAATGTTCTTGAAATGGGCTGAATCCTTTTCGTTGACAACAAAATTGGCCGACAACGACAGGGCCTCGAGGCCGTAGAGGGAATGAAACCCCGGCCCGACCAGGCAGTAGAGCAGATAACGGCGCTTGCTCATGGGCAGGTTGAGCATGAAACGGTGAAAGCTCGAATCCTTTATGGCCTTGCCGCCGAACCCGTCCTGCAGGACCACGAGGGAAAACTCGGTAAGCGCCATCTGGTCGATGGCATGATCGGGGTCGTTGGCGTACATGGGCTGGTAAAAGGTTTCAACCAGAGCGCCGACGATATCGTCCCGCAGCTTGCCCTCCTCAACCAAAACCAGGGCCTTGGGGATGTCGCGGATCTCCTCGTGCTCCTCGAACTCGCCGCCGAGCAGCCACTGGATGTCGGGCGGCGGCGGCGGATCGGGCAATTTCCGCACCTTCCCGCCCTTGACGCTCATTGCCGCCTGGATATCGGCCAGCGACCCGTCGGAAAGCAGCTCGATGGGTTTGCCGCAGTGAGGACAGCCAAGCCGTAGGGTGCCGGTCTTGAGACGGGCGAGGGCGTTTTCCACCTTGGCCTGCTGGGCCGGGCTGAGATTCAGTTCTTCCTTGCAGTGAGGGCAGTTGGATATCATCTTTTGTCTAACCTTTGGGAAACAGGCACCTGCAACCAGGATGCTGCTTGCAACACTGGCAAACCGTGATGGACTCGTAACAACGGCTTCCTGCCGTTGTTACTCAACGGAAAGCCAAAGGCAGCTTCGGCTTTCCTCTCGAAATTACGCAGTTTTTCAAACAGCGCAATTTCGCCGCCGCGTCTGCGGCGGATGATGGACCCGTTGTTACGGGTCCATCATCCGTAAACGGATAAAAAAATCAGAAACCGGAACGCCGCTCCCGCCCGGTGCGCTCCATGGCCAGCCCCTTGATCCCGGTGGTGGACTCGCCGCGGGCGGCCTTGATGCGGTCCAGCCCGCGCTTGACCACGCTGCGGCGGGAACAGTAGCCGAGCGCGGTCTGTTCGGTGATCAATCCGTCCTCGAACAGTTCGAGTATGTGCTGGTCGAACGTCTGCATGCCCATGGGCTTGCCGTCGGCGATCACGTCGTAGAAGGTCTTGTCCTCGCTTTCGCCGTTCAGGATCAGCTCCTTGACCCGCAGGTTCATGCCCATGATCTCGATGGCCGCGACCCGGCCGCCGCCGATCTTGGGAAGAAGGCGCTGGCCCACGATCCAGCGGACCGTGTCCGCGAGGCGGTTTCTGATCTGGGCCTGCTCCTCGAGCTCGAACATGCCAAGGATACGGTTGATGGTCTGGCCCGCGTCCACGGTATGGAGGGTGCTCATGACCAGGTGACCGGTCTCGGCCGCGGTCAGGCCGATCTCCATGGTCTCGCGGTCGCGCATCTCGCCGACCAGGATGACCTTGGGGGCCTGGCGCAGGGCGGCGCGCAGGCCGGCGGAGAACGAGCTGAAATTGGTGCCCAGCTCCCGCTGGTTGAAGGTGGCCTTGCGATGGCGGTGGACGTACTCCACCGGGTCCTCCAGGGTGACCACGTGCACCGCCTGCTCCCGGTTTATCACGTCCAGCATGGCGGCGAGCGAGGTGCTCTTGCCGGTGCCGGTGGCGCCGGTGACCAGGACGAGGCCGTTGCGCTCCCGCGACATCTCGCGCAGGATCGGCGGCAGGTTCAGCTCCTCGAGGGAGGGTATCCGGTTCTCGAGCTTGCGGAGCACGGTGGAGATGTTGTTCTTGCCGGAGAATATGTCCACCCTGAACCGCACGTCCTTGCCGACCCTGTATGAGAGGTCGCAGGAGCCGTCCCGGACCAGATCGCTCATCAGCCGGCGGTTGCCGCGGATCAGGTTGAGGGCAAAGACCTCGGCCTGGAACGGGGTCAGCTTTTCCACCACCGGCCTGACCGGCACGGACTTGAGTTCTCCGGCCGATTCCACCTGCAGGGGCTTGCCAGGGGTGACGTTGAGGTCGGAGACGTAGTCATGGGACTGGAGCATGCAGGAGATCCAGTATTCTATGTCCGGCTGTTTCATGCGCCCTCCTCGATGGACAGGCAGGAATTCTCGACATGCAAGGAGCCAAGGCAGAAACGCCAGCCAGATCAGGCGCGCCGGGCGTTTTCGCAAGCCCGATGCAACCGCGGCGGATCGCGCATCTGCGTTGAGACGTCATCGATTTTACCTGTTCATGCCTGACAACCGCAAGTTTTTTCCCGAAGCGGCGGCGCGGGGGACAAGGACAAAGATCCGGCCCGGATGGCGCATGACCCCGGCCGCGGTTCCGGCCCGCTTCCCCTCCCCCATGTAGAGGTCGAGGCGGCAGGCCCCGCGGATGGCGGAGCCGCTGTCATGGTTGAACACGAGCCTGCGCATGGGGGTGAAACCGTTCAGCGAACCGTCCGCGTCAACGAACGGCCGCCGGGAGACAAGAAAAAGCGGTGCGCCGGGCGGATAACATCCCTGGTCCAGGGCCGCGGACCGCCCCGGAATCAACGGTTCCCCCAGGCTGCCGGCGGCAGGCCCCCGCGCCTTCCTGAAAAATATGTAGGACTCGTTGCGGGAAAGCACCTCGCCAACCTCGTCCGGGTGCTCTTTCAGATAGGAAACGATCGCCGGCATGGTCACCTCCTCGCGCCGCATCCGGCCCGTCTCCACCAGCCAGGCGCCGATGCTGCGGTACGGACGCCCGTTTCTGGCCGCATAGGCCACCCGCATGGTGCCGCCGCCGGCAAGATCCAGCACGGCCGAGCCCTGGACATGGACGATGAAGGCCTCGACAGGATCGCGCATCCAGGCCAGAACCGGCGCGGTGGCAAGACCGCGGGCGTCGATCTCGGCCCGCGGCGGATAGGGGAAGAGCGCGCCGTTCACCATCCTGCCCGCGCGGCCGTCCGGCAGGGTAACGAGATCCCGCGGCACCCCGTACAGGGGGTAGCGGTACTCCCCGGTCTTCACGGCCGAGGCCGGAAATTCCGGCTGATAATAACCGGTTACAAGGGCGCGGCTCTTTCCTTCCGGCCGCAGGAAGACGAACTCACGCCGCAGGGCGGCAAGAAACTCCGCAGACGAGGGATGCCGCCGCCGCAGGCGGAGCAGGAGAGACAGCCCGGCAGCCAACTGCCCGCTTTCCATGTCAACCGCCCCGAGCCGGAAGGATTTCCGCCTGCTGCGGGCAAGATAGGCGAGCCCTGCGCGGGCGGCCCGCTCGATACCGGCGCAGTCCATATCATCGGCAAGACTTCCCGGATCAACGGCAACGAAACGAGCATCCCGGCAAGAGGCGCCGGCCGGACCGCAGAGGCAGAGAAACGCGCACAGCAGCGCGGCCACGGCGAACGCCGCAGGCGCCGCTCCAGATTCACGGCAGGATTCTTGCATGTCTTTTCGGATCAACTTGGCAACCGCCGATGCTTTCGCAGTAACACCCTGAATCCGTGAGCGCTCGAGAGAGATTAGGGGTTTAGGGGATTAGGGGATTAGGGACTGCTTAGGTTACGAGGTGAACCATGCAAACAACTGTCTCCTGTTTCCTGTTTCCTGTTATGCAGATGGCCCGCTACCGGACGCCCCTCAGGGCGGCGGGGTGAAATTTTCGTCGAGGCAATTTTGCGTGAAAAAGCGCGCTTTTTCAAATAGAGACCTCGTCAAAATCCACGAAGCCGTCACGGATTCAGGTAAAATGACATGGCGCTCCCCGGCGCACAAATACAGACCAGGAAAGGCACGGAAATGCTGCAACTCTTGCAATGCTGCCCCATAGCCCAGTTCGCCCTGGGCCCGGACCACCGGATAACCATGTGGAACAAGGCCTGCGAGCTTTTGACCGGTTTTTCGGCCGAGGAGATGCTCGGCACGAAAAGGCAGTGGGAACCCTTCTACGACAGCCCCAGGCCGGTGGTGGCCGACCTGATAATAGATCAGAATATAAACGAGTTCTTCCGCCTCTACCACGGCAAGAACGCCGCGCCGTCGAAAATCGTGCCCGGCGCGTGGGAGGCGACCGACTTCTTCACCCAGATGGCGGGCAAGGACCGCTACATCTACTTCCTTGCCGCCCCCATCCTCGATGCCGACGGCAACATCATCGGCGCGGTCGAGACCCTGCAGGACATCACCGAGCAAAAAAAGCTCGAGGAGCATATCCGTCAGGAGTCAGAGCTGCTGCGGCGTGAGAACATCACCCTGAAATCGGCCATCTCCGAGCGTTACCGTTTCGGCGACATCATCGGCAAGAGCCACGCCATGCAGGAGGTCTACGAGCTCATCGCCAAGGCGGCGGCGAGCGACACCAACGTCATCGTCTACGGCGAGAGCGGCACCGGCAAGGAGCTTGTGGCCAGCGCCATCCACCGGATGAGCGACCGCAAGGACAAGAACTTCGTCCAGGTCAACTGCGGCGCCATCCCCGAACAGCTCATGGAGAGCGAGTTCTTCGGCTACCGCAAGGGCGCCTTCACCGGCGCCACCACCGACAAGGAGGGGTTTCTCTGCAAGGCCGACGGCGGCATCCTCTTCCTCGACGAGGTGGGCGAGCTCAACACCAACATGCAGGTGAAGCTGTTGCGGGCCATCGAGGGCGGCGGCTACACCCCCCTCGGCAGCAACGAGACCCGTTATCCGGACATAAGAATCATCGCCGCCACCAACCGCGACCTGTCGAAACAGGTGGAGGAAGGCAAGATGCGGGAGGACTTCTACTACCGCATCCACGTCATCCCCATCCACCTGCCGCCCCTGCGGGAACGGAAAGAGGACCTGCCCCTGCTGATCGACCACTTTCTCAACAGCTTCAGCGGCGCAGACAGGACGCCGGTCCTGCCGGGCAAGGAGATCGAGGCCCTGCTCAACTACGACTGGCCCGGCAACATCCGCGAGCTGCAGAACGTCATGCGCCGCTATATCGCCATCCGGGAGATAAACTTCAGCACCGGCCGGGGCCTTGCCAGCACCCGGCCCTCGCCCCAGGTGCCGGAGGTGGAGGAGCCGGCCGAAACCGACCTGAGGAAGTCGGTGAAGGAGCACGAGAAAGCGGTCATCATCCGGGCGCTGAACCGCAACCGCTGGCACCGCAGCCGCACGGCCAGGGAAATGGGCATCTCCCGCAAGACCCTGTTCCGCAAGATGAAACATTATGGGCTTATATAGCCACATATTGTGTCAATATTAACCCATCGCGGTCCGGGAAAGCTCTTTTTTTCTGCAACAAGAAGGAGTTAGCGCCGATACAAACACACACAAGCCGACCTTGCCGGGGCAGCATTGACACAATACCACTGAGTGGTATAAACAGATATTCCGGAAACAGGACAACATGAAGAAAAAAAAGGCAACAAACCTTGGGATACACAGCCCCATCCACCAGCCGTCCTTTTCTTGGCACACGTATTGCAGGTTTTAGCCCCAAATTACGGTTACGCGGCCACAAACCGGCCGGCCCCGACCCAAAACCCGGCGGCCGCGCAGATCAAACCGAACGAAGGAGGAATCTGATGAAGAAAGATCTGGCAACCTACTGGAAGAGAAACATCTCCCTGATGGCGGTCCTGCTGATCATCTGGGCCGTGGTCTCCTACGGCTGCGGCATCCTGTTCGTCGAGCAGCTCAACGCCATCCGCCTCGGCGGATTCCCCCTGGGATTCTGGTTCGCCCAGCAGGGCTCCATCTACGTCTTCGTGGCCCTCATCTTCATCTATTACAAAATGATGAAAAAGCTCGACATCGAATACGATGTCCACGAATAAAACGCGACAAGACAGGAAAGGAAAACGCCTGCGGCAACCAGGCGTAACCAAATAAAAAAGGAGCGATTCATCATGTCCATACTCGCCTGGACCTACATCATGGTAGGCCTCACCTTCAGCATCTATATCGGCATCGCCTGGATTTCCAGGGTCAAGACAACCAAGGGATTCTACGTCGCGGGCGGCGGGGTCTCGCCCCTTGCCAACGGCATGGCCACCGCGGCCGACTGGATGAGCGCCGCGAGCTTCATCTCCATGGCCGGGCTCATCTCCTTCCTCGGCTACACCGGCTCCATCTACCTCATGGGCTGGACCGGCGGCTACGTGCTGCTCGCCCTGCTGCTCGCCCCATACCTCCGCAAGTTCGGCAAGTTCACCGTGCCGGACTTCGTCGGCGACCGCTACTACTCCGACGTGGCCCGCCTCGTGGCCCTGGTCTGCGCCATCTTCGTCTCCTTCACCTATGTCGCGGGCCAGATGCGCGGCGTGGGCATCGTCTTCAGCCGCTTCCTCGAGGTGCCGGTCAACACCGGGGTCCTCATCGGCATGGCCATCGTCTTCTTCTATGCCTCCCTCGGCGGCATGAAGGGCATTACCTACACCCAGGTGGCCCAGTACACCGTGCTCATCATCGCCTACCTGATCCCGGCCTTTGCCATCAGCAGCCAGATCACCGGGACGTTCATCCCCCAGATCGGTTTCGGCTCCACCATCGCCCAGGGGCAGGACACCGGCAAATACCTCCTCGAGACCCTCGACGCCCTCAACCGCGATCTCGGTTTCTCCGAGTACACCAAGGCGTTCGGGCCGGGCTCCAAGTCCATGCTCGACGTCTTCTGCATAACCATGGCTCTTATGGTGGGTACCGCCGGCCTGCCGCACGTCATCATCCGCTTCTACACAGTACCCAACGTTCGTGGTGCCCGGCTTTCCGCCGGGTACGCCCTCCTCTTCATCGCCATCCTCTACACGACAGCGCCGGCGGTTGCCTCCTTTGCCCGTTACAACATGATCAACACCATCAGCAACAAGGAGTACGCCAAGGCCCCCTCCTGGATGAAGAACTGGGAAAAGACCGGCCTCATCGCCTGGGTGGACAAGAACGGCGACGGCGTCATCCAGTATGCGGCCGGCAAGCCCTTCAAGGGCAAGCCCAGGTTCACCGGCGAGACCGGCGTCCACGGCGAGCGGCTGCTTGCCAACGAGATGCTGCCCAACGCCAACGAGCTCTTCATCGACCGCGACATCATGGTGCTGGCCAATCCGGAGATCGCCAACCTGCCAGCCTGGGTCATCGCCCTGGTGGCGGCCGGCGGGCTCGCCGCGGCCCTGTCAACCGCTTCCGGCCTGCTGCTCGTCATCAGCTCGTCCATCTCCCATGACCTCTACTACCGGCTGATAAACCGTCAGGCCACGGAGAAACAGCGGCTCACCCTCGGCCGGATCATGATCGGGCTCGCGGTCATCGTCGCCGGATACTTCGGCATCAACCCGCCCGGCTTCGTCGCCCAGGTGGTGGCCTTCGCCTTCGGCCTTGCAGCGTCCTCGTTCTTCCCGATCATAGTGCTCGGCATCTTCTCCAAGCGCACCAACCGGGAAGGCGCCATCGCCGGCATGGTGGTGGGTATCACCTTCACCTTCCTGTACATCGTCAATATCAAGTTCATGGGCGGCAAGCCCTGGTTCCTGGGGATCAGCGCCGAGGGCATCGGCACGGTGGGCATGATCCTCAACTTCATCGTCACCACCGTGGTCTCGAAGCTCACCGCGCCGCCGCCGCAGGATGTTCAGGACCTGGTCGAGAGCATCCGCTATCCCCGCGGCGCCGGAGCCGCCACCGACCACTGATAAACCCGCAGAGGCAGCCACGGGCGGCGCGTCCGCCGCCCGTGCGCTCCCTCCTCCCCGGCCTGGCCGAGACTCAAAGGCCGGGGGGATATCCATGGGGCAGATTCCGCCTCACCCCGTGAAACCATGCTAAAGACCCAACGAAACAGCAGCGGCGTGATTTGACTTGACCGCGACAGTCCGGCTTCAGGTACAATCGTTTCATGATCCGCACCTGAACGTTCGTGCGCATATAGGCGAAAAAACAGAATCATTCCAAAAGAGAGGCAGATCCCATGAGCAGCGAAGAGAAAATCACCAGCCTGTCGCAGGAAAGCAGGGTATTCGATCCTCCGGCCTCATCCAAGAGAGGGCCGGGCAATGTCAAGGACATGGCCGAGTACGAGGCTCTCTACAAACGCGCCGCCGAAGACCCTGAAGGTTTCTGGGCCGACCGCGCAAGCGAGCTCATCACCTGGGAGAAGAAATGGGACAAGGTGCTGGACTACGACTTCACCAAGCCGGAGATCCGCTGGTTCGACGGCGGCCGCCTGAACGTCAGCGCCAACTGCCTCGACCGCCACCTGGAGGACGGCCGCCGCAACAAGGCCGCGATCATCTGGCAGGGCGAACCCGAGGAGGACGTCAGGGTCTACACCTACCAGATGCTCCACACCGAGGTCTGCCGGCTGGCCAACGTCCTGCGCAAGAAAGGCGTCAAGAAGGGGGACCGGGTCTCCATCTACCTGCCCATGATCCCGGAGCTGGCCATCTCGCTTCTCGCCTGCGCCCGCATCGGCGCCATCCACAGCGTGGTCTTCGCCGGGTTCTCGGCCGCGAGCCTGCAGAGCAGGATCCAGGACTGCGAGGCCAAGGTCCTCATCACAAGCGACGCGGTCCTCCGCGCCGGCAAGACCATCCCGCTCAAGCCCAACGCCGACGAGGCCCTGGCCAACTGCCCCTCGGTCAAGGACGTCATCGTGGTCAAACGGGCCGGCAACGAGGTCAACATGCAGGAAGGCCGCGACCACTGGTACCACGAGGAAATGGCCGCGGACGACATCAGCGACTTCTGCGAGCCCGAGACCATGGAGGCCGAGGACACCCTCTTCATCCTCTACACCTCCGGCTCCACCGGCAAGCCCAAGGGCGTGGTCCACACCACCGGCGGCTACATCACCTACGCAGCCCACACCACCCAGTGGGTCTTCGACATCAAGGAGGACGACGTCTTCTGGTGCACCGCCGACATCGGCTGGATCACCGGCCACACCTACATCGTCTACGGCCCGCTCGCCCTCGGCGCCACCTCGGTCATGTTCGAGGGCGTGCCCACCTGGCCCGGGCCGGACCGTTTCTGGCACATCGTCGACAAGTTCAAGGTGGACATCTTCTACACCGCGCCCACGGTCATCCGCGCCCTGATGCGTTTCGGCGAGGAACCGGTCGACAAGCACGACCTCTCGAGCCTGAGGCTTTTGGGCAGCGTGGGCGAGCCCATCAATCCGGAGGCCTGGATGTGGTATCACGAACACGTGGGCAAGTCCAAACTGCCCATTGTCGATACCTGGTGGCAGACCGAGACCGGCGGCATCCTCATCAGCCCCCTGCCCTACGCCACCCCGCTCAAGCCCGGCAGCGCCACCAGGCCGCTTCCCGGGATCGACGCCGCCATCCTCAAGGAAGACGGCACCGAGGCCGGGGTCAACGAGGGCGGCCACCTGGTGCTGAGGAAGCCTTGGCCCGGCATGCTCCGCGGCGTCTTCGGCGACCCGGAACGGTTCAAGAAGACCTATTTCTCCCGTTTCGAGGGCATATATGATCCGGAAGACGGGGCGCGGAAGGACGAGGACGGCTACTTCTGGGTCATGGGCCGCCTCGACGACGTCATCAACGTCAGCGGCCACCGCCTCGGCACCGCCGAGATCGAGAGCGCCCTGGTGGCCCACGACAAGGTGGCCGAGGCCGCGGTCATCGGCGTGCCCCATCCGGTCAAGGGGCAGACCATCTACGCCTACGTCACCCTCAAGGCCGGGGTCGAGGCCGGCGACGAGCTGCGCAGCGAGCTGGTGAAACACGTGCGCAGCGAGATCGGCCCCATCGCCACGCCCGAGTTCATCCAGTTCGCCGACGGTCTGCCCAAGACCAGGAGCGGCAAGATCATGCGCCGGGTCCTGCGCAAGATCGCGGTGGGCGACGAGGACTTCGGCGACACCTCCACCCTGGCCGATCCCGGGGTCATCGAGGATCTCATCAAGGGACGCAAGGCCATTGGCTGACAACCGCCCGGGTCCGTGAGCTTAGCAGCCCGTTGAAAAACGTAGCGAGCGCAGACGAGGCAAGGAAAAATCCGGCGAAAAAGCGCAGTTTACATAGGGTAAATGAGCATTTTGAGCCGGATTTTGACGCCGCATCGTCAAGCGCAGTAGTTTTTCAACGGGCTGTTAGACAACGGGCCGGATGCGTATCAGGGAACAGCATCACTCCCGAAAACCCAAAAACCGGGTTCCGGCTTCCCTGCCGGGACCCGGTTTTTTATGGCTCCAGTCTGTAACAATCAGGACTTCTTGTCTTTGGCGCCGGCGGCCAGCCGCTGCGCGAGCAGGCTCACCGCCATGGCGTAGCGGTTGGAGTGGTTCCACTTGGTGATGGCCTGGAAATTGGGGTAGCCTGCCACATAGCGCATCCGGTCCGGCCCCTCCTCCAGTTTGACGATCGTCACCCGGCCGGTCACCGGCGCGGGCGGCAGCTCAACCTTCTGCAGGCGCGCAAGCTCCTGCCAGCCGATGAGCCCCCTGCGGCCGAGGGCGCAGACCTTCTCGAGCCGCGCGTCCCGCAGCCGTCCGCCAAGCTCCACGTAAACCGGCGCCCCGAACTTCCATTTGTAGCGGTGCAGGTAATTGGCGATGCTGGCGACGATGTCGGCCACCGAGCTCCACACGTCGCGGCGGCCGTCGCCGTCGAAGTCGACCGCGTACTCGCGGAAGCTCGAGGGGATAAACTGGGTCTGGCCAAAGGCGCCGCCGTAGGAGCCGGTCACACCCCTGGGATCGATGCCGTTCTCCCGGCACAGAAGCAGAAAACTTATGAGCTGGCCGCGGTAGAACTCACTGCGGCGCGGATAGGCGTCGAACAGGGTGTTCAAGGTCTGGAAGATCCTGAAGGCCCCCTTGTGGCGGCCGTAGCCCGACTCGATCCCCCAGATGGCGACAAGGTACTGCCGCTCGACCCCGAAACGCTCCTCCACCCGATCAAGCAGACGGCGGTACATGCGCAGCTTTTCCCTGCCCTCCCTGACTACCGCGGGGGTGATGAACCTGGGCCAGTACTCGTACCATGGCCTGGCCTCCCATTGATGGTCCATCAGCTCGAGCACCCGGCGTTTTATCGTCACCCCCCTGAAGGTGTCGAGCAATTCCTTTCTGGCAAAGCCGTGTTTGCGCTCAAGCTCGGCAAAAAGATCCCGGTACCTCTGCGAACCAATGTCGATGGGCTGACCGTCGGTCACCATATCGGCGGCCAGTTTCCGGTTCTGCCCGGCGGCAAGGGGCGCGGGGACGGCAAGGATGGAGACGGCAAGGAAAAGGTAACACAGTGTCGCTATTCGCATTTTCTTGATGGGGATACCGGTGTGCCTGGTTGGTTTGAGGACGCCTTGCAGCCCGTTGGCCACGCAGCGATCTTTTTTAAACGGGATGTTTCAGGGCTGAACGCAGCCTTCCGCCAGTATAACCGGACGCGGCCGGGAAATAAAGCCGAACAGAAACCGCTCAATCCGCGGAGATACGCACCCCACGACCGATTCCGGAAAGAGAGACGACCAGCATGAGCCTGCGGCCGCCGCTGTCCTGGCCCGCCTCGAGAGATATCCCCCAGCATCCCGGTTCATAGGTGATCGAAGCGGTTTCCCGCACCTTGTGGTCATAGAGGAACGACTCCACGGTCTCGTAGGCCAGGATAATCCGCTGCCAGGGCCGCAACCGCAGGCTCGCGGTCAGGTCGCGGGCGGAAGCGGACTCGGCGTAGTTGAGGCTTATGCGGTTGTCCCCCTTCCGATAACGTCCCTCAACCGTGGTCCGGGTCACATGCTCGCCGTACATGTTCAGCGCGGCCTGGTACCTGAAATAGAAACGGTCCGCAGGGAAAAGCTCGAGATCGCATTCGAGATCGCCAAGGGGGCGGCGGGGGGTGGCGGGATCGTCGCGCCTGGCCTCGATAATATCGTATTTCTGGGAAAACTTGAGCCGGGCCGCAAGTCTTTCTCCCCTGCCATCCTTGCCCGCGATCCAGAAATAGTTGTTCAGCTCCCAGGCCGCCTGGTTGACGTCGGCCATCGCGTCGTCGGCGTCGAGCGCCATGACCTCGCCGCGGCCGTCCGCGTCCTGGAACGAATAGACCAGGTTGGGCCTGACGCCGTGCCGAAAGCCCGCTCCAGGGTAATCGCGGCTGAAGGTGGCGGCCATGTTGGCCCTGGCCGAAACGCCGTGGCGCTCGTAACCGCCGCTTTCTCCGGCTGCGTCTCCGTGGTATTCCACCCGGTAAAGCCGCTCGTCCGCGCCAAGTGCGATCCTGCCCTCGAAAAGTTTCCAGGGGAAAGGCGCGACCAGCTCCGGCCGCAGGTACATCCGCTGATATCCGCTTCCCTGGCGACGGTAATAATTATGATAATCCGCGGCCAGGGCCAGGGTGGCCTCCGGCAGCAGCGCAGGCATCCGAAGGTCGGCCGAAAGGTGCGGCAGGGTATGGAGAGCCTCGCCCGGCCTCTCCTCTTCCTCGAGATCGTCAACAACAACGGCCTGAATTCCGGCAAAACCGTATTTCCCCCGCCCCTGGACGCCGGCGATGTTCTCGCGCATGGCCAGGCCCGGATCCTGGTAGGCGGAGTTGAACATGGCCAGGCTCTGTTTCACCGATTTTTCGAACCCGTCAGCGCCGTCGCGGAACTCCAGGATCACGTCCTGGTCGGAAGCGGCGTCGATATCGGCCACGAAATCCGCAAAGCGGCCAAGGCTGCGCTCCAGCTTGCCCCGCAGCCACCAGCGGTCGTGGCGGGTCCGCAGGACGCCATCGCTGCGGTAGTCGCCGTCTGTGGCAGGGTTCTCCTCCGCGGTGCGGTCGTGAAGGCAGCTCAAGGCCACAAGCCCGGCGCTTTCCGCGCCGCGAAAACGGGCCTCGAGGCCGAGCGAGGGCCCGCGTTTTTCATGGTATCCCGGAAACAGGGTGAAATCGGCGCTCGGCGAGACGTTGACGAAAAACGGGGCCGCAAACGCGACGCCGTCGCGGCTCGAGCTTGAGATCCAGGGAAAGAGGAAACCGGTCTGCCTGGTGGTCTTGGCCGGAAGCGCAAGCCAGGGGATATAGAAGACCGGAACGCCGCGGACCCTGAAGGTGACGTGGGTGAGAAAGGCATACCCGTCAACGGTGATGCGGCCCCGGCCCGCGCCAAAGGCCCAGTCCGGCGCGGACGACGGCCCGAACCGGCAGGTGGACAGGGTGAGGTCACGGAACCGCCACAGGGTTCCGCCGATCCGCTTCATATCCCCGGCTTCGACGTACAGGTGGGCGGGATCGTAATAGAGAAGGCCGTTTTTCAGGACGATATCGCCGCTGTCAAGGTCGATTTCGGCGTAGTCAGCGGTCAGGCGGTCGTCCTTCTGGCGCACCTCCACCCGGCCGCGGGCCTCGACCCTGGCGTTCTTCCGGTCGTATACCACCCGGTCCGCACGGATCACGGCGTCGCCCCTGACCGGCCGCATCTCCACCTCGCCGGTGGCGGTCACCACCCCGGCGGCCGAACTCTCCATCTGCCCGGCCTCGACGCGCCAGCCGCCCCGGCCTTCCCCGGCCGCGGCCGCGGCCGGAAAGAATACGCAGACGAGCATCAGGAAGACCGCCGCAGCATCAAACCTTCCACCTGACAACCAGTCGAAGAATGCAACGCGGGCTGTCAGCCATTGAGAAGGGCATGGAACGCCTCTTGCGGGCCCATCAACAATGGAGCAGATCTTTTTCATCCGTTCACCGGCGGCGGTTCAGGCAGATCCTTCCAGCCCGGCCGCGGCCTTGCGCGAGAAAAGACGGCTCACTTCTTCAAGACCGCGCCGGTGGCCCCGGAGGTCACCATCGCTGCATACCTGGCCGCGTACCCGCTGGTGATGTTGGGTGCGGGCGGCTGCCACCGGCTGCGCCGTTTTTCCAGTTCAGCCTCGTCCACCTCCAGGGTCATGGTCCGGGCCGGGATGTCGATGGCGATGATATCTCCTTCATGGACCAGGGCGATGGGGCCGCCGTCGGCCGCCTCGGGCGAGACGTGGCCGATGCAGGCGCCCTGGGTGCCGCCGCTGAAACGGCCGTCGGTGAGCAGGGCCACGCTCTTGCCAAGGCCCATGCCGATGATGGCCGAGGTGGGCGAGAGCATCTCCGGCATGCCGGGGCCTCCCCTGGGGCCGCAGTAGCGGATGACCACCACGTCGCCCTCCTTTATCCGGCCGCCGAGGATGGCCTCCTGGGCCTCCTCCTCGGAGTTGTAGACCCGGGCCGGGCCGCGGTGGCGCATCATCTCCGGCGCCACGGCCGACTGCTTGACCACCGCGCCGTCAGGGGCGAGGTTGCCGCGGAGAATGGCGATACCGCCCTCGCGGTGATAGGGGTCGTCCACGGCGCGGATGATCTCCGGATCGCATATCCGCACGCCCTCGAGGTTTTCTTCCAGGGGCCGGCCGGTGACGGTCATCACGCCGAGGTTGACCGCGCAGCCGCCGCGGGCCAGCTCGGCAAGCACCGCAGGCACGCCGCCGGCCTCGTCGAGCTGCTGCATGCTGTGGGGACCGCCGGGGATCAGGCTTGCGATATGGGGGGTTCTCGCGCTCACCTCGTTGAAGGCGTCAAGGGGCAGATCGACGCCCGCCTCGCTTGCAATCGCCGGAACGTGGAGCACGGTGTTGGTGGAGCAGCCCAGGGCCATGTCCACGGCCATGGCGTTCTCAAAGGCCTCGCGGGTGGCGATGTCGCGCGGTTTTATGTCCCTTTCCACCAGGTTCATCACTGCCATGCCCGCATGCTTTGCCAGCCGGATGCGGGCGGCCGAGACCGCGGGCACGGTGCCGTTGCCGGGCAGGGCCAGACCTATGGCCTCGGCCAGGCAGTTCATGGAGTTGGCGGTGAACATCCCGGCGCAGGAGCCGCAGCCTGGACAGGCGGAACTCTCCAGCTCACAGAGTTCGGACTCGTCCATCTGCCCGGACTTGACCCGGCCCACTCCCTCGAAGACGCTGACCAGGTGGACGTCGCGGCCCCGGTGGCGGCCGGTGAGCATGGGGCCGCCGCTGACCACCACCGCCGGGATGTTCAGCCTGAGCATGGCCATTATCATTCCCGGGGTGATCTTGTCGCAGCTCGGCACCAGCACCAGGCCGTCAAATGGATGGGCCTGGGCCATGATCTCCACCGAGTCGGCGATCACCTCCCGGCTCGCCAGGGAATACTTCATGCCCTTGTGATTCATGGCAATGCCGTCACAGACGCCGATGGTGCCGAAGGCCACCGGGGTGCCGCCGGCCATGCGGATGCCGGCCTTGACCGCATCCACGATCCGGTCGAGGTGGATGTGACCGGGGATGATCTCGTTGTGGGAATGGGCGACGCCGATTATGGGACGGGATATCTCTTCATCGGTGTAGCCCATGGCCTTGAACAGGGAACGGTGCGGGGCGCGTTCGAGCCCCTTTTTCATCAGGTCGCTTCGCATTTTATCTGTACTCCCGGACGGTTACGGTTTAACATCGAGGCAGGCGGCCCGCAGACGGCGGACGTGCTGCCGCAGGCAAGCGCGAAAAAACGATTTAATCTCAAGGAGTTTCGGGTGTCAAGCAATAGCCGCAGCGGCAAGAGCCCAAAAGGCGTCATATTCGGCCCGGTATCATCGCGGCGGCTGGGGCTTTCCCTGGGGATAGACCTGCTCCCGGCCAAGGTGTGCTCGCACGACTGCGTCTACTGCGAGGTGGGGCGGACCACGCTCCACACCTGCGAACGCCGGGAGTACATCCCCACCTCCAGGATCGTCGGGGAGCTGGAAAACTTCCTCACCGCCCCGTTCTGCGCGCCCGACTGCTTCACCATAACCGCATCGGGCGAACCGACCCTGCACTCGGGCTTCGGCCGGATAATCAGGCTGCTGAAGGAAAAAGCCGGCCGGCCGGTGGTGGTGCTGACCAATGCCACCACCATCACCGACGCGGAAATCCGCAGATCTCTCTGCCTGGCCGACATCGTGGTTCCCTCGCTCGACGCGGCGAGCGAGACGGCGTGGCGCAGGGTGAACCGCCCGGCCCGCGGATGCCCGGCTCCTGCTGAGGTCATCGACGGCCTCGCCCGTTTCCGGCAGGAGTACGGCGGCGAGATTTGGCTTGAAATTCTCCTGGTAAAGGGGCTAAATGACAGCGAAGCCGAACTTGCGGCCCTGGCCCGGGCCGCGTCCACGATAAGACCGGACCTGGTGCAGCTCAACACCGTGGTCCGCCCCCCCGCGCTCGACACCGCCTTTCCCTTGTCCGCAGACGACCTTAACAGGGCGGGCAGACATTTCCCCGGCAGGGTCGAGGTCATTGCCGCTCCCAGGATAAAAGGCCGCGGCGGCGGCGAAGCGGACATCGAGCGCCGCATCACCGGGATGGTTTCGCGCCGCCCATGTCCGGCGGAGGAGATCGCGCAGGCCCTCGGACTTGCGCTGCCGCGGGTTGAACCCATGCTTGCCGCGCTCGTCGGGGAGGGCAGGATAAGGGAAAAGAAACATCAAGGCCGGAGATTCTTTGTTAATGTCTGAGAACAATGAAAAGGAAAACGGGAAATCGGTATTCGCCAAAATAAGCAATATCAGCAGGTGGCTCACCGGTTCCAGGGAGGAAAAGGTGGACCGGGAAGACGAATCCGGAGCGGAAAAGCCGGAAGAAACATCCGCAAAAGAGACGGCAAAGGCCCCTAACAGCGGCGGTCAGTCCAGAAAACGGAAAAGGCCGGCCCGCAGGCGGAGCGCGTCCCAGAAAAAACAGGACGCAAAGGAGAAACCGGCTGAAAAGACGGAAAACGGCGGCGGCAGTCAGGAGAAAACGCAGACCGAGCGCCAGGGGCGGAAAAAGACCGGCAGGACCAGAACGAAAAAGCCGGAAGAAACCGCTGAGGCCTCCCGCGCCCCAACCTTCTGCAAGCTCCTCATCAACACCGACGAGCCCGAGGAATGCCGCATCGCCCTGGTCGAGGACGGCCGGGTGGAGGCCTTCAACCTCCAGTCGGTGATGTACACCCAGACCCGCGGCAACATCTACAAGGGCAGGGTGACGGCGGTGGAGCCCAGCCTCCAGGCCGCCTTCGTCGATATCGGCGAGGAGAGAAACGGCTTTCTCCCCTTGAGCGAGATCCACCCCGAATACTACGCCGACCCGTCCCTGAAGGAGAAAAGGGGCAGGGATCTGCGCATAGACCAGGTGATAAAGCGGGGCCGGGAGGTGCTGGTCCAGGTGGTCAAGGAGGCCACCGGCAACAAGGGCGCGAGCATCACCACCTACCTGTCCATACCGGGCCGTTTCCTTGTGCTGATGCCGGGCAGCGATTCCGCCGGGATCTCCAAGAAGATCGACGACGAAAAACAGCGGGACAAGCTGCGGGCGATGATGAAGAGCTTCGACATCCCGGAAGGGATCGGCTACATCGTCAGGACCGCAAGCCAGGGGTTGACCAAGAGCGCCCTGTCCCGCGATCTCAAGTTCCTCCTGAAACTTTGGGAAGAGATCCGCGAGCGCGGCCGCAAAAACCAGAAGCCCGGCCTCATCCACCGGGAGCAGGACGCCATCGCCCGTTTTCTCCGCGACCATTTCTCCGAAAACATCCAGGAGATCGTGGTTGACAGCGAAGACGCCCTGCGCCAGGTAAACGAGTTTCTCGAACTGATGCCGCCGGGACGCAAGAAGAAGGTGCGGGCCAGGCTGCACCGCGACTCGCGGCCGATATTCAACTATTACGGCATTGAAAAACAGATCGAGCAGATCTACCAGCCGCAGGTGCCCCTGCCCTCGGGCGGCTCCATCGTAATCACCCCAACCGAGGCCCTGGTGGCGATCGACGTCAACTCCGGCAGCACCGACCGCGGCGGCAATTTCGAGGACTCCATCTTCCAGGCCAACATGGAAGCGGCCGAGGAACTGGCCCGGCAGCTGCGGCTGCGCGACCTTGGCGGCCTGATCGTGGTCGACTTCATCGATATGCGCGACAACGCCAACAAACGCGCAGTTGAGCGCCATCTCAAGGCCTGCCTGAAACGGGACAAGGCCAAGACCGACACCAGCCCTATCTCCAAGTTCGGCCTCCTGCAGATATCGCGGCAGAAGATATCCGCGCCGGTGGAAAAGGGCGCCTACCGCATCTGCGAACACTGCCGCGGCCGCGGCCTGGTGCGCTCGGCCGAGGCCCTGGCCCTGTCATTCCTGCGCCGCATCCAGACCGGCGCGTCCGACAAGGGGGTGAAGGAAGTCCGCTGCCGCCTGCCGCTCGAGGTGGCCGAATACCTGCAGAACCGCAAACGCAGGGAACTGGCCGAACTTGAGAACAGGTACCAGGTGGAAATCGAGATCAGCGGCGAGCCCGATCTTCTGCCCTCGAAGAGCAAGGTGGAGTTCGTCCGGGATAAACGCTGAGGGAGGATGAAAAATGACCCGCGGGCCGGTCATCGGCGCCGCGGGTCATGACAGCTTCCGCCACTCCTGACGGGCTCAGGCGCCGGACGCCGGCGGGGTGAACACCCGGGTGGCGAGTTCCTGATCCAGGGTGAGCAGGGCCGAGGAATCGCCGCCGATGAGCTTCATCCGGTCGACAAGGCCCGAGGCGGTGGCTTCCTCCTCCACCTGCTCGGTTATGAACCACTGCAGGAAGATGGAGGTGGCGTGGTCGCGCTCGTCCAGGGCCTGGTCGGCCAGGGCGTTTATCAGCCCGGTCACCTTTCTTTCATGCTCGAGCACGTGCTCGAACACCGCCAGGGGGGAATCCCACTCGGACTGCGGCTTCTCAATGGCTTCGAGAAGGACCCGGCCGCCGCGCTCGACCACGTAGTCATAGATCTTGGTGCCGTGCATCCACTCCTCCTGGAACTGCATCTTCATCCAGTTGGCGCAGCCGGAAAGCCCCGACGACTCGAAGTACGAACTCATGGAAAGATAGAGGTAGGCTGAGTAGAATTCGGCGTTTATCTGGCGGTTAAGCGCCTCTTCCATGCTGTCCGAAAGCATCAGTTCGACCTCCAGAGACCGTGCAGGTTGCAGTAGCTCCTGGCGCTGACCTCGTCCGCCGCGGTGGCAAAAACGGCCTCGGGCGCATCCCCTGGGGAGAGATCTGCCCGCAGGACCTGGCCCGCCGCAATGAGCTCGATCCACTCGATGTAATGTTTCTCCTCCATAGGATGCGCGACCGAGCCGACAGTGACCTTGTAGCCGCCGTCCACCTTCTCGATTACCGGCACATGTTTTTCAACCGCGGCGTCAACGCTGTTTTCCTCCATCAGGGTCATGTTCTGGCCGCAGCAGACGAGCTGCCCCGCCCCCTCGTGAAGGACCTCGACGATGTTGCCGCACAGCTCGCACTTGTAGATTCCTGCCTTCTTCGCCATTTTTCTCTCCTTGCTTTTTGATCCTGAACGGTTGCCCCAACCGCCTCCGCCCGGAAACCGGACGACGGCCGCACAGGATAAATCCTGAATCCGTGAGCGTTCGAGAGCGGGCCAGGTGCAAGGAGGCAACGATGTTGATTATACTTCGGTATATCAACGAGTTGCCGACACAGCAGATGGCCCGCTATCGGACGCCCCGCAGGGCGGCGGGGTGATTTTTTTGCCAAGGCAATTTTTCTAGAAAAAAGCATCTTATTTCAAATAGATGCTCTAACAAACCCCACGAAGCCGTCACGGATTCAGGATAAATTATAGCAGGCGGGGCGGCGGCGAGATCAATAATTCTCGCACGCCTCCTCGAAGTGGGCCTGCTTGTGGGCGCAGGCCGGACAAACCTCCGGAGCCTCCTCACCCTCGTGGATGTAACCGCAATTGCGGCAGCGCCAGGCGGTCTTCTTCTCCCGGCGGAAGACCCGGCCCTTTGCGATGTTGTCAGCCAGGGCCCGGTAGCGTTTTTCGTGGAACTTCTCCGCCACCGCGATGGCCTCGAACACGGCGGCGATATCGTCAAACCCTTCCTCGCGGGCGGTTTTCGCAAACTCAGGATACATGCTGGTATGCTCGTATTCCTCGCCCGCGGCCGCGGCTTTCAGGTTTTCCAGGGTGGAGCCGATAACCCCGGCCGGGAACGAGGCGCTTATCTCCACCTCGCCGCCTTCGAGAAACTTGAACAGCCTTTTGGCGTGCTCCTTTTCCTGGTCCGCGGTCTCCTGAAAGATGGCCGCGATCTGGACATAACCTTCCTTTTTCGCCTTTGAGGCAAAATAGGTGTAGCGGTTCCTGGCCTGAGACTCACCCGCGAACGCGGTGAGCAGATTTTTTTCGGTCCGGCTTCCCTTAAGATTTCCCATGACTGACCTGCCTCCTTGTTAAGTTTTTTACTATTTTAGTAATAATTACCAGAAAAGACAACCTTTTCTTCCGCTCCGGCGCAACAGCCCCGGCCACCCTGCCATCCCGGCAGGAGAGTGCTTGTTTAAACAGTGGTTCTGTGATAAAATCTATCTATTTGAAATAAAAAACATAAAGGACAAAAGCTTCCCTGCTCCCGTTCTGAAAAGGCCCGGGGAGCAGGCATCGGCCCGCCGGGGCCGGAAACGACCTGTATGAAATTTCTCAAGACGCTAGCGGTATCGGCACTTCTTTCCGTCCTGGTATTACCTGTTTATACCATTTTCTTTCTTTCCCCGGCTTTCATCTCGTTCATAAACGAAAACGCCGAGCAGCAAGCCGTGAAGGTGGCCCGCCACCTCGAGACCGCGCTTCTTTCCGGCAACAACGGAACAATAACATCGCAGACCCTGCCGCCGTCCCTGCCTGCCGAGGCGGAGAAGGCCAGGCGCGACTTCAACCTCCTCAAGATAAAAGTATACTCCGCCGAGGGGAAAACCATATACTCGTCCGATCCAGACGACATCGGCGTCACCAACCACAAGCCATACTTCCACCAGATAGTGGCGTCGGGACGCACACACACCCGGATCGTGCGCAAGAACCAGACATCCCTGGAAGAGCAGGTCATGCCCAGGGACGTGATCGAGACTTATGTTCCGATCATGTACAAGGGTAACTTTGCCGGCGCCTTCGAGATATATTATGACATCACTGCGGCAACCGCCGAACTCAACCGGCTGATAAACAGGTTCTACGCCACCCTCTCCCCCCTTTCCATCTGCCTTCTGCTGGCAGTGCTGATAAGCGTCTACAAGGTCAGGGAAAGCCAGGCGAAAAGCGGCCGGGCCGCGAGGCTGCTGCGGGAGAAACAGCGCCGTTACCGCTCGCTGTTCAGCCAGTCCAACGACGCCATCCTTCTCTACGACGAAAACGGCATCATCCGCGAGGCCAACGACCGGGCCGCGGAACTGCTTGGGTTCCCCTCCAGGGCCGAAATCGAGGGGCACTCGTTCTCATTTTTCACCCCGGACGGCAAACTGCCCGGCACAGATGCCGACCTGAGCGGCGACAGCGGCTGCCGTCTCGAGACCGTCCTGCAGACCAGGGACGGGCAGGCGATCGACGCGGACATGACCATAAGCCGCATCGTCACAGCCGACGACATCCTCACCCAGGCGATAATCCGCGACACCAGCCAGCAGAAGGCGGCCCGCGAGGAGCTGCGGCGCAGCTACCAGACCCAGACGGTCCTCAACCGCCTGCTAAACCTATCCCTCGAGGAGCTAAGCCTCACCGAGACCCTGGAGCAGTTCATCTACTGCATCACCTCGTTTCCCTGGCTGGAACTGGAACCCAAGGGCGCCATCTTCATGGTCGGCGACAAGCCCGGCACCCTGGAACTCAAGGCCCAGCGCGGGCTGAACGACTCCCTGCTCTCCATGTGCGCCGAAATCCAGTTCGGCCAGTGCCTCTGCGGCCGCTGCGCCCTTTCAAAGGAGGTGGTGTTCGCCAACTGCGTGGACAAATTCCACGACCACCGCTACAACGGCATCTCCCCCCACGGCCACTACTGTGTGCCCATCCTCTCCTCCAGCCGCCAGCTCATCGGGGTCTTCACCCTGTACATCAAGGCGGACTGCCGCCGCGACCGGATGGTTGAAGAAACCCTGCGGGCCGCGGCCAATGTGGTCGCAGGCATCATCCAGCGCAAGCAGGCCGAGGAGGAGCTGCAGCGCTCCCGCGACATGCTCGAGGAAAGGGTGCAGGAGAGGACGGTGGAGCTGGAGGAGATGAACCAGCAGCTCGAGCAGGAGCTCCAGGAACGGCGCGAGGCGGAACGGGCCCTGACCATCTCCAAGAAGGAAGTGGAAAAGGCCAACGAGGAAAAGGACGAGCTCATCGTCAACCTCTTCGAGATCATGTACGAGATGCTTGCAAACCGGGACCGCTCAACCTTTGAGCACGCCCTCCGGGTGGCCGAGATATCAAGGCGGATCGGCGAGGAGATGGGGATGGGCAGCGAGGAGCTCGAGGTCATCAAGCACGGCTGCCTGGTCCACGACATCGGCAAGGTGGCCATCCCCGACGACGTTCTGCTCAAGCCCGGAATCTTCGACCGCATAGACCGCAACATCATGAAGGTCCACACCCTGGTCGGGGCCCGCCTATTCTCCAAGCATCACCACGACGAACGCATCCGCAGGATCATCCTTTACCATCATGAGCGGCTCGACGGCAGCGGCTACCCCCACGGTCTCAAGGGCTCCGAGATCGGCAGGCTCGAGCGGATCGTGGCCGTGGCCGACGTGTTCGAGGCCCTGATCTCCCGCAGGCCGTACAAGCGGCCCATGTCGCGCCGCCGCGCCCTCGACATCCTCCGCTTCGAGGTCAAGGAAGGCCGGCTCGACGGCGAAATCGTCGATCTCCTCGAAAAGGTCACCGAGAACTGGAATCCGCTCGAGATAACCAGCGATTTCCGCGCCGACTACACCGAGGATCTGGAGATGTTCCGGCAGATGACCTATTTCCGGGAACCGCTCAGCGACTTCTACAACTACCGCTACCTCCTCTACCTTGACGACGCAAGGATCCTCAAGAAGAAATCGCGGCCATACCACATACTCACCGCATCCTTTCCCCATCTGCAGGAGTTCAACCAGGAGCTGGGATTCATCAAGGCCGACCAGATCCTCGACGAACTGGGACAGAAGCTGCATCAGACCTCCGAGAAGTTCGGCGACAGCCACAGCCACGACGACAGGGCCGTCCTCCTCCTGCGGAAAGGATCGGATTTCCTCATCTACAGCGAATGCGACGACCGCGAGATAGACAAGCTCAAGGAGATGGTGGCGGAACAGCTCGCCGAGGTGAGGCGGGACTGGGGGCTCATCTCCACCTATCATCATCACCGCTTCGACGGCTCCTACCCGGCCGAGATGGCCCTGAACGACATCTTTTCCGTGCAGTAGGCGGCCCGGCGGGCAACGCAGCGCCCGCGCACACGCTGCCCGCCGGGCCCAAGGCACTGATCCCAAGCACAAAAAAAACGGGAGAATCAGGCGCTCGGCCGATTCTCCCGTTCTGCATCTGGCGTCCCCAACGAGATTTGAACTCGTGTTGCCGGCGTGAAAGGCCGGTGTCCTGGACCTGGCTAGACGATGGGGACTTTTTTGCTTATCTTTCCGCGGCCCGGCCACCTTACGGCGGTTCGGAATCCTGAAGTTTATTATCGTTTCCCGAGGGCCTGACGCAACGCCCTGCGGGGCTTGAACTGGTGGGTCGTGCGCGGCTCGAACGCGCGACTCTCTGCTTAAAAGGCAGATACTCTACCAACTGAGTTAACGACCCGTCAGCGGAAGGCTTTTTTACAGGATAAATTTTAACATGTCAATGGCCTGTGGCTCCATTTTTTTCTGCCCGCGGCCGGAACCGCGTTTCCTCTATTGGCTTGTGGCGCCCGGCAAACTCTGATATATCTTTCCTCGGGCTTTTTCTGTCCATCAGGCCCGCAACCCGAACATCCCGACGGAGGGACAGAGGAAAAATGGGGCTACTTACCGGCACCGCAAGTTTTGTCCGCTACACGGTCGAGGGCGACATCCCGGCCGATTTCTGGGATTTCGCCGCCGAAAGGATAGCTGCCCGCGCCTTCCGCGACATCGACGACTCGTTTGACGAGCTTTCCGTAGGCTGGGTATCCCTCGCCAGCATGTTCGACTCCTCCTTCTCCGAGGCGTCATTCATCGCCGGAGACAACGTCGCCATGGCCATGCGGATCGACGAACGCAAGGTAGCGCCCGCGGTCTTGAAAAAATTCTTCCTCAAGGAGGAGAAACGTATCCTGAAAGAACGGCAGCTTCCGAAGCTGTCGCGCTCCCAGAAGCTCGAACTCAAGGAAAACGTCCGCCTGCGGCTGCTCAAGCAGGCCGCCCCGGTCCCGGCGGTGTACGAGATGTACTGGAACCTGGCCGACAACGCGGTCACCTTCTTCTCCACCAGCGGCAAGGCCCAGGCCGTGTTCGAGGAGCTGTTCCGCGACACCTTTGACCTCGGCCTGGTCATGCAGATACCCTTCACCCTGGCCACGGCGCTGCTGCCCGATGCCGCGGACGAACTGCACGAACTGACCCCGGCGGTCATCGCTTAAAGGATCTTTTGTCATCCTGAATCCGTGAGCGCTCGAGAGAGGTTAGGGGCTTAGGGGATGAACCATGCAAACAACTGTCTCCTGTATCCTGGCCCCTGTCTCCTGATATGGACGCCCCGCAGGGCGGCGGGATGAAATTTCCACCAAGGCGTTTTTTAAAAAAATCTTATTTCAGACAGATGCGTTAACAGCCCGTTGAAAAAGGTAGCGAGCGCGGATGAGGCAAGGAAAAATCCGGCGAAAAAGCGCAGTTTACATGGAGTAAATGAGCATTTTGAGCCGGATTTTGACGCCGCATCATCAAGCGCAGTAGTTTTTCAACGGGCTGTTAACATCCACCAAGCCGTCACGGATTCAGGATCATGGACCTTGTCGATCTCATAAAGGAAAAACGGTTTCTGGGCCAGGAGTTCCTCACCTGGCTGTGGTTTGCGAGCGAGGAGCGCGGCGGCGCCATACTTCTGGAGGACTCGCAGGAAGATGTCAACGTTGTCTTCGAAAAGCATCTGCTGCTCGAGAGCGGCGAGGGCGAGGACCTGGAGAAGGTCATCTGCCAGGGGCTGCGCGCCGGGCTCACCGAGGCCCGCACCGGCCTCGCCCTGGGCAAGAAGATAGAGCAGGCGAGACTGCTCGTCGCCCGCGACACCTACGAGTGGCACGTCACCATCCGGGCCGGGATGCTGGAGTTCCGCAGCGTGCGGCTGCCCAAGACCATGAACGCGGCCGAAGAGGAAGAAGGACCGGACGCCGTTGCCGGCCGTATCCTCGACCGCATATACCTGTTCGAACTCCTGACCCGGACCGTGGACGAGCTCTTCCGCATGTTCCTCAAACGCCGCGTCCGGCCGGAGGACTGGCAGAATGAACGGGAAAGGATCGCCGCGTGGATAGGGGCTTAGGGGTTCAGGGGTTCAGGGGAACAGAAAAAACGGAGAAGAACGAATGCAGTTTGAGACCGTGATCGGGCTTGAGGTCCACGCCCAGCTCAAGACCGCAAGCAAGATATTCTGCGGCTGCTCCACCTCCTTCGGGGCCGGGCCCAACACCCACGTCTGCCCGGTGTGTCTGGGCATGCCCGGGGTCCTGCCGGTGCTCAACCGCCGGGTGGTGGACTTCGCCCTGAAGATGGGGATCGCCACCAACTGCCAAATCAACCGCAGGAACCAGTTCGCCCGCAAGAACTATTTTTATCCCGACCTGCCCAAGGGCTACCAGATCTCCCAGTTCGAGTTCCCCATCGCCGAACACGGCTGGATCGAGGTGGAGACGGACGGCAATGCCAGCCGCATCGGCATAACCCGCATCCACATGGAGGAGGACGCAGGCAAGCTGGTCCACTCCGAACACGAGCCGGAAAGCTACGTGGACCTGAACCGCACCGGCGTGCCGCTGATCGAGATCGTAAGCGAGCCCGACATCCGTTCCCCGGCCGAGGCGGCCGCCTATCTGCGCAGGCTGCACGCCATTCTCCGCTACCTCGACATCTGCGACGGCAACATGCAGGAAGGCAGTTTCCGCTGCGACGCCAACATCTCGCTGAGGCCCGCCGGCACGGACGAGTTCGGCACCAGGACCGAACTCAAGAACATGAACTCCTTCCGCAACGTCCAGAAGGCGCTCGAGTACGAGGAACGCCGCCAACGCGACATCCTCCTCGACGGCGGCGAGGTGGTCCAGGAGACCCTGCTCTGGGACCCGGACGCGAACCGGACCGTGTCCATGCGCGGCAAGGAGGAGGCCCACGACTACCGCTACTTCCCCGACCCGGACCTGGTCTGGGTGGAGATAGACGACGAATGGATCGAGGCGGCGAAAAGCTCCCTGCCCGAGCTGCCCGAAGAGCGCCTCCAGCGGTTCATCAGCGATCTCGGCCTTCCGGCCGACACCGCCGCGGTCCTGACCGGCGACCGGGAACTGGCCGATTACTTCGAATCCGCCCTGGAAAAATTCAACAACCCCAGGAAACTCGCCAACTGGATCGCCTCCGAAGTGGTGCGCGAACTCAAGGAATCGGAGCGCGACATCGCCTCCTTCCCGGTCGCGCCCGCAGCCCTGGCCGAACTGCTCGTCATGGAGGACAAGGGCACCATCAGCGGCAAGATCGCCAAAACCGTGTTCGCCGAGATGGTGGAAAGCGGCAAGGATGCGGCCACAGTGGTCAAGGAAAAGAACCTCGTCCAGGTGAGCGACGAGGGCGAACTCCTCGCCGCGGTCCGGGAGATCCTCGATGCAAGCCCGGACCAGGTGGCCCAGTACCTGGACGGCAAGACCAAGGTGATGGGCTTCTTTGTCGGCCAGTTGATGAAGAAAACCCGCGGCCGGGCCAACCCCAAGCTGGCCAACGAGCTGTTCGCAAAGGAGCTGGCCGCGAGGAAGTAGGGCCGCCGGAGAAAGGAGATGGCGGGCGGGGACGAATGGAGAAACAGGGTTCGCGGCCACCGGGAACGGATGCGCCGCAAACTTCTCGACCGCGGCATCGACGCCCTCACCGACGTTGAGGTGGTGGAGATGCTGCTCGCCCTCGGCACCCCCAGAAAGGACTGCAAGGACCCGGCCCGCGAGGCCGTGGCCAGGTTCGGCAGCCTGGCCGGGGTGCTTGAGGCCGCGCCAGATGAGCTGATGAAGGTCCGCGGCATCGGCCCGGCCAACTCGGCCGCCCTGCTTCTCGTCCATCAAACGGGCCGCCGTTTTCTGAAAACCCGCCTCCGGGACCGCCAGTACCTCCGTTCCTCCCGCGAGGTGGCCGAGTACCTGGCCCACTGGAGCCGCGGCCTTGACCGCGAGGTCTTCAAGGTCATCCTCCTCGACACATCCCTCAAAATAATCGATTCGCACGACCTGTTCGCCGGCACGGTGGACCGTGGCGCGGTCTACCCCCGCGAGGTGGTGCGGACCGCGCTCATGGCCAACGCCAGCGCCGTGGTCGTGGCCCACAACCATCCCTCCGGCAATCCCCGGCCCTCGGCCGAGGACAAGGCCCTGACCCGCCGCCTTTACCTCGCCTGCGCTGCATGCGGCATCCGCCTGCTCGACCATCTGGTGGTGGGCGAAGATGAAAAACCCTACAGCTTCGCCGACCACGGCATCATGGCCGAGATCGGCCGGGAATGCGATGGGCTCCCCGGCTGAGGAGCCCGTTGAAAACGTCATGAGCGAAGATGGGACAAGGAACAGTCCGGCGGAGAATCGCGGTTTACCCGCAACAAACGGACATTCCGGGCCTGATCGTCACGCGGTGTCATCGGGCGCGGCGGCTTCTCGACAGGCCGCCAACCGCATCGGCCTATACGTCCACGTCCCCTTCTGCGTAAGCCGCTGCGCCTACTGCGCCTTCAACTCCGAACCCCTGGCCGGCCGCGATCCGGCCCCCTACGTGGACGGGCTCATCCTGGATGCGAAAATAGCGCGGGAACGGCTCAGCCGCGACACCGTTTTCGACACCATGTTCATCGGCGGTGGCACCCCTACCATCCTGCCCGGCCGGGAACTTGCCCGTCTGTTCACGGGGGTGCGGAAAAATCTCGCCATCGCCCCGGACGCGGAGATAACCGTGGAGGCCAACCCCAACCGGGCCGACCGGGACACCTTTGCCCTGCTCCGGGAGCTGGGGGCGAACCGGATCAGCATCGGCGTGCAGAGTTTCGACAACGCCGTGCTCGAAAAAAGCGGCCGCAGCCACAGCGCGGACGACGCCGCAGCCGCAGTGGAAGCGGCCCGGCAGGCCGGTTTCAAGAACCTGGGCCTCGACCTCATCCGCGGCCTGCCCGGCGAGAGCCCGGAAAGCTTCCGCGCCGGGCTTGAAACCGCCCTTTCGCTTGCGCCGGAGCACATCTCCATCTACGACCTGTCGATCGAACCGGGCTCCGCCTTCCACCGCCGCCGGGAAGAACTCGCCCTGCCGGATGAAGAGGCGCTCTGCGAGATGGACCGGATCACCGCGCGCCTGACCGCGGAAAAAGGCTTCATCCGCTACGAGATCTCCAATTACTGCCAGCCGGGCCGCGAATGCCGCCACAACCTCAACTACTGGAGAAACCGTCCCTACCTCGGCCTTGGCGCGGGCGCGGTCTCGTACCTTGAAGGAATACGTTTGACAAACACCACTGCGGCCGACTTATATCTGGAAAAGCTGGGCCGGGGCGAATGGCCGCTGGCCTCCTTCGAGATCATGCCGCCGCGGGCCCGGACGCGGGAAACGGTTGTCATGGGCCTGCGGACCGCGGCCGGGGCCCGTCTCACCCCGGAGATCCGGGAGATGTACGGCGATGTCCTGGGACGGCTGGCGGACCGGGAGCTGGTGGAGATGGAGGCGGACCGCCTGCGCCTCACCGCCCTGGGCTTCAGGTTCGCCAACCGGGTGATGGCCGAGCTGGTGTGATCCCGCCCCCGTGAGCGCCCGATAGCGGGCCGTCTGCTGTGTCGGCAACGCCTTGATATACCGAAGTATAATCAAGACCGTTGCCTCCTTGCATCCGGCCCGCTCTCGAACGCTCACGGGGGCGGGGGAATCTTGTGGCTTCGGGGAACTGGGCCGGGTTGCGAGTCGGGGTCTCCCCAAAAAAATGGTGCCGGTTGTTTGTCCGACTCGTCAAAAGCTCTTCTGGTTTCCGTCATCTGACTTCTGATTTCTGGTATGAAAAAAAAGCAAAAAAAATTCCGTTGCCGGGAGTGCGGGGCCGAGAGCGGCAAGTGGGCCGGCCAATGCCAGGCCTGCGGGGAGTGGAACTGTCTCGATGAGGTGAGCCCCGAGGAGGCGGGCCGGGCCGGGTTCGCCGGAATACGCTCCGAGCTGACTATCCTCTCCCAGGTGAAGAGCGACGCGGCCGGCCGGACAAAAAGCGGTTTCGCCGAGCTCGACCGGGTGCTGGGCGGCGGGATCGTGCCGGGCTCGGTGATCCTGGTGGGCGGCGATCCCGGGGTGGGCAAGTCCACCCTGCTGCTCCAGGTCTCCTGCCGGCTCGCGGAGAAGCACAAAACCATCTACATCAGCGGCGAGGAATCGCCGCAGCAGATCAGCCAGCGCGCCATCCGTCTCGGCCTTGGCCGTGACCGGCTGCTCCTGCAGGCCGAGACATCGACCGAGGCCATCATCGCCACGGCCGAGGCCAACGCCCCCGCCTTCCTGATAATAGACTCCATCCAGACCCTGCAGTGCGGCGACATCGGCTCCGCGCCCGGCTCGGTCAGCCAGGTGCGCGAGGCCGCGGCCCGGCTGACCGCGTTCGCCAAGCAGAACAACGTCACCGTGTTCCTCATCGGCCACGTGACCAAGAGCGGCGATCTGGCCGGCCCCAGGGTGCTCGAGCACATCATCGACGTGGTCTGCTACATCGAGGGCGCAAGCGACAACCGCTTCCGCATGGTCCGGGCGGTGAAGAACCGCTACGGCGCGGTGAACGAACTCGGGGTCTTCGCCATGACCGACCAGGGCATGCGCGAAATAAAAAACCCCTCGGCAATTTTCCTCACCGGCCAGGGCGATCCCATGCCGGGCAGCAGCGTGATGGCGGTATGGGAGGGCAGCCGCCCCCTGCTGGTGGAGATCCAGGCCCTGACCGACGAGTCATACGGCGAACACCCCCGCCGGGTCAGCCTTGGGCTCGACGCCAACCGTCTGGCCATGCTGCTCGCAGTCCTGCACCGCCACGGCAGCATATCCACCTGGAACCGGGACGTGTTCCTCAACGTGGTCGGCGGGGTGAGGATAACCGAGACCGCGGCCGACCTGCCCCTGCTCCTGGCCGTGGCCTCGAGCATGAAAAACCGGCCTCTGCCGCAGCGGATGGTATCGTTCGGGGAAATAGGGCTTGCCGGCGAGGTCCGGCCGGTGCCGAACGGCGTGGCCCGGCTGCAGGAAGCGGCCAAACACGGCATTGCCCTGGCCGTGGTTCCCTGGCAGAACAGGCCGCCGAAACCGGTGAAGGGCCTCGAGGTCAAAGGGGTCAAAACACTGCGCGAGGCCCTTGGCGCAACATTACCAGCCTGACAGCCCGCAGAGTCTTTCAACGGGCTGCTAAGCCCCTACCTGAGTCGGGTGCAATTTTTTAAACCCACCGCTCCATCAAGCCGACAGCGGTAAAAATTTTTTTACCGGCCGGCCACACCCCTATCCCGCCTTGTTGCCGCAAGCCCACGAAAAAGCGTATATCTCAAAAAAAATTCAGTTCTGGCACGCCGGCTGCATAATCATAAAGGGAAAGCAAAAATTCATTCTCCTTCCTCCCCTCCGGGACCGGCCTCCTCCCTTCCCCATCATCCAACGGCCGGTCCCTTTTTTTTATCCTGAATCCGCGACGGCTTATCAGAAGCCGGAAGTCAGGGGACAGCAAGAGGATGCGGCCTTTGGCCGCGGCCGGTTACATGGGGGCGCACCGTGACAACAGCCGCAGGCAAAGACCGCCTCCGCTGCTTTGTCTGTCCCATAACAGCCCGTTGAAAAACGTAGCGAGCGCAGACGAGGCAAGGAAAAATCCGGCGAAAAAGCGCCGTTTACATGGAGTAAATGAGCATTTTCCAGCCGGATTTTGACGCCGCATCGTCAAGCGCAGCAGTTTTTCAACGGGCTGCTCCCCCCGCCATCAGCCGATTGACACCGAGGGGGGGAAAATGGTACACAGATTTCCTGCAAGGGAGGGATGGCCGAGTGGTCGAAGGCGGCGGTCTTGAAAACCGTTGAGCGAAAGCTCCGTGGGTTCGAATCCTACTCCCTCCGCCATTTTCGCCTATAAACCGGGAAAGCACCTGAATCCGTGAGCGCAAGAGCAAGCCAGAGGCGAAACCATGAAGAAACGCGCTGTTTCAGTCAGATGACCGTCAATAAGGCGCTAAACCGTCACGGATTCAGGAATTAGCTTGGCAGAAAACATATTTCTGCTATTATTTCCGCTCTGGATACAGGGACCGTGGCAAGGGGCAGGCGGGTCTTCCGTCCCCTGATTCCTGTCTCCTGTCCCCTGAACAGGGAGAGATGACCGAGTCGGCTGAAGGTGCTCGCCTGCTAAGCGAGTGTGGGGGTAAAACTCCACCGAGGGTTCGAATCCCTCTCTCTCCGCCAGCTTTCAAAAAAATCCGCGGCCAGCCCTTCCGGCCGCGGATTTTTTCCTTATCCCTCCTTTTCGCGTCCGGTTGTGTTTCCGCCATGTGCAAGTTTTTCGTCCAGCTTGTCGTTACAGCCCTGCTCGCCGCCTGCGCCACCGTGCCCCACAGCGGCAGAACCCAGATCAACCTGGTCAGCGACGCCGAGCTCAACCGGCTTGCCGCGCAAAGCTTCAAGGAAATCCTGAAGAAGGAAAAAATCTGCGCCGACGCCCGGCTCAACGCACTGGTGGACAGGGTGGCCGGGCGGATAATCCGCGCGGCCGAGGAGATGGACATGCCAGGATTCGACTGGGAAGTGCGGCTGATCGAAAAGGACGAGGCCAACGCCTTCTGCCTGCCGGGCGGCAAGATCGTGGTCTACACCGGACTCCTCAAGACGGCTGAGAACGAGGCCGGGCTGGCGGCGGTCATCGGCCACGAAGTAGCCCACGCCGTGGCCCGGCACGGGGCCGAGCGCATGAGCCAGGAGCTTATCCTCTCCGGGGCAATGGCCCTGGGCGCGATAGCCCTCGACGCCGGCTCCTCGCCGGAAAGAAGAAGGCTGCTCGCCGCCATCGGCCTGGGAGCCAATGTGGGAATCATCCTCCCATTTTCAAGACGGCACGAAGAAGAAGCGGACGAAATCGGCCTTTTCTACATGGCCAGGGCCGGCTACGACCCGTCCGGGGCCCCGGGGCTGTGGGCGAGAATGAAAAAAACCTTCAGCGGCAAGGAGCCGCCGGTGTGGCTGTCCACCCATCCGTCGTCAGCGGCCAGAATGGAAAACCTCAGATCCCTGCTGCCGCAGGCAATGGAAATATACCGCAACGCGCCGGAGCAATACGGGATCGGGGAAAAACTGATAATGGATGATTGAGCGGGAAACAGTCCAAGGGCAGGCCCGAGGGCAAGCAGCCGAAACAGGTGGCCACCGCCCGCAGATTCGTCACCCTGGCACAACAAAATCGCGCCAGGGGGGCGGAGATGCGGGCAAGCAGCCGGGATGGCTATACACCAGGTATGCCGTAACGGCTGATCGCCCGCAGATTCGTCACCCTGGCACAACAAAAAT
>JALWTY010000293.1 GCA_026993265.1 Desulfobacterales bacterium
CCTTTGCAGGTCTTTCAAGGCCTGGTTCAGCGCTTCCGTGGTGTTCATGGCTGCTCCTGCTCACATGCAACTTTGAGTTTTTGAAGTACGCGCGGGCCACGGCCGGGCCCCGGAAACCACTCAAAATAGTATTGAGTATCAGAAACGTTCGCAATAATTTTTTTTAAATCCGGGGCAGCCGGCTGTTGACGGCGGCCGTCAACAGCCGGTGGTTTTCAGGAGTTGGGGATGTGGGATCTCAGAAAAAGATCCTGCAGGCCACGAGCGAGGCGATGATCCCGGCGGCGTCCGCCGTCAGGGCCGCGGGCAGGGCGTGGCGGGTCTTCTTTATCCCGACAGCACCGAAATAGACCGCGAGCACGTAGAAGGTGGTCTCGGTCGATCCCTGCATGGTGGAGACCAGGAACGAAAGAAAACTGTCCGGCTCGCGGCTTACGATCTCGCTCATCAGACCGAAGGCCCCGGAGCCGGACAGGGGCCGCAAAAACGCCATCGACAGGGCCTCGGCCGGCATGCCGATCTTGCCGGTGAGGGGCGAGAGGACGGCGATGGCGGCGTCGATGGCGCCGCTGGCCCGGAGCATGCCGATGGCCACGAAGATGGCGACCATGAACGGGATTATCCGCACCGCGGTGTTGAACCCCTCCACCGCGCCGTCGCACAGGGTCTCGTACACCCTGACCCCGCGCAGGTGCCCGAAGAGAAGCAGCCCGCAGATGATAACGGGCACGAGCCAGGCCGAGACCGCGGCGACCATGGCGGTGAACCCGGCCGGCGCCGGCGCGGTCACCCCCCGGTAGATCACGTCCGCGGCAAAGAGGAGGGCGAACCCGGCCGCAAGCAGCCTGCCGCCGGCCGCGGAGGTGATGCCGGGTTCGTTCTCCTCCTTTGCCCTGTCCCCTTTTCCGGCCGTCTCGGCCGGAATGCCCGGATCCTCGCCCCGGGCCAGCAGGCCGGAGGCGAGGATCGCCACCGCGGTGGAGCAGGCGGTGGCGATCAATGTCGGCAGGAGGATCGCGGCCGGGTCGTGGGCCCCGGCCGCGGCCCTGACCGTGATCACCCCCAGCGGCAAAAGGGTGACGCTCGAGGTGTTTATCGCCAGGAAGCGGCACATGGCGTTGGTGGCGGTGCCCTTTTCCGCGGCCAGTTTGTCCAGTTCCTGCATGGCCTTGATCCCCATGGGGGTGGCGGCGTTGCCGAGGCCCAGGGCGTTGGCGGACAGGTTCATGATCATCGCGCTCATGGCCGGGTGTTCCGGCGGCACCTCCGGAAACAGCCTGGTCATCAGCGGCCGCATCCCCCGGGCGATCAGCCTCAGCATGCCCCCGGCCTCGGCCACCTTCATTATCCCCAGCCACAACGCCATCGGCCCGATCAGGCCTATCGCCAGGGTGACCGCGCTCTTGGCCGCGTCGAACGATGCCTTGGTCAGCTCGTCCATCCGGCCGGTGAAGGCGGCGGTCAGGGTGGCGGCAAGGATCATCACAAGCCAGATGCCGTTTATGGCGGCGGGTTTCTTGTCTTCGCTCTCAGCCATGATGGTCTCGTAAAAACCCTCAAACGGGCCAGAAGGCACAAAATGTCTGATTCGTAACCTGCCGATACTTTTGACTTTTTACTTTTGACTTTTGCCTTCCGGCTCGTAGAAAGGCCGCAAAAGCGGGCTTTTTACGAGCCGGTCAGCCATGTGGTTCTTCCATCCGCAGGTCGATTGCCGGACTTCTCCAGACTGTAAACCGTAAACCGCGCGCCGTAAACGGTCTTTGTCGCCTGGTTCGTCCCCCCCCCGGTGTAAAGAAACTGGACAGTTTGTCCTGTCCAGTTGTTCCGCTGTCCATTTTTTTGATAGTCCGGGAGGTGGTTTTTTCAGGGTGTCTTTCGATTTTTTCTTTTATTTCAAGGGGATATTGTCGCTGCCCCTCCTTTGGCACATCTGATGCACTGGTGAAGAGGGCAAAGGGATGAACCGTTAACCTCAACCTGGAGGCTTGGAGATGAAGAAGATATTGGCAGGCA
The DNA here is from genome assembly GCA_026993265.1 of Desulfobacterales bacterium. GTDB lineage: Bacteria > Desulfobacterota > Desulfobulbia > Desulfobulbales > JAJRZW01 > JAJRZW01. The sequence continues at coordinate 2,017 of JALWTY010000293.1, forward strand.
TGGCCCTGGTTCTTTTTCTCGCTCTTGTCCTGGGCCTTGGCGGTTGCGCCTGGCCCGGGCCCTTTCATCATCCGTACCGGCATCATTGCCTGACCCCTTGACAAGGAGGAGCGTGACATGTGGTGCAACTGGGGATACGCCGGCATGGGACCGGGATGGCATCTGATGGGATGGCTGTGGCTCGTTCTGATCGCAGCCGCGCTCTTTCTGCTGTTTCGCATCTGCGACGGCCGCGGCCGGGCAGGAGGCGGCAGTGGAGACAAGGACACGAAATGACCCCGTGACGGTCACGGGAGTCTGAAAAACATTATCATTACAAGGAGGACATCATGAAGATCAAGACGGTTATCGGTATTTCGGCGGCGCTGGTCATAGCCGCGGTTTCCCAGGCCGGGGCGCACATGGGCCGCGGTTACGGCTGGTGCAATGGCCCGATGATGGGCGGGATGATGTATAATGGTTCCGCCGGCCCGATGATGGACCGGGCCGCGGCCGCCCTCACCCCCGAGGAGCAGGCCAGGGTGGACAAGATCCGGGCCGCCTACGAGGACAGGCTCGCCGCCGGTGA
>JALWTY010000294.1 GCA_026993265.1 Desulfobacterales bacterium
CGGCCGCCCTTTCCAGGGAGTGGACCAGTTCCGGCAGCATTCCGTCCACGTGCGCCCTGGCATCCGGCTCCGCAAGCCACAGTTCGACCCGGACCGCATCCCCCAGGCCGCTCATCCTGACCCGCACCTCTCCCAGGGCCGAAAGCGCAAGAAACAGATCAACCGAAAGGACGCCGCTCCCTTCCCCGTCCCCGGACAAGAACCATGCCCCGCCCCCCTGATCCCCGGCAAGGATGACGGGAAACACGAACAGGGCGCGGCCGGCCCCGGCAGCAGACTGGTTGAAACAGCGGACAAGGCCGGAAAGCCTGTCATCACGCTCCGGGCGTCCCGAAGAATCGTCCTCCGTCCCATGCCGCATCACGCCGGCATCGCCATCCCTGCGGGAAAGCATGAAGGAGACGAGCCGCAGCAGCGAAAGCGGATCCGCTTCCCGGCCGGCCGGCGCGCCGCCCACGGCCGCGAGCATGGAAAGGATCTCGGCGGAAAAGGCATCTACTTCAACGGGATTTGCCTCGAAAACGGACAGCAGGCGTGAAAACAGTGCGGCCGCGCTGTTTTTTTCCTGCTGCGATGGCAGAAGAGAAAGCACCGGCGGCGGTCCGGCGTCCCTGACAACGAGCATGAGTTCCTCGCCAGGGGCCAGCCCGACGGAAGTGCGGGCCGTCACCCGGCCGCCTTCCAGCTCCAAGATGAAGACCCCGTCACCGCCGGCCGCCACCCTGGCGGAGACGACGCGGCCAACGGCGAGCGGCGGCAACGGCCTAGCTGCACCCTGCCGTCCCGTTTCCGCCGCGGACGGGTGCAGGACAATGGTCGGGATCTTCATCGGGATCAAGGCGCGGCCGCAGCCACGTCCCGGGCGGCGAGCGGCAGGGAAACCGTGGCGACCATGCCGCCCTCGGGCTTGCTGCGGAAGGAGAACCCGCCGCCGTGGGCCTCGGCTATCTTGGAAACCAGGCTCAGCCCCATGCCGGTGCCATAGGTCTTGGTGGTGAAAAAGGGATCTGCCGCATGCTCGATATGGCCGTTCTTCATGCCGATGCCGGTGTCGTCCACCGCCACCCTCACCTCGCCACCGGCCGCCTCGGCCCTGACGGTCAGGACCCCGCCGTCGCTCATGGCTTCTACCGCATTCCTGAACAGGTGGAGAAACATCTGCCGCAGCCGTTCCGGATCGCCGTTGACCTGGATACCGTCGCTGACGTCAAACTCGAGCCTGACGCCGTTCTTCTCCATGGACTGCTGCACCAGAATCACGGTCTTGCGCAAAAGAGACGAAAGCACGACCCGCTCCACGTTCAGGTTGTCGGTCTCGACAAAGTCGAAGAGGTCGTTCATGGTCATCTCGATACGGCGGGCCTCCTTTGTGATGACGTTCAGGTACTTGAGCAGGTCGGCGTCGTCCACCTTGCGGGCCAGAATCCGCGCCACTCCGCCAATGGAGGCGACCGGGTTCCTGATCGCGTGAACGAGCTGGGCCGCCATCTGGCCGAGAGCGGTATAACGGTCCGAGGTGATGAGGAGGTCGCGGCTGCGGTCCAGTTCCCGGGTCAGCTCCTCGAGTTGTTTTATCTTGCGGTTCATCTCCATGTAGAGATGGCTGTGTTCGATGGCGAGCGACGCCTGGCTGGCGAAAAGCTCCACCGCGTTTATCATTCCGTCGGTGATCGGCGCATTGGTTACGCAATTGTCAACGATTATCACCCCGAACGACTGCCGCGGGGAAAAGAGCGGCACCACCACGAAGCTGTCGCAGCCAAGGATCTCTATGAGTTCATCCGGAACCGGCATGGGCTCCTCGGCCCGGTCCGCTGAACGGCGCTCCTCGCCGTTGAAGCCGCCGCCGGGGCGATGCCTGCGGTCCACACATACCGGGCGGCTGCCGTTCTCCCTGAGCACCTTGATGCTGCGGCGCTCGTTAAGGGACTTGATGAGTATGTTGCCGGCATCCTCGACCGGAACCCTGATCCTGCGGACGATGCGGTTGGCCGGGGTATCGTCGCGGCAGGTCTTGCGCAGGGCCTGAACCATATCGAGAAAGCCAAGCTGCCTTGCCTCCGTCTCGCTCCATATACGGCCGGCCTCCTCGTGACAGGCGGGGCCGATGGCCAGATGCCCGGCAAGCTCTCTGCCGCCACCGCTCAGCATAGCCAGGAAGGCGCGGTTGAACCCCAGGCCCTCCCTTGCGGTTATTCCAACCAGAATGGCCTGGAGGATCTCGTCCACCTCAACGGTGCTGAGGTAGGCGGTGTTCATCTTTATGGAAAGGTGGTGGAGAACATTGATGCGGAAATGGGCGTTCTCCAGGTCTTCCTGGTAACGCCGGTTCTCGAAGACCAGGCGTCGTTTTTCCAGGGTTCGCCTGACCACGAACTGGATCTCGTTGCAGGTGGCAGGCTTGGAAAGGAAGTCGTCGGCGCCTTCACGGATGCACTCCATTGCCACCTTCAGGTCGGCGACCCCGGTGAGCATGACCACGGCCGCATCCGGGGTGCGTTCGACCACCTCTTTCAGAACCGAACGGCCGTCGCGGTCAGGCAGGCCGATGTCCAGCAGAACCAGAGCCACCTCGCACCGGTCCATGATCGCGAAAAGCTCGCTGCTGCTGCCAGCGCCCTCAACCGCAAACCCCATTGCGGACAGGTACTCGCACACGGTTTCCCTGATGTCCGGGTCGTCGTCGACCACCACCAGGCGCTCCCCGGCAAAGAGCAACTGGTCCGGCGCTATCGATATGTGCTGTCTGAGTCCAGAGACCGCGACGACCATGGGTTCGGTTCCGTTGTTTGCAGCGGTTTCCATCCGGCCGCAGCCGAATGCGGCGGTGCGTCCTATCCAGTTTCAGGCTATTAAGCCGCAAAGGGTGATGTCAAGGGCAAGGCGTAAAACGGCGGAAGGCGCGCCCGCCGGCGCGCCTTCCTTACCGCTGTATCTGTTTTCCGGGATACCCGAGCTCACATGGGAACGATGAGCTTGTTGGAATCCTCGTTCCACTTGACCACCACGTACCACGCTCCCATGGCCACGGCGATGAGCAGCAGGGTGCCGCCGTAGCCGAGGAAGGTGTCGGGCATGTAGACGAATTTGCCGAGCTTGCCGGCGAAAACCAGAAGTTTTTCGGTATCGGCCTCCTCGAGAAAATCGGCCCAGGCGTCGCGGCCCTCGAAGTCCATGGCCTTGAACCAGGCGGTCATCAGCGAGTTGGCCACACCGAAGAAGGGAACCACGATCCACAGCTTGATCTGCCCCTCGCCGACCCGCCACAGGGTGCCGGTGCCGCAGCCGCCGGCGAACATGGCGCCGAGCCCGAAGATAATGCCGCCAACAAAGCCGCCCCAGCCAAAGGTACCGCGCACGTAATGGATGGGATTGGCGAGCCCGCCGGCCTTGAGGACCGTGACCCCGGCCGCGACCAGGAACACGCTCAGGGCGACCGCCTTGGCCAGGGTGCAGTCGCCGGTCATATGCGGCTCACGAAAGCCCTGGATCATGCACCAGCGTCCCCGGTGCATGGTGTAGCCGAGCCCGGCTGATATCAGCAGGATGCCGCCCATCTTGGAGAGGTACTCGTTGTCGCTGGCAGAGTAATTGTATGCGCCCCATATCATCCAGGCCAGGGCGAGAAGCCCGAGGACGATCTTGAGGCCGAAGGGCATTTCAAAGGTCTTGGCCCCGCCGGAGCCCCAGGAGATATGCTCCATCTCCAGGTAAAGGCACTTCAGGCCGGCCACCGCGCCGATGACCAGGCCGGCCCACATGGCGAAACCGCTGGCCGAGAGATTGCCGATGGCGTTGTAGAAGCCGCCGACGTTGCAGCCGCCGGCAAGGGCAGCGCCCACGCCCATGAGTATGCCGGCGAGTACCGCCTTCACCATCTCGCGGTATGGCGGAATCCGGAAGGCAAAGTCATTGCCAAGGCAGGCGGAGACAAAGGCGCCGCCGACAAAGCCGAGACCGATGATGGAGCCGGAATTGGCGGTAATCGCCTTGGGAGCGCCATCCTCGAACATGTCAAAGGGATTGAAGCCGAGACCGTAGAGGATCCAGTCACCCCAGTTGCGCACTGCGCCGACCGCGCCCCACGGACGCATCCAGGCAAGGATCAGGACGCTCAGGAAGGCGACGATTATCCCTGCGGTGTAGGCGTTCCACTCCTCCTGACACAGCCCCTTGTAAAGTTCCTTCAGCTTTGCGCCGAAACCGCTGCCAGCACTCATAGCTCCCTCCTGGAAATTTCTGTGTTGTCATTAACTGTCCGGCGGGCATGCAGCCGTAGCCCGATCGGATGTTTGTAACATTTTGACGAACTCGCAACAAACGGCGGCCCCGCCGCTCCGCCCACGTGATTTCAGCGAGACACCGGGACCGCGGCAGAATCGCATGTTACGGTTCCGTCAACATTTCCTGACCTTTGCGAGATTTTCTATTACACGCAGGGGATTTTTTTGTCAAGCAGCCTTCATTTCATCCCCGGCCGGCGTACGACATTGTAACACCACCACCCCCTTCCGGCCCACCCGGCGACAGCCGGGATTTCCCTTGCCCCACAAGAGATTGCCAAGGAAACGCGCATGCGGCTCCGCCACTGAATGGCGGCTCACTTTCGCCTTGACAGGCATGAGCAATCCTGTTAATCAGGAGCTTCATAAATAAATGTAAATAACTGCCGGACGACTCCAACGAAACGGTTCTGCCGGCCACGGCAACCCGCGAACCAGGCAGGATGGAGGTTCTGCCAGCCAACCAAACGAGAAGCTTAAGGAGGAGACAACCATGAGCAAGATCGCCCCCGACGGAATCACCCCGGACCGCACCCTCGACGCCAAGGGCCTGAGCTGCCCCATGCCGCTTCTGCGGACCAAGAAGGAGATCGACAAGATCGACTCCGGCCAGATTCTCGAGATCCTCGGCACCGACCCCGGTTCCCGCAACGACCTCCCCGGCTGGTGCGAGCGCAGCGGCCACGAGTACATGGGCGAGAAGGAAGATGACGGCTTCTTCCGCTTCTACATCAAGAAGGGTTGATGCAAGGTCACCTTTCCCGGCAAAGACATGACGGCGCACCGGCGGATTCTCCATCGGTGCGCCGCGGATTTTAACTGGAGGAAAACAAATGGCAAAGAGTCTCGGAATATTTGTAACCAATCCCGACAACTGGCGCCATGTGATGGGCATCACCAAGGCTGCCAAGGCCAAGGGCTGCAAGGTCAAGGTCTTCTTCACTTGGACCGCGACCCATAACTCCAAGCTGCCCGACTTCCCGGAGCTGTGCAAGCTCGCCGACGACGTCTCCATCTGCGTGGACAGCTACGCCAAGCAGGGCTATGACCGCAACGACGTGCCCGCAGGGCTCGAGCCAAACAAGATGGCCACCCAGGCCCAGCACGGCGAGATCATAGAGGACTACGACTGCTACCTGAGCCTGTAAGAAGGAGGGATAAAAATGGAGTACAAAAAAGTCTGCTTCATGTACCGTAACAAGGATTACGCCATCGACGGCATCCGCTCCGCCCTCGGGCTCGCGGTAGAGAACATGTATTCATACGGCGTGGTCATGGACTGTGAACTGGAGCCCCTTGACGAGCACAACCAGGAAAGCGTCGAGATGCTCCGCGACATGGAGGGCGAAATCTACACCACCGTGCCCGCCAATGTCGACAAGTGCGGTTTCGAGCCCATCACCATCGAGGAGCTGGGCGAAAAGCTGCGCGACATGACCATCATCATTCCTTACGGACTCAAGTAAATAAGAAAGAGCACGGGAGCATACGCCATGAAAATACTGAACATCTACCGTTCCGAGCCTGACGACACGGTGAAGAAACTGGTCGAGATCGTCACCCGCGACCGGGAGAGCGAGGACTTCGACCTCAACGTCGAAAACCCCGATTACGACGCCCTGGTCGACAAGATTCTCGAGGCCGACCAGACCATCTGCTGGTGGTAAAGGCCCAGCGGCGGCGCATCTTTGCCCGTTTCCCCCTGCTTGCGTACCGTGTGTACGCGGCGCAGGCGTAAACGGACAAACCTGCACCACCGCTGAACCTTTACCGCGGTGGTGTTTGCCTTGCTTTTTTTGCTCGAAACGGCCCGGCTTTGCCGGGCCGTTTCTCGTTTTTTTGCCCCAAGACAGGTGGGTAAGTCTTGAAATGACAGGTTTTGCCATGGTCTGACCGATGGGGCCCCTCCCCCCCTGCAAAAAAACCGTTTTCATTTCCGTTCGCTCTTTCCCTATACTTTTCCCATGGAGGTTGTTTCGGGGAATTCATCAACTCTTTGTCTTGGGGGGAAACCATGAGCAGAAAGAAAACTTTCGCCGCCGTCATCACCGTTGTCATTGCGATCGGGCTCGCCTTGCCGGCATGGGCCGGAGGATTCATCCACATCGCCGGTTCTTCCACGGTCCGGCCCATCTCCCAGGCGGCCGCGGCCAAATTCGGCCCGGCCCACGGGGTCAAGTTCAGGATCGAGGGCGGCGGCTCCAGCCACGGGGTCAAGAGTGTGGCCACCGGCAAGGTGGACATCGGCAACGCCTCCCGCAACATCAAGAAGAGCGAGCTGGCCAAGTGGCCTTCCCTCGTGCCCCACACCGTGGGCTACGACGGGGTGACCATCATCCTCAACAAGGACGTGGGCATCACCGCCCTCACACATGACCAGATCCAGAGGATCTACATGGGCGAGATCACCAACTGGAAGGAGATCGGCGGCCCGGACGAGCCCATCAGCCTGATCGCCAAGGAGGAGGGCCGCTCCACCCTGGAGCTCTTCCTCAAGTACGCCGGGATCGAGGGCAAGGAGGTCGACGGCGGCAAACACATGGTCCACGCCCGCAAGGGCACCGACGGGTGGTCCTCGGTCAAGGCCCGGATCATCGGCGCCAACCGCCAGGCCCTGGTCCAGGTGGCCAACAAGCGCGGCGCCATCGGCTACGTCTCCATCGGCGACGCCCTCGCCTTTGCCGCGAAGACCGGCAAGATCGTCCTCCCCACGGTGGACGGGGTCGCGGCCACGGTCGCCAACGTCAAGAACCGCTCCTTCCCCATCACCCGGCCCCTCAACATGATCACCAACGGCCCGGCCGCCGGCGTGGCCAAGGACTTCATCGACTTCTGCCTCTCTCCCGAGGGCCAGAAGATCGTGGCCAAGAAGAACTTCGTGCCGGTGCACTGAAAAACGCCTTCACAAGCGCCCGGGGGGCCGGCCCCCGGGCGTCCATCTCGCCCGAGGGAGTCCGGCCATGAAGATAAGCCGTCTGCGTGTCCCCTTTGCCTGGAACCTGTTCTTCAACAGCGCCACCGTCGTCGTCATCATCCTCGTACTCGCCGCCACCGGGATAAAACAGTTCTCCGACCTGCTCCGGGCCAACGCCGCCCTGCGGGCCCATTCCGACGCGGTCACCCGGCTCGAGAACACCATGATCCGGGCCAGGCTCATGGGGCTCGCCTCCGGTCTCATCGCCAACACCAGCGGTTCCCCGCCCGATCCCCAGATCAGCATGAAGAAACTCAAGGAGATGCAGGGCCGGATAAACGCCGAACTCGCCTTCCTCGAAAAGAGCCCGGTCACCCGGGCCATCGGCCAGGCGGACAAGGTCGCCGAGGTCGGCAGAAGCGCCCGGGCCTACCTGAAAAAGGCCCTCCACACCTATGAGCTGATGAACGAAGGCGAGATCCTCGACGCCTCCACCAACGAGGCAGAGCTCGCCAAGACCGATTTCGACCGGGCCCTGACAGCGATCTCGCAGATAAAGAAGGCGAGCCTTGCCGGGCTGGAAAAGACCATGCGGACCAAGGAACGGTTGATCAAGAAACGCTTCACCCTCATCGGGGGCATCGCCGTCCTCATCGCCATCCTCGGCGGGTATGTCCTCTACCGCAGCGCCCAACGCGACATCTACTCGCCGGTCAGGAGGCTGATCGAACGGCTGAACCGTGCGAGCGCGGCGGTCAGCAACGGCGCCGGCAGCATCAACGCATCATCCACCAGCCTGGCCGAGGACGCCTCCCGCCAGGCAGCGAGCCTGGAAGAGGTCTCGGCCACGGTGGAGGAACTCACCACCACCAGCCGGATGAACGCCGACAACTCCAGCGAGGCCAACCGCCTGATCCGCAAGACCATCGAGGTGGTGGACGAGGCGATCCGTTCCATGGATGAACTCACCAGCGCGATGATGGCCATTGCCGAGGCCAGCTCCGACACCAGCAAGATCATCAAGACCATCGACGAGATCGCCTTCCAGACCAACCTCTTGGCCCTGAACGCGGCGGTGGAGGCGGCCCGGGCCGGCGAGGCCGGGGCCGGGTTCGCGGTGGTGGCCGAGGAGGTGCGCAGCCTGGCCATGCGCAGCGCCGAGGCGGCCAACTCCACCTCCAGCCTGATCGAGACCACCGGGGAGAGAGTGGAACGGGGCACCGCCCTGGTCACCAGGACCAAGGCGGCCTTCGATCAGGTGGTGAGCGGGGTCAAGGACAGCGCCCAGCTGGCCGAGGACATCAACCGCGCCTCCGACCAGCAGGCCCAGGGGGTTGAGCAGATCAACCAGGCCGTGGCCAACATCGACCATGTCACCCAGCAGAACGCGGCCAACGCTGAGGAGCTCTCGGCTACGGCCCAGGAAATGAGCGCCCAGTCGGAAGAGCTCCGGGCCGTGCTCAACGAGCTTGTGAGCATGGTGGGAAGCAGGGAGCGGAATGAAGACGCTGGCGCGACCGGGAGGGGTAAGGTAAAGCTGATCACCCAGGACTGATCCTGACCGTGCCTACGCCTTTATCATCTCCTCTTCCAGCATCCGGTCGATGAAGTCGAGAAGGTAGGCGCGCTGGCCGGGGGTGGCGTAGGCGATGCAGTTGCAGTGCAGGTTCGAGCGGTTGCGGACGAGAAGCTCAAAACTCGCCGCCCGTTCGGTGAGCTCCACCGCCATCGCGTAGGGGCCGCATTCGTCAATGTGCTCCTGCTGCCGCTCCGAAAGAAGACTCTCCGGCAGGTCTATCCAGAACAGCCCGCCCATCTCCGCAGGCCTGGCGGTTCTATGAAGATAGTTCTCTATGTTGACCCGCTCCTCACGGGAGAGATCGTCAATCAGAAACTGCCGCATCGCTTTTGCTCCGCCTCTTTATCCGTTCCCGCAGCATCTGCATCCTCTCGTCGAACCGCTTGATGTACTGGTCGAGCACGTCTTCCGAGTCGATGACGTACGGAGTGATCATCACCAGGAGCTCGGTCTTCTTTTCGCTCTTGGTCCGGCTCTTGAACAGCCAGCCGAGCAGGGGGATATCCTTGAGGATGGGAATGCCGCGCTCGCCGTTGTCGTTCTTGTTGGAGAGCAGCCCGCCCATGAGGATGGACTGGCCGTCCTTGACCGCGAGCTTGGTCCTGAGATCGCGCTTGATTATCACCGGAGATGAGATGTCGCTGGTGGTGTTCTCGGTGACGTCGCTCACCTGCTGCTGGATGTCGAGGAGGATTATGCCGTTGTAGTTGATCCTGGGGGTGACCTTCAGGATGACGCCGGTGTCGCGGTACTGCACGGTGCGGACGTCGTTTACGTTTGGATCGTCCGACACCGTCTGGGTTGTGGTTATCGGCACCTCCTGGCCGACGTTGACCTCGGCCTCCTCGTTGTTGAGCACCATGATGTGGGGCGAGGAGAGGATGGTGACGTCGTTGTCACTGGCCACGGTATTGAGCAGGCCGTAGATGGTCTCGCTGTCACCGACGATGCCGTTGGTCACCTTGTAGGTGAAGCCGTTGACCGCGGAGCTGAACAGGTTGGTGGTGTTGGACTGGAAGCTCTGCTCATAGCCCGATGTGTCTATCTTGAGGTCGTGGTTGCGCAGGTACCAGTCTATTCCCATCTGCCAGTCGTTCGACAGGGTCACCTCGGCCACCATCACCTCCACCAGAACCTGGCGCGGCATGTTGTCGAGGCGCTCGAGCAGCTTGACGATACGGCTGTGGTCGGAAGGAAGGGCCCGGATGAGGATGATATTGCGGCTGTCGTCGGCTATCAGCAGGGGTTCGCCCGCGAAACGCAGACCGCCCGCGGCCGGGCCGCTGATCTTTCTCGCCACCGGCTTCGGCTTGCCCGCCGCATCCTTGCTCCCCTTGCCCGCAGCCCCGGACGGTTTCTTCCTGCCGCCGCCCTTGCTCGCGATCAGGTCGTTGACCAGGGATGCAAGCTCGGTGGCCACCGCGTTCCTGACGTTGTAGATATAGATGTTGTCGCGGCCCTGCTTGGGGACCACGTCCAGCTCCAGGGTCCAGCGGGTGGCGGTGTCGAGAAGCTCCTGGCTCGAGCTGACCAGAAGAATGGAGTTGACCCGCTCGAGCGCCATGGTGGTGACTCCCTCATGGCCCTTGTTGTTCACCCCCATGGCGGTGAGGATCTCGTTCAGCTCGTCGCGCAGGTCGAACAGCGGCGCGTTCCTCACCCTGACCATGCGGATCTTCAGGTTGCTGAGCGGCGAGACATCGAGCTTGGAGAGGATGACCATCGCGTCCAGGACCTTGCTCTCGAAATCCTGGACGATGATGGTGTTCTGGTCCTCCAGGCGGTAGACCTCGCCCTGGGCGGAGAGATATGGTTTTATCAGCTTGACCGCCTCAGTGGCGCTCATGTTCATCACCGGCATGATCTGGGTGACCACCCGGGACGACTCCTTGAGGCTGCCTGCCTCGGCCGGGGACAGGACCGCGGAACCGGCCGGCTTCTTGACCGGGAAGATATAGTGGTAGTTGCCTTCCCTGCGCATGTCGAGGCCGTTTATGTGCAGGATCTTGCGGAACACCGCGGGCAGCTGGTCTATGGGGATCCTGCGGCCGGAACGGATGTTGACCGTGCCCTTGACCTGGGGATCGACGATGTAGTCCAGCCGGAGGATCTCGGCGATGATCTGCACCACCTCGTAGATATCGGCGTTGTCGAAGTTCAGGAGCACGCCCTCGCCTACGGTCCTGACCCCGGGCGGGATCTCCCCGGCGCGCTCTCCGGAGGGAGTCAGTGGCTTCAGGAAGGGGTTGCGGCCATCCACCCGGCCGGTCATGTTCTTCACCGGCGGGGCCATCCGCGTCTCGCTGACTTCCTCCCCTTCCCCGGCTGCGCCATCGAGTATCTGGGGCTGATCCTTCCCCTTGACCACCTGATTGCTTATAGCCTTGAGATCAATGGTGGTGTCCGGAGGCGGCTCGCGCTTGAGTCCGCATGCGGAAAGGAAAAAAACAGCTGTCAGCAAACATAGCCATATTCTGGTTTTCATGCCTGTCCTCATGGAATTCATCTCTGCGGCGTCTTCAAGGCCGGAACCGCGCCGCCTGCAGGAGGGATGATGATCTCGGGATGCTCCATCCGCAGCCGCTCCATCCTTCTCCGGCTACGGGGCAGATTCTGCGGCGCCGCGGCCGGAGCCCTTCTTGCCGCCTTCTCCTGCCTGACCACGGCGGGAACGCTCACCGCCTGCCGCACCGGCGCGGGCTTGGAAACAGGCCGTGCCTGAGATTGCTTCCGCCCGGCAGAATCAACCCCTCCGGCCTTGCCCGGGAAAACGGGAACCGTTCTTTCCTTGTCCTTGTCGTAGAGGGGCTTGATCACCCTTTCACCGTTAAGGGAGAGCACCAGCCGCAAGGGCTCCACCGATTCCACCAGATAACCCCGGAACTCGCCGCCCTGCTCGATCACCTGATTGCGTATGACTTCAACATCGCGGCCGCTCTCAGGATCCCTGCGTTTTGCCGGGAACGACACCAAGGCCCGGCGGCTGTCTCCGATTATGATTGACCCGTCATACCTGAGCTTGTCAAGATCGAGGCCGGCCCTGGCCTCCCTTACGCCTCCACCGCCAAAGGCCGCGGCCGCGGCCGGGTCGAGCACGCGCTCCGGGCTGAATATGTATCCGTCGTGCAGGTCGGGCACGGCGGCCGGCGGCGCGGTCCTGCGCACCCGGACCACCTTGCCGCCGCTGCCGGAGCTTCCGGCCCGCGCAGCTCCGTCCATATCCGGGCTCCAGGTCAGGGCAATCCAGGCGAACCGCAATCCGGCCAGAAAGATCACCGCAAGCCCCAGGGCGATATAGCGTCTCCAGGCCATCATCCCTCTTTCCCCTCAAGGCCCCCGCCACAACCGGGATTGAAGCTGTAATACCCCCTGATCTCGAGATATATCTTGAGCCCGGCCTTTCTGAACGGCCTTATCGTCAGCTTCTCCACCTTGAACAACTTCTCATCACCGTAAAGGCGTTTCATGAAATCCAGGAATTCCGGCATGGTCCCGGTCAACCGCATCTTGACCACCATGGGGATGAGGATTCCCTCTTTCTCCCCCGGCTTGAGGGCAGCCGGCACCGGACGGATGGACTCCGACTCTATCCCCGAGGCCATCACCATCTTCTGCAGCCTTATCTGCATGGCCGAGGCCACCTCCTCTTCGCCCCCGCCCGAGAAGAGCTGTTTCCCAAGCGCTGCGGCCTTGGCCTCGATGCTCCTGCGGCCGGCGGAGAGCCGGGCCAGGGAGGCCTTCTGCCGCCGGGCCGATTCAAGCCTTGCCACCTTGCTCTCTATGTCGGCCATCATGCTCTGCCTGGCCCCGTTCAGGATGCGGACCAGGTTGGCGGCCAGAAGCACCGCGGCCACCGCGATCAGCACCGTGCGGAGATTGTATTTGGGCAGCATGCGGACAAGACCGGTCACTGTCCCGCCTCCAGCTCTATCTGAAAATACAGCTTTCCGGCCCGCCTGCTCGTTGACTTGAGCTTGGCCCGGCCAAATTCCTTTTCCAGAACCGTAGTGAGTTCGCCCACGTCCCGGGTGAAGCCCCGCAGCAGGTAGACCCCGCGGCCGCCGTCGTACTGAAGCTGATCCAGATAGGAATGGGCCGGCATCACCCTGGTAAGGGAGGCAAGGACGCCGAATATGTCGGGGTTGGCGCCGATACGGTCATAGGCGTCTATGAACTCCCGCAGCTCGCGCTGCCTGCGGGCCTCGTCCCTGGCCTTGCTGACCACGGGCGCAAGCGCCGCGATGCGGGAGTCGAGCTCCCGGGACACCATCCGCATCCGGTAAAACCCGCCGACCACGGCCACAAGCAGGACAGCTACGGCTGCAACGGCCAGCGCCTTGACCGCAATGCCCTCGAAATCGGTGCTGCGGTACTCCCGCGGCAGCATGTTGAACTGACGGAGAAGAGGCGGAAAAGCAAGAAACTCCCCGGCCGCATCCCCGGCAAAGACCACCTCGTCCACCCCTGCCAGTTCCTTTATCCGGTCGGCGTCCAGGCCGCTGTCGCTGAGCATGAGCCCGGCAAACCTGCGGTCGCGAAAAACGACGATTCTGTGTATCCGGCCGCCAAGCGCCAGGGCCCACGACCCGGCCGGAGACCGCGAGGTCAGGTAACGCTGCGATTCTGGGTAGAGTCCGCGGACGGTGAAGCCGGCCTCCTTCAGCGACGCCAGCGCCGGTTCGATCCGGCTGCGGGCGCAGGCGGCCACCTGGATCTTCACCGCATCCCCGTCCCGCCTGCGGGTAAAGGCGAAACATGAGTCCCCGGCCGCGAACGGGGTGAGCATGCCAAGCTGCATCTCCACCGCCTGCCGCAGGTCCGGGGTAGAGGCGGGAAGCTCGAAGCTGCAGTGGAAGACCAACTCCTCGGCCACATACAACGTGACCACCCTGGCCCTTATCCCCTGCTTGCGGCAGAAACGGTCGAGGGCCGCGCCCCAGTCGGCGTCAGCGCTGACGGCCGCGCACCTCTCCGTCCCGCCCCAGCAGGCCATACCGCCGCTGCGGCCTATTACCAGCTCAAGCCCCCGTTTCATAAGCGATCTCTTCCCAACCCAGACAATGGTATCCGGCCGGCCCGCCCCTGCGGATCAGCACTCTCACCCCTGCGCCGGTGCGCCGGGCCGCCCCTCCCTCTCCTCCGGCCCTGGCCGGCTCGCCGTAACCGACGAGAGTGTAATAGGGATTGCCGCCGGTGGAGAAAGACAGGTGCATGCGGATCGCGGCAAAGCGGTCCACCCCCATGGCCTGGGTCAGCAGGGCCGTGTTCAGGAACGGCGCCGCCTTGCGCATGTCGTGCAGCAGTTTCTTCTTTTCCATGTCACCGCCGCTGACAAAGTCCTCAAGGCCGGGAGCGAGCGAATTCACGTTCAGTTTGCCGGTTTTGTTGTGTACGGTGAAGACCGCGCCGGGATCTATCCTCTCTTCCAGCCCCTCGGTTCCCCGGACGAGAAAGAACTCGCCAGGATCGCCGAGCGGCCCGTTCCTGGGCTCGTATGGCTCGGCAAGCCCCTGGTAATAATCCTCTTCCGCGCCGTTGAGGCGATGAAGATTGTCGGCATCACGCCAGTCAAGAAGGGAGTCGATTATCACCCCGACCCGGTCCTCCTCCAGACCGAGAAAGTAAAGGTACTCCCGCAGGAGGGTGAGGTCGCCGCTGTTGAGCCCGATCTTGCCTGTCTCGCTCAGGGCATAATACCTTATTTTACCGGCCGGCAAAACCGCTTCATACTCGCGGCCGAGGATGAACGGGCTTTCCGGATCGCCGAGGGCGTCGTCCACCGGCCGGTCGAGAATCCGGAACAGGGCCAGGGAGGCACCGGCCTCGGCCAGGAACCTGGCCCGCTGCCGCTCACGCAGGTTGTGGGCGGCCCGGCTCTCGAAACGCACCTGCATGAGCAGCCGGGAGGCGAGAAAGGTCACCAGCAGCACCACCACGATGACCACCACCAGGGCAAAACCCCGGTTTCTTCCCTCCCACGCCATCAGCGCAACCTCTCAAGCCGCATGGTAACGGTCTTCCGGCCTTCGCCCCGCGAGATCACCACCACCTGGTAACGCTTGCCGCGGACGTACACCCTGGCGTCTTCGGCCCTGTCCTCGAGACCGGGCACGAGAAACCGCTCGAGACCCAGCATGTCGCCGTAGTCCTCGAAAAAGACCTTTTCCAGCCGCTGGATACCGTCCATGGATACGGAAAAGTTCTGCATCACCGCAAGCATGGCCAGGGCGAGGATAGTGACCGCCACCATCACCTCCATCAGGGTGAACCCCCCGTCACGCCGGTCCGCTGTCATCTGGTCAACCTCCCGGAATCAAGACAGCGGGGATAGATGTCGTATTCCCGTCCCGCCAAGGTGACGGTCACCCCGCCGCTGTCGCCGGTTTCGCCGAAAACGAGGCCGGAAACGTCCTCTGCGAGCAGACGCATCCGGTCCACCGGCAGGCCGTGTTCACGGTAGTCGCCGTTGTAGTAGTCGCGCCTTTCCTGGTAGTAGAGGCGACCGGAATCGATCCGGAAAAAGGCCATGACCGGCCCGCGGGCCGCGATCAGCGGTTCCCTGGTGACCAGCCTGAGGCTGTCCTCCTCCACCGCGATCCACGGTTTCCTTTCAGCCTCGTCGTACATGGCCGCGTGAATCTGGCGGTGGAGAAGGTCGAGAAGGGCCCGTTCGCGGCCGAAACCGCGCAGCCGCGCATCCCCCCGGTCGGAAAAGCCGATGGAGGCGCTCATGGCCTGGTACATCACCACCGTGACCGTGGCCATCAGCAGCACCGCCACCACGATCTCGATCAGGGTCATGCCCGCCTCACCGCTGCGGAAGACGGCCAGGCGTGCGCGCGCCGGCCCGGGAGTCATCCTGAACTCCTCCCGACCACGGGCTCACCGGTGAGCAGGTCCACCCGCAGCCTGCGGCGGCGCTCGCCGCTCGTAACCGTCACCTCCACCGGCGATACCCGGCCGTCGGCCATGAAGCGGACCGGAAGTTCCGGGAAAAACACCACCTCGTCGCCGGGGTCGAAGTAGCAGCGGCGTTTTTTTTCCGTCTCCCCTTCCCTGAAGACAAAGCTGCATTCCCCGTCATCGTCCCAGGCCATGTCCATGACCACATTGCGGCCATCGGCCACCGCCAGCACCCGGCCGTAGCGGAAGGCGGCGGCCAGCGCCGCAACCTTGCGCCTGAAGGCGATGGCGTCCATGAGCCGGGCCGCGCTCGGCGCGGTCATGGCAGCGACGATGGCGACGATGACAAGCGCCACCAGCATCTCGAAAAGGGTGAAACCGCCACGGGTCCTGACACCCATCCCTACACCGCGATCTCGTTGATGGAGAGGATGACGCTCAACATGGAGATGACCACGTAGCCGGCTACCAGGGCGATCACCAGGATGAACAGGGGCTCGATCATTGCGATCATCCGTTTCACCCGGTTCCGCAGGCTCTCCTCGTAGTGGTCGGCGATCTGGCCGCAGACCGCGCCCACCCGGCCCGACTCCTCGCCGATGGAGAGGAGGTCTGCGGCAAGGTCGGGAAAGAGCCTGGCCTCCTTGAGCCGCTCGCCCACCCGCTGCCCTTCCTTGAGCGCGCTGGTGGCCCGGTTCAAAAGCCGCTGGAACTCGGGATTGCCGGCCACGCCGGACGCGATCCTCAGGGCCACGGCCAGGTGCACCCCGTTCTCGACCAGGACCTCGAGGGTGCGGAAGACCCGGGTGGTCTCGAGATCGCGGATGAAACCGGAAACCCCGGGAAGCTTCAGGGACAGCCGCTGCCACAGGGTCCTGCCGGCCTGGCTGCGGAAGTACCGGTACAGACCGGCCGGAACCGCGGCCGCAAGCAGCAGCGACACCGCCGGATGACCGCTTATGGCGCGGGCCAGGGCCATCAGGGCCCTGACGTTCAGGGGCAGCTCCCGGCCCATGCCCTCGAAGAGCATCTCGAAGCGGGGCAGGATAGTGGTCACCAGCACCACCACTGCGATGAATCCCACCAGCAGTAGGAACAGGGGGTATATCGAGGCGGAGACGATGAACTGCCTGAGTTCCTGGGAGGCGGACTGGTAATCGGTGATCTTCTGGAGCATGGCCGGCAGGATGCCGCCCTCCTCCCCGGCGCGGACGATATTGACGTACATGGAGCTGAAGTGCTCGGGATAGTCGGCCAGGGCCTGGGAAAACGATTTTCCCTCCTTGATCTTGCGCTCGATCTCGCCAACCAGTTCGCCCAGGGCCTCGCGGCCGGTGTGCTGCCTGATGACCCGCAGGGCACGGTCGAGCCCGAGGCCCGCAGCGACGAGCATACCCACCTGCCTGGTAAAAAACTCGATATCAGCGGAGCTGACCTTGCTGCGGCGGCCGCGCCAGCGCCAGCGCCAGGCCGGAAAACCGCGGCCGCCGTTTTCGGGCGCGAGCGAAAGCGGCCGCCATCCCGAGGCCCGCAGCCTGGCCGCGGCCTCGTCCTGCCCGCCGGCCTCGATCACCCCGCGGCGCACCTGGCCTGATGCGTCGAGGGCGGTGTAGACGTACTTTGCCATGTCCGTCTATCTCTCCCGCACCACCCGCATGACCTCGGTCAGGGTGGTCAACCCGTCGCGCACCTTGGCCATGCCGTCCTCCGCCATGGGCGCAAAGCCGCGCGAGGACGCCACCTGGCGCAGTCCGGCGGCGTCCTCGCCCCGGGAAATGGCCCGGGCCACGGCCTCGTCGATGACCAGGAGCTCGAAGATGCCGATCCGGCCGGAATAACCACTGCCGGAACATTCACCGCAGCCCGCGCCCTCGTATATGGTGAAATCGCCCCCGGCCGGAACCTCGCCCAGGGCTTCGGAAACCAGGCCTGCCTCGCGGCGGCAGTCCGGGCAGATGCGGCGCACCAGCCGCTGGGCCATGATGCCGCGCAGGGAGGAGACCAGCAGGAAACGCTCCACTCCCAGGTCAACGAGCCTGGTGACCGCGCTGACCGCGTCGTTGGTGTGCAGGGTGGAAAAAACCAGATGGCCGGTGAGGGAGGACTGCACCGCGATCTCGGCGGTTTCGAGATCGCGGATCTCGCCGACCATGATCACGTCCGGGTCCTGGCGGACGATGGAGCGCAGCCCCTTGGCAAAGGTGAGGTCTATCTCTGGTTTGACCTGAATCTGGTTTATGCCCTTGAGCTGATACTCGACCGGATCCTCGATGGTGATGATCTTGTTGGTGACGTCGCTTATCTGGTGCAGGGCGCAGTAGAGGGTGGTGGTCTTGCCGCTGCCTGTCGGGCCGGTGACCAGGATAATGCCGTCGGGCTGACGGATGAGTTGTTCAAAATCATTTCTCACCCCTTCGGGCATGCCGAGCTCGGATAGGTCGAGGATGACCGATCCCTTCTCGAGGATGCGGATGACCACGCCCTCGCCGTAGACCGTGGGCATGGTCGCCACCCTGAGGTCGATCTCCTTGCCGGAGATGCGCATGGAGATCTTGCCGTCCTGGGGCAGGCGGCGCTCGGCGATGTCGAGGGAGGCGAGCAGCTTGGTCCGCGAAATTATCGCAGCCTGCATGGAATGGGGCGGACGCTCAAGCTCGTGGAGGATGCCGTCGATCCGCAGCCGCACGAGCAGCCCGGCCGGGTCCGGCTCGAGGTGGATGTCGCTGGCCCGGCGGCTGACCGCGGTGTCGATCAGGGAGTTGACGTATTTTATCACCGGCGCTTCACTGGCCATGTCCTTGAGCCGGTCGATGTCCGACTCGTCCACGGCCAGGGCCGAATCGGCCGCGAAGTTGCTGATGCCGTAACGCTCGTCCACCAACTTCTTGACCTCGCTCTCGGGGGCGAGCTGCATCTGCCAGGACTCGCCGCAGATGAGATCCGCGGCCTGGACCAGATCGCCGTCCAGGGGGTTGGCGCTTACCAGGATCATCCGTTCGCCGCGGCGCACCAGAAGAAAAGGATGGGCGCGGATGAAGTCGTCGCTCGCCTGGGGACGGACGAACTCGTCGCCCTCGGCTGGATGGTATATCTCCAGATCAAGCTGCTCGGCCAGGGTGTCGATAAGCCCCTCCTCGCTGACAAAGCCAAGGGTCACGAGGATCTCGCCGATACGGCTCGTAACCTCGGACTGGTGCGACAGGGCCCGCTCGAGCTCGAGACGCTCGATCTTGCCGCTGTTGACCAGCATCTCACCGAGCATTTCCTTTTTTCCTTGATAGAGTATCCGGGTCATCATACCTCCCCGCGCGTCATGAACCGTCATCCGGCCGCAGACCCGAGCAGCCGTCCATATCCATGAATATTAACGGAAAGACCGGCCTCAGGCGAGATACTTTTCCTTTTGCCTCAAGGCCGCAATTTTGCTAACCTGACGGCGTTTTCCACGGGAACCAACAACAAGGGGGACGGGAACATGAGCGAAGACTGCCTGTTCTGCAAGATAGCGGCCGGCGAAATCCCGGCTGACAAGGTCTACGAGGACGACCAGACGCTCGCCTTCAGGGACATAAATCCCCAGGCGCCGGTGCATTGCCTCGTTATACCCAAAAAACACCTCGACGCCCCGGCCGCTGTCACGGCAGGGGACGAAGCCCTTGCCGGCCATCTCATCAGGGTGGCGGGCGAGGTGGCCAGGCAGGAAGGAATAGATGACTACCGCCTGGTGTTCAACAACGGCGCGGGCGCAGGCCAAACCGTGTTTCACATTCACCTGCATGTCCTCGGCGGCAGGGCCATGCAGTGGCCTCCGGGCTGAAAGCGCAGTTTACGTGGGGTAAGTAAGCATTTTGAGCCGGATTCTGACGCAGCATCATCAAAGCGCAGTAATTTTTCAACGGGCTGTGAAAGCGACCGGCGGTTGTCGCCCTGACGTCCGGCTACCAGTAAGAAGGATCGGCGGAACCGCAAACGGACAGATCAAACGGCCGCCCGACAGCGACGCGAAGCCTTCACGGTTTCAGGATCAAAAAGAGAACGGCATTGGCTGATATGGCAGTAGACAAAAATGGGGGCGCGCAGCCCCCGGTGATCTCCATCGTCGGAACCTCGGGAAGCGGCAAGACCATGCTGCTTACCCACCTGATCCCGGTGCTCAAGGGCATGGGGCTGCGGGTGGGCGTGATCAAGCACCACGGCCACCGCGGTGGCAGGATAGACAAACCCGGCAAGGATACCTTCCTGCTGCGCGAGGCCGGGGCCGAGGTGACGGTGCTCTCCGGCCCGGACGTGAACGCAGTCACCTCAGGCGGCGAGGAAGATCCCCATGATATAGTCGAGCGGCAGATGTCGGGCCGGGTAGACCTGGTGCTGACCGAGGGCTACAAACAGGGACCGTTTCCGAAGATCGGCATCATCTGGCCCCACCGGCCCGACCAGCCCGAGCCGGACGAATCATGGATCGCCACGGTAGCGGGCGAGGCCGAGGGGCTGCCCTGCTTTGACATGCACGACCCCAGGCCGATCGCCGAGTTCATCGCCGGATGGATGAAAACGGCCGCAAAGGGCAAAAGATGCCGCAGTCGCAAAAATGCGGGCCGTACCGGCAAGACAGACGCCCCTGCGGTATCACTCGAGGTCAACGGCCGTGAGATCGAGCTCAACCGCTTTGTCGCCTCGTTCATCGAAAACACGGTGCTAGGGATGATCGCCTCCCTCAAGGGCTGTGGCGATCCCAAGGAAACGGTGCTCCGCATCCGGCATGAAAAATGACATCACCGGCGCCCTTTTGGCCGGCGGGGAAAGCCGCCGCTTCGGCCGCGACAAAAGCCTTGCCGACTGGAACGGCCGTCCCCTGATCGAAAAGGCGGCCACGGCCCTGACCGCAACCTGCGGCCATGTCATCCTGCTCGCCAACGATCCTGAACCATACTCCTTTCTCGGGCTCGAACACACGCCTGACCTGCGGCCGGGAAAGGGGCCGCTCGCAGGGCTCGAGGCGGCGCTCGCCGCCGCCACCCAGTGGGTGCTGCTCGCCGCCTGCGACATGCCCTGCCTTTCCGTTAGGCTCTTGCGCCACCTAATACGGGTGAAAAACGGTTTCCGGGCCGTGATTCCTGAAGGGCCGCAGGGGCCGGAGCCGCTGTGCGCCATCTACCACCGCAGCATGCTCGCCGAAATCCGCGCCATGCTGGACCGGAACGATCTGGCGATAAGAAGGCTCGCCACCCTTGCCGGGGTGCAGACGATCCCGGCGGCCGAGGTGGCGGATATCGATCCGGATCCGCTGATCTTCGCCAACGTCAACCGGCCGGAAGATCTTGAACGGCTGATCTCGGCGGAGAACCTGAATCCGTGAGCATTTGGCAACGGGCTGACACCGGACGCTCACGGTTTCAGTAGAAAGACCGGGCTCTTGGCTGAACCGTGGGGATTGTGGCAGGAAAGGCACTTTTTCTTGGAACGGGAATGGACGGTTGAGGTGCCGGCCCCGTGACAGGTGCCGCAGAGCTTTCCCTTCCTGATGCGCCACTCGCCTCCCTTTCCAGGGCGGCAGGCGCGGCCGGCCGCTTCATGACAGGCCTCGCAGCCCTTTACTCCCGCGAACTCCGCCCCCACCGGCCCGTGCATGTAACGCAGGGAGGCGATCTCCGGATGACAGCCGCCGGCCATGCAGTTGGCCGCGGCCGGAGCCGCAGGCGCGACCGCGGCTGTAACCAGGAAAAGAAAAAAGAAGAGAAACCGCATCATCCCCCCTGTCATCGCATTGGTACACATTCAATAGGTCAGGCAATGATAGACCGGCGCACCAGGGTTGTCAATCGCAACTTGCCCACCTGAAAAACACCCGATACCGCCCTTGCCCGAAGCGGCGCGGCCATGATATGAATACCAGAAGCCAGAAGCCAGAGGACAGAAGCCAGAAAAAGGAAAAAAATGCTCGAACTGAGATTCATCCGGGAGAATCCCGGTATCGTCCGCGAAAACTTGCGGAAAAGGCACATCGAGGAGGACCGTCTCGACGAGTTTCTCGAACTCGACCGCAGGAGGCGGGAGCTTTTGACCGAGTCCGAGTCCCTGCGCAACCGGCGCAAGACGGTGTCGAAGGAGATCGGCGCGCTCAAGAAAAGCGGCGGCGACGCGGACGCGCTCATGGCGGAGATGCGCGGCGTGGGCGAGCGGATCAAGGAGCTCGAGGCGGAGATCTCCCGGGTGGAGGAGGAGATGAACGGCATCGTCATGTCGCTGCCCAACATCTGTCATCCATCCGTGCCCGAGGGCGTGGACGACAGCGACAACCCCACGGTCAGGACCTGGGGCGAGCCGACCCGGTTCGATTTCCCCCCCAAGGCCCATTACGAGATCGGGGAAAGCCTGGGGGTGATCGATTTCGAGCGGGCCGCCAAACTCTCCGGGGCCAGGTTCGCGGTCCTTTCCGGCTTCGCCTCCCGGCTCGAGAGGGCCCTCATCAACTTCATGCTCGACCTTCACACCCAGAAACACGGTTACCGCGAGGTGCTGCCGCCATTCCTGGTCACCACCGAGACCATGACCGCCACCGGCCAGCTGCCCAAGTTCGCAGACGACCTGTTCAGGACCGAGGTGAGCGACCGGGAGCTGTGGCTGATCCCCACCGCCGAGGTGCCGGTGACCAACCTCCACCGTGACGAGACATTGGCGGAAAAGGATCTGCCGCTGAAATACTGCGCCTACACCCCCTGCTTCCGCTCCGAGGCCGGTTCCTACGGCAAGGACACCCGGGGGCTGATCCGTCAGCACCAGTTCGACAAGGTGGAGCTGGTCAAGTTCACCAGGCCCGAGGATTCCGAAGAGGAGCTTGAAAGCCTGCTCGCCGACGCGGAAGAGGTGCTCCAGCTCCTCGGTCTTCCCTACCGGGTGGTGCAGCTGTGCAGCGGCGACCTGGGATTTTCGGCCACCAAGACCTACGACATCGAGGTCTGGATGCCGGCCCAGAACAAGTACCGGGAGATATCGTCCTGCTCCAGTTTCACCGACTTTCAGGCCCGGCGCGGCCCCATCCGCTACCGCCCGAAGGAGGGAGGGAAGAGCCGCCTGGTCCACACCCTGAACGGCTCCGGCCTGGCCGTGGGCCGGACGCTCGCGGCCATATTCGAAAATTTTCAGACCGCGGACGGCCAGGTGATGATCCCGGAGGTGCTGGCCCCCTATTTCGAAAACCGCTTCCAGGGCTGATTTTTTTCTTAAAAAACGGCCCGGCCCCTGTCTGTCTCCTGTCTCCTGTCCCCTGTCTCCTGAAGGGCCAGCTCTATCAGCCGGTCGAGAAGGGCGGAGAAATCGAGCCCGGCCGCGGCCGCAGCCTGGGGAAAGAGGCTGGTGGGGGTCATGCCGGGAATGGTGTTGGTCTCGATCACAAAGATTTCTCCAGTATCGTCCACCAGCATGTCGGTGCGGCTGTAGCCGGAAAGCTTCAGGGCCCGGTGGGCGGTTATTCCCATCTCCTGCGCCCTGGCCGCGATCTCCGCCTCGATCTCGGCCGGGCAGATCTCGCGGCTGGCACCCGGAGTGTACTTGGCCTCGTAGTCGAAGAACTCGAACCCGTCGCCGGGGATGATCTCCACCAGCGGCAGGGCCACGGGATCGTCGTTGCCTAGGACGCCGACGGTGATCTCGCGGCCCTTGACGAAGCGCTCGAGCATCACCCGGTCTCCGTGTTCAAAGGCGCGGGCCACGGCAGCGGCAAGGCCTGTTTTGTCCCGGACGATGCTCATCCCCAAGCTCGAGCCCTGTCCCACCGGCTTGACCACCAGCGGCATGCCGATATCCGCCGCGGCCGCGTCCACGTCAACCGCCTCTCCCGCCACAAGCATCCGCCAGTCCGGGGTGGAAAGTCCGGCCGCGCGGTAGACGGTCTTGGCCACTTCCTTGTCCATGGCCATGGCGCTGCCCAGCACCCCCGAGCCCTGGTAGGGAATCCCCAGCATGTCGAGAAATCCCTGCATGGTGCCGTCCTCGCCAAAAGGGCCATGCAGGAGTATGAAGGCCACGTCTATATCGCCGCTGTCCGCGGCCAGCCGGGCCAGATCGGTGGCCGGATCGTAACGGACCACCTCATAACGTTCCGGGTTCAGGTTCTCTTCCACCCCCCGGGCCCCGGCGAGCGACACCTCCCGCTCGCCCGACCGGCCGCCCGCGATCAGGGCCACCCGCAGTCTCTTCTTCATCGCGATGTTTCCGAGTTAGAGGTTTACGGTTGATGATTTACGGTTTACCGTCTTCATGACACCTTAATGCCATCGCCGTCAACACCCCAGATGAAAATCCCTCGCAAGGCCATAAGAGAACTGCGCGCCATCCTCGGCCGGGACAACCTGCTGACCGACCCGGCCGAACTGGCGGTCTACAGCCGCGACGCTTCAAACCACGAAGGCATGCCGGACGCGGTCGTCCTGCCGCAGAGTCACGAGGAGGTGGTGCGGGTGATGAAGATCGCCGCGGCCCATGCCCTGCCGGTGGTGCCCCGGGGCGCGGGCAGCGGCGTCTGCGGCGGCGCGGTCGCCGTCCGCGGCGGGCTGACGGTATCGCTTGCGCGGATGAACCGCATCACCGGCATAGACCAGGACAACCACACCGCCCGGGTGGAGCCGGGAGTGATAAACGCCGACCTCAAGGCGGAGGCGGCCGCCTGCGGCCTCTACTACCCTCCCGACCCGGCCAGTTTCCGTTTCTGCACCATCGGCGGCAATGTGGCCACCGGCGCGGGCGGGCCGAGCGCGGTCAAGTACGGGGTCACCCGCGACTACGTCCGCGCCATCACCGCGGTGCTGCCGGACGGAAGCACGCTCGAGGCCGGAACCGAAACGGCCAAGGGCGTGGCCGGATATGACCTCTGCCGCCTGCTGGTGGGCTCCGAGGGCACCCTGGCCCTGTTCACCGGCCTGACCCTGACCCTGGCCCCCCTGCCCAGGGCCAGGGCCACGCTCCTGGTGTTCGCCCGTTCCGCCACGGCCGCGGCCTCCCTGGTCGCGCCGCTGCTCGAACAGGTCGTCCCCTGCGCCCTCGAGTTCATGGACCAGACCGCGGCCCGCCTCGTGGCCGAAAAGCTGCCCCGCCCCCCGGCCGCAGACGAATCCCTGCTGCTCGTAGAACTGGACGGCGACCCGGAAACCGTGGCGCTCGAGGAAAAAAGACTGTCCGTCTTTCTGAAGGACCGCGCCGGGGTGACGGAGCTCTTCCGGGCCGCAGACGAGGACGAGGCCGAAAGGCTGCGGGCCGCGCGGCGCTCGCTCTCGCCCGCCTCCTTCCGCCTGAACCCGGACAAGATCAACGAGGACGTGGTGGTGCCGAGAAAAAGGATCCCGGAGCTGGTGGACTTCGTCCACGCCCTCGGCCGCGAACTCGCCATCCCGGTCTTCACCTTCGGCCACGCGGGCGACGGCAACCTCCACGTCAACATCATGATCGACCGCAGCGACCCCGGGCAGAAGGAGGCCGGGGCTGAGGCCAGAAAAAAACTCTTTGCCAGGGTCGTGGCCATGGGCGGCACCATCACCGGCGAACACGGAATCGGGCTCAGCAAGATGGAGTTTTTGCCCGAAGAGGCGAGCCCCCGGGCCCTCGACCTCATGGCCGCGATAAAAAAAGCCTTCGATCCGGCAGGAATAATGAACCCGGGAAAAGTTCTGGAGTAGGGGGGGCTGAAAAACTTGACAGCCCCCGCGCCTCACGTTATAAAGCCCTTCTTGTCGGATCAGCGTTCTTATTTTTGCCGCAAAACAGGAGAAACCATGATTGGAGTAGAGGTCAGAGGCGATCTGGAGCAGGCCATCAGGCTCTTGAAAAAGAAACTGCAGCTCGACGGCCTGAAGAAGGAACTCAAGCGCCGCGAGTACTACGAGAAGCCCAGCGTCCGCCGCCGCCGCAAGGAGGCGGAGAGCAGGCGCAAGCTGCGCAAGCTCATGCAGCGGATGGCAAGGGACTGATTATGGACCAGGGCGACCGTGACCGCATCTCTGCGCGCACCGCGGCCGCCCTTGACGCCTTCCTGCAATACCTGGCCGCGGAGCGCCGGCTCGCGGCCAACACCGTATCCGCCTACCAGGCGGATATTTTTTTCTTCCTCGACTACCTGCACGGCAAAGGCATCCGTTCCCTCGAGGCGGTGACCCCGGACCACGTGCGCGGGTTTCTCGCCCACTGTCTCGGCCGGGGCGTGGCCCTGCGTTCCAACGCGCGGCGGATATCGGCCCTGCGGGCCTTTTTCCGTTTCCTCGCCGGGGAGGGGTTCATCGCCGCCGACCCCCTGCGCCACATCGACCTGCCCAAACCGAGACGCCATCTCCCCGACACCCTGAGCGTTGACGAGGTCAGCCGCCTGCTCGCCGCCGCCGCCGGGCCCTCTCCCCTGGGGCTGCGCAACGCGGCCATGCTTCACCTCCTCTACGCCAGCGGCCTGCGGGTGAGCGAGCTGGTCAACCTGCCCGCGGCCGCGGTCAACATCCCGGCCGGACGGCTGCGGGTCATCGGCAAGGGGAACAAGGAACGGCTGGTGCCGTTCGGCGAGGCGGCGGCGGAAAGGCTCTCCGCCTGGCTGAACGAGGGCAGGCCGCGTCTTCTCAAGGGGAAACGCAGCAATCACCTGTTTATCACCCGTAACGGCTCGGCCATGACCAGGGTGCGTTTCTGGCAGATAATCAAGCAGATGGTGGCCGCGTGCGGAATAGGAAAAAAAGTCTCGCCCCACACCCTGCGCCACTCCTTTGCCACCCATCTGCTCGCGGGCGGGGCCGACCTGCGCTCGGTGCAGATGATGCTGGGCCACTCCGACATCGCCACCACCCAGATATACACCCACGTGGACAGCGGCAGGCTGCGCGACATCCACCGGCGCTTTCACCCGCGGGGGTAAACAGCCCGCCGGAAACGGGGGCATCGAGCGCGGCTTTTTCAACCTCAACGGGCTGTCAATTGACTTGCCGCCTGGTTGGCGGACAAGGTAGACTCCAGAGAAAAGATTTCCCGCGCCTGTGATGTGACCCGCGCCCCGCCTTCCTCGAGAATGGACGTCATCACCACCCATAAAAACGCCGATTTCGACGCCCTGGCCGCAGCGGTCGCGGCGAGAAGGCTGCACCCGAAGGCGGTGATATCCTTTCCCGGCTCGCTGGAGAAACCGGTGCGCGAATACCTCGCCACCATGCCCTCTCCGCCCGAGTTCCGCCGGGCCCGGACCATAGATCCGGAAAAGATCCGCCGCCTGATCGTGGTCGATACCCGCCAGAGCGGCCGGATCGGGATGTTCGCCCGCTGCCTCGACCGGTCCGGGGTCACGGTGTACCTCTACGACCACCACCCGGAAAGCGGCGGCGCGATCCGCGGCCACCACGAGGAGGTCCGGCCGCTCGGGGCCACCGCCACCCTGTTCTGCCAGCTCTTCCGGGAACGGGGCATCACCCCGGACCCCTTCGAGGCGAGCCTCCTCTACCTCGCCATCCACGAGGACACCGGCTCGTTCACCTTCGAGTCCACCACCGCGGCCGACCTCGAGGCCGCGGCCTGGCTCCTCGGCCACGGCGCCGACCAAGCCGGTCCGGCCCGTTTCCTGAGCCGGGAGATGGACTCCCGCCAAGTGCGGCTGCTCAACGAGCTCCTCGAGGCCCTGACCACCTACACCATCAACCAGGTCACGGTCAACCTCGCCCGGATCGAGCTGCACGAGTACGTGGACGAGTTCGCGGTCATCGTCCGCCGGCTTATGGACATGGAGAACCTGGACAACCTCTTCGCCCTGGCCCGGATGGGGGAACGGACCTACCTCATCGCCAGAAGCCGGGTGGCCGAGGTCAACGCCGGCCGCATCGCCACCGAGTTCGGCGGCGGCGGCCATGCCGAGGCGGCCAGCGCCTCGGTCCGCGACATGACCCTGATCGAGGCCGAGGAACGGCTGCTCGCCATTCTCTCCCGCCAGGTCCGGCGGCCGGGCCGGGCCCGGGAGCTGATGAGCGCCCCGCCCATAACCACCCGGCCGGACAAGCCCATCCGCCTGGCCAACCGCAAGATCGACCGCTACAACATCACCGTGCTCCCGGTGGTGGACGAAAAGGGCCGCATGCTGGGGATGATCTCCAGGCGGATGACCGGCAAGGCCATCTACCACGGCCTCGGCGACCGGCCGGTGAGCGAGTACATGAGCACCGAGTTCACCAGCGTGGGACCGGAGGCGGAGCTGGAGGAGATCCAGGAGATCGTCGTCCGCCGGCGGCAGCGGTTCCTGCCGGTGGTGGAGAACGGCCGCCTGGCAGGCGTCATCACCCGCACCGATCTGCTCAACCTCATGGTGGACGAGCCGGTCGTCCGCCGCAAGCTGGCCCCGGACCCCGGCGCCGAGGCCGACCAGGGGGCAAAGGACCGCAACCTCACCCCGCTGCTTCTGGAGATGCACGAACGGGAGACCATCCTCCTTCTGCGGCGGGTGGGGGAGATCGCGGCCCGGGCCGGGATGGAGGCCTTTGCCGTGGGCGGTTTCGTCCGCGACCTGCTCCTGCGGCGGCGCAACCTGGACCTCGACGTGGTGGTGGAGGGCGACGGCATCCGCCTGGCGGAGACGATCGCGGCCGAGCTCGGCGGCGAGGTCCGGGCCCACGAGAAGTTCAAGACCGCGGTGGTCAAGCTCCCGGACGGGAGCAAACTGGACGTGGCCACGGCCCGGCTCGAGTACTACGAGCACCCCGGAGCCATGCCCACGGTGGAAAAGAGCTCGATCAAGCTCGATCTCTACCGCCGGGACTTCACGGTCAACGCCATGGCCGTCCACCTGAACCCGGAACGCTTCGGCATCCTGGTGGACTTCTTCAACTGTATGGGCGACCTGCGCGACCGCAAGATCCGGGTCCTCCACAACCTCAGCTTCGTCGAGGACCCCACCCGCATCTTCCGGGCGGTGCGCTTCGAGCAGCGCCTGGGCTTCACCATCGGCAGCCACACCCGGCGGCTGATAAAGAGCGCGGTGCGGATGGACCTGTTCGCCTCCCTGGCCGCGCCCCGCTCGGAGGAGGAGAAGAAACGCCGCAGCCGCATGGGTTTCCGTTTCTTCGGCGAGCTCAAGCACATCCTCTCCGAGGACGACCCGGTGCGGGCCATAAACCGCCTGGCCGGGTTCGACCTGCTCCGTTTCATCCACCCGGCCCTGGAGCTCGACCCCACCCTGCGCCGCATCCTCGACCACACCGCCCAGGCCCTGAACTGGCACCACCTCCTTTACCAGAACGAGACCGTGCGGCGCTGGTTCGTCTTCCTCCTCGCCCTGACCAGCCGGCTCACCATCAGGCAGGTGGAGCAGTTCTGCCGCAGCTTCGCGGTGCCGGAGAAACACAAAAAACCCCTGCTCGCCACCCGCAAACAGGTCTCCCGCATCCTGCGATCCTTTTCCCGCCGGCCGCCGGAACGGCCGAGCGCCGTCCACCGGCTGCTCGCCCCCCTGGAGATCGAGGGGCTCCTCTTCCTCATGGGATTCGTCCACCGCCACGAGGCCAAGAAGGCGGTATCCAACCACGTGGCCTACCTCCGCCGGGTCAAACCGGAGCTCAACGGCGACGACCTCCTCGCCCTGGGATACCCCCCCGGGCCGGTGTACCGCCGCATCCTCGACCGCCTCCTCGCCGAACGGCTCGACGGCGTCCTCAAGAGCCGCGAGGACGAGATCGCCTTCCTGAGACGCCACTACCCGGTGGCGCGGTACAGGGGACAGGGGACAGGGGACAGGAGACAGTCATGAATCCGTGAGTGGTCGAGACAGATTAGGGGTTTAGGGGGTTAGGGGCTTGGTGATTCAGAGCATTAACCATGCAAACGGCCGCGGCCGAAGGCCGCATCCGCTTACCGGCTTCCGGCTTCCGGCTTCTGACTTCTGAAAACGCCCCGCAAGGGCGCCTCGTCATCAGGGAGAAAAACGACATGCGTCACAGGATACTGGAGTTTCTTCTGCTCACCCCGCCGTTTCTCCTGGCGATCACCTTTCACGAGTTCGCCCACGGTTACGCGGCCTTCCGCCTGGGCGACACCACCGCCCGCGACGCGGGCCGGCTGAGCATGAACCCCTTGCGCCACCTGGACCCTATCGGGGTCATCGCCTTCTTCATCGTCAAGATCGGCTGGGCCAGACCGGTGCCGGTGAACCCGGCCAGGCTGAACAACCCGGCCCGGGACATGCTCTACGTCTCCCTGGCCGGTCCGGCGGCCAACCTCCTGCTCGCCGCGGCCAGCGCCGCGGTTCTCAGAATGCTTGCGCTCACGGCCGGAATCCTGCCGCAATCCTTCGTGTACCCGGCGGTGAACATGGCCGCGGCCTCGGTGTGGATAAACATCGTGCTCGCGGTCTTCAACCTGGTGCCGATCCCGCCGCTGGACGGCAGCGAACTCCTCATGCGCATCCTGCCCGCGGACCTGGCCCGGGGCTACGCCCGGCTTGCGCCCTTCGGCTTCATTATCCTCCTTGTCCTCTTTTACACCGGGATCCTGCCGCGGCTGCTCGCCCCCTTCCTGAACCTCGCCGATCAGCTCGTGCGGGCGAGCCTGTGATGGACTCGTAAAAACGGCAGGATGCCGTTTTTACGAGTCCATCTGTCATGAGGAGCAAACGAGATGAGTGATCTGGAAAAAAACGCCGGCCACCGTTACTACCGCGAGACCATGTTCGACCGGGAACAGCTGATCGGACACCGGCGGCCCGGGATCGCCCCCGCCGCCCACACCAAAACGCTGCCGGAGGCGGAAAAACACAAGCTCACCCTGCCCGAAGGCCTGGACAACGGCCTCTGGCGGGCCCTGGCCCGGCGGCGCTCCCGCCGGCGTTACCGCAAGGAGCCCATAACCGATGCCGAGCTCGCGGCCCTGCTCTGGGCCGCCCAGGGGGTCACGGCCGAGGCCGGGCCCTTTCTCCTGCGCACCGCGCCATCGGCCGGGGCCCTGCACCCGCTCGAGACCTACGTGGCCGCAAACCGGGTGGATGGCCTCGCCCCGGGCCTCTACCACCTGGACGTGCGCGGGTTCGCCCTGGAGCTGATGGAGGAAGGACACATCGGCGAACGGCTCGCCCGGGCCGCCATCCACCAGGAGTTCGTCAACCGGGCCGCGGCGGTGGTCGTGTTCTCGGCCGTGTTCCGCCGCTGCATGGCCAAGTACGGGGACCGGGCCATGCGCTACATCTGCATGGACGCGGGCCACGCCTGCGAGAACCTCCTGCTCGCGGCCGAGGACCTGGGCCTTGCCGCCTGTCCGGTGGCCGCCTTCTTCGACGCGGAGATGAACGGAATCGTCAATGCCGACGGGATCGAGGAGGGGGTTGTCTATCTGGCCGCGGTCGGAAGGCCGGAGTGAGCGACAGGGAGAGGAAGAAGACCACGTCCGGGGCGGTGTCCACGACGATGTCCTCGCTCATGCCCACCTCCAGAGCCGCTCCACCGGCGAAACGGTGGCGCAGCCCGTAGACGAGCACCCCGGAGTCCGCGCCCAGCTCGGTGAGGGCGCTGTGATAGTACGGCTGGCTGAACTCCGCCTGGACAACCGCCGACAACCGCGGCAAAAGGAAAAACTCGCATCCGGCCGCGGCAAAGAAGGCAACGTCCCGCCTGATCCCGTCGAGAACGCCGCCGCTGCCCGGGAAACTCACCCCGGCGCGGGCGGACCATTCCGCATCCCCCCGCCGGCCGGTCTCGCCCGCAAGCCACAGGGACAGGCCGGTGCCGCCGCCGGTGAAGTCCCCGGCCCTGCCGGTGGGCAGCCTGAGCGAGCCCCGCACCGCCGCGGCCGCGCCTGCCGCGCCCTCCCAGAACCGCCAGCCGCCGGTCAGCATGACATCGCCCAGGCCGGAGCTGCGCCGGTCGAGCCGGGCCAGTTCCCGGCCGTCTCTCCTGTAGGAAAACTCGAGCCGGTTACGCTCCCGCCCCGGCCGGCCGCCGTCGGGAAGCCCCCAGAAATCGTGCCAGTCCTCGATAAAGCCGTCGAGTCCGCCGCCGGAATGGCTTATCCAGGGGATCTCGGCCCCGGCCTCCAGGCCGCGGCCAAGGCCGTAACGCAGGGAAAGGATCGTCCGCACGGTCTCGCCGTCGATGACCACGGCCTCGTTGCCGGCGGCCGAGACGGTGAAACTGTTGGCAACCGACGCCTCAAGGGAAAAACCGGCCTGGCCCGCCTCCATCACCCGGCCGCAGGCAAAAGCGCCCGGCTGGCGCGCCAGGGCAAAGGGAGAAAGGTTGCCGCCGCTGAAAGGAGCGGCCGCGGCCGGAACCGGGAGAAACGCGGCAACCAGGGCCGCGCCGGAAAGCAGGACACGGATCAGAAGGCCCATTTATATTCCATGAAAATACGGTCGCTTGCGCCGATGTCACTGAAGGCGATCTGGTCGCCGGCCTGGTACAGCACCGCGCCGATGGTGACAGTGGCGTGGTCGGAGAGGTCGTAATCCACCTGCAGCCGTTCAAAGGCGCCGTCCTCGGCGTGGGTTCCGAACACGGTGCAGAGGATTTTCACGGTTACGGTGTCGTTGGCATAATCGCGGCTCGCCAGGAAAGCGGTCTGGAGCAGGTCGCGCCGGGCATGGTCCGGCGCCTGCCGCATGCGGTCGTCGAATCCGGCGATGTGGCGGTTGACGCTTTCAAGCGACAGCACGGTCTCGGAAAAACCGGTGTACTCGAGCCCGGCCATCAAGTCGAACCGCTCGAACTCCCCGCCCGGGACCGTAGCGAACCGGAGCCCGCGCCACCAGGCGGCCTCGGCCTTGACCAGCCAGTTGCCGGACGCCAGGTTGGCGGTCATCCCGGTCATGGATACGCGGTCGTGCACCAGCCTGGCCGCACCCGATTCGAGGCTCACATGGCCCCTCGGGTCGAATATCCAGGCTTGGTAAGCGGAGAAATCCCAGCCGCGGAAAAGGCCGTTTGCGGCCAGACCGTACTGCTGGTTGTGGCGGGAAAAGTCAGAGGGAACCTCTTCGGGCGGCGCGGGCGCGTTTCCCGGATAGAACTCGCTGTTGTAGACCGGAACCTTGTCGAAACGGACCTCGTGAATGACGATACCGCTCAGGTTCCAGTCACCGGCATAGTAGTCGAGTTTGCTCATGGTCACCGGCAGGCGGCGGTATTTTATATCGGTCATGCCCGGAGTGCGGTTGTCGAGCGGGTTCAGCACGTCGGTGACCCGGACGTTGTCCGCCTTGCCCCAGACCACCACCTGGCGGCCCGCCTTGAGGTCGAGGCTGCCGGTAAGGCTGCCCGAGATGTAAGCCTCGTCGACCTCAAGCTCCTTTTCGTATTCGTCAAGAAATCCATCCGCGTACTGATCGCGGCCCTGGAGTTCCCAGGCCGCGTCGTAGAAGCCGTGGCCGCTCAGCCTTGCCCGCCACCGGTCTCCCTTCAGGTCAACGCCCGCGGCCAGGGTGAGCTTCAGCATGGAAAGCCCGCGGTAATCGGTTTCCCCCGCTTCCGGGGCGTGATGGGCGTAGTTCCACGACCCGGCAAGGGAAACCGAACCAAAGGGATCGAGCCATTGCGGCAACCGTTTTTCCTCAACCGCCGCCCCCACATCTTCCCCGCCGGAATCACCGAACCCGGACAACACCTCGTCGAGCCCCGCATCCGGAGCCTGGCCCGCGGCCTCTTCCGCCGGGGCGTCGAAACCGGAGAGCGCGTCGGCAAGCTCGTCGGCCGCGGCCGCGCCCTGCCACAGGAACGCGGTCAGCGCCGCCGCGATGAATGCGCCTTTAACGCCCATCCGCCTACATCCCCTTTTCCAGCCTGCGGACCGTGAACATGGAGTCTGGCAGGTTCTGGTTGAAACGCACGTTGGAATACTCCATCACCGTCCGGTGCAAGGTGTGGCGGTTCTTGGTGGTCTTCATGTGCAGTTCGGTTGCGATCCACACCCCGTCTATCTTTCTTATCCCGCGGTTCTCCTGGTATTTTATCTTCTTTCCCTCCTTGAGCCAGTGCACTGCCCGCACCCCCATGAAGATGTCCTGGCGGATGAAGAGCACCGATTTCAGGTAGCCGTAGCGGTCCTCCACCGCCCGGCTCACCGGAACCGCCTCGATGAGCCAGACACGGTGGCCGTTCACCTCGCCTTCCTTGATAAGCCGGTACTTCCACTCGTCCAGCACCCGGCGGGTCATGTCGGCGTAGGAGAAATCCGAGCCCATGAACGAGGAGGACTTGTCCGAGGTGGCGATGCGCTTGGTCTTGTGCAGGTCCGGCAGGTAGAGCCACTGGTCGTCGTCGCGGCCGCCCTCGTAGTAGTCATAGGTGAGAAAGGCGGTGTCGCGGACGTCGGCGGGCGAGAGGAAGAACTGCATCTTCCAGGTGTCGCGGCCCTTGTCCTTGACAAAAACCTTCATCTTCCGGACCCGTTTGTGATTCAGGCGGTCGATGAGGATCATCTTCACGTCTGCGGTCATGTTGTCGCCGTCGTCGCGGGCGTCGACCTTTTCCATGATCCCGCGGGCGGAAAGGGCGGCCGCGGGCCGGGCCGCGGCAAAGAGAACGAGGAGCAGGGCCGCGAAAACGATAGCAGTTGGCGCGTGTCTTTTCATGATTTCCCTCCGGTCGGGGTTGAAGTGTTGCAAGTGATTACGGGGGTGCTCCTTCGCATGCCGAATCCGCAACCTTACGCATCGGGTATCTGGTTGCAGGGCGCCCCGGATGCAAGGAAGAAGCCCGCGCCGCGTACTAG
>JALWTY010000295.1 GCA_026993265.1 Desulfobacterales bacterium
GGAGGCGTGGCCGAGAAGCTCCTGCACCACCCGCAGATCCGCGCCCATCTCGAGCAGATGGGTGGCAAAGGAATGGCGCAGGCTGTGGGGCGTGACCCGGGCCGCGATCCCGGCCCGAACGGCGTAGCGTTCCACCAGCCTCTCAACGCTCCTGACGCTCATCCTGCCGCCCTGCTGGTTGAGAAACAGGGCGGCAGCGTTTCCCTGTCTGCCGCGTCCGGCGGCCCTGGCGAGTATCGTTTCCCGTTCCGCCATCCAGGCGCGGACCGCCTCGGCCGCGGCCCGGCCCGTGGGCACCAGCCTTTCCTTGCCGCCCTTGCCCATTACCCTGACCATTTCTCCGGCCGTGTCCACCTGGACGAGGTCGAGTCCCACAAGCTCGCTCACCCGCAACCCCGCGCCGTAGAGCATCTCAAGGATGGCGCGGTCCCGCCGCGGAAAACGGTCGGCCGGGCCCGGGGCCTCGAGCAAGGCGAAGGTCTCGTCAACGGTTAGAAAAGTCGGCATGCGGCGGTCCTGTTTCGGCATGGCCACAACCACGGCCGGATCGCCGGATACGACCTCCCTGCGAACGAGAAAACGGAAAAAACTGCGCAGGGCCGAGAGTTTGCGCGCCACCGACGCAGGCCGGTTGCGCTTGTGAAGGGATTGCACAAAAGCCCGGACCGAGGCGGCCTCTATCCTGTCCACCGGGGCCGCGGCGGCGAATTCGGCGAACTCGGCGAGATCACGGCCGTACGACTCCACCGTGTTCTCCGAGTATCCCTTCTCCTGCGCAAGCCAGCGCATGAACTCTTTGCGCCAGAAGGCAAAATCCCTGTCCATGGCCGGAAAGTGTAACGGCTATCGCTGAGGATATCGAGCTTTTCACGCCGCCGGCACACAATTACACGCCTGCAGAAGATTGAAGCGAGCCCATCACCCGGGCAGCCCGGGCCGCAAGCGGTCCGGCGCGGCCGGGGTTACTCATCCATCCCGGACTCGGGCAGGATGGCGGAAAGCCCCTTACGGTTGACATGCCGGGCGCAGGCGCCCTTCTGACTGTGCCCAGTCTTGTAGACGACCTCGTCGCCAATGAGCAGCTCGTTGAAATCGCAGTTTTCAACATCGCTGTAATGGAAGAACAGGTTGTCGCCGCCGTCGTCGGGGGCAATGAAGCCGTACCCCTCCTTCAGGTTCTGTATCCTGCCGGACATGAAGGCCGAGGTCTGCGCGTCCTCGTCGCCCTTCTCCATGACCGCCGCAGCGGCCGGGCCTGAAGCCTGCTGCCTTCTCGGCCCGCCGGAGCGCCCCTTGACGAACAGGCTATCGACGGCCGGTTCGGACCGCCTGGCCCGGTCGTCGATTATGCTGCTCATCAGCACCGGATAGGTGGCCTCGTCGAGCAGAACCTGGGCGGTCCTGGTGGTCTTCTCGTTGCCCTGCTGATCCACATAGGTAAAGTCCCAGCCAAGCACCATGACCCTGGTTCCAAGGGTATTCAGCTTCCTTATAAGCGGCAGGTAGTCGCCATCGCCCGCGATCAGGACAACGACATCGAAACGCTTGTATATGGCAAGCTCGAACGCCTCGAGGGCAAGCCACACGTCTATGCCCTTTTCGCCGCCGCCGGAGAGGGGAAGGTAATGGGTGACCACCCCCTCCCGCATCAACACTTCTTCAAATACCCTCTCTTTGTAAAGAACATCCCTGGATTTCGCGTCGGAAGCGCTGATACGCCCCCTGAAATAGTGAGCATCAATGATGCGGCAGTGCTTGCTCAAGGCATCTTCAGAAGTAGATATTTCGTTTATCAGAAACTGATGCAGCCCCTGAATGCTGATCCGCGCCTTTCTCTCATGGTGATACAGATAATAATTGCTTACATGCGAAAAATAGTTGCCATCGTAGAAAACCCCTATCCTAGTCAACCTTCCCTCATAATTAGTCATCATCATCTCCAATCACTCCTATTAATGATTATTTCTTCATAAAACCAATAACACAGGCTATAAGAAGATTTTTACTCTCATTTTGTCAGGCAACAACAATGAAAACATTTTAACTCATCTCCGGAGAGGATGCAGCAGAAATCATGAAAGAAAAACAGTGGTCAAGAAAGCAGGGCCAGAAAATATTGCATCAGTCCTTGTGTCAACCAGGATCAGCGGCGATCCCGCTCCGCCGTGGCGTCTTTTTCAACGGGATGATAGTCTGGGGCAGAAGCGCGGCAGACAGGACAGGTGGCCGATTGAGTTGACCGATCATCCCATACGGATTATAAACTCGTGCACCGCTAACAGCCCGTTGAAAAAAGTAGCGAGCGCAGACGAGGCAAGAAAAAATCCGGCGACTCGGAGCGAAGCGAAGAGAACGGCGGCAGAATGCTGCCGGCCCGAAGGGCGAGGCGCCATGCGCCGAGTAAAAAGCGAGGTTTACATGGGGTAACTGAGCATTTTGAGCCGGATTTTGACGCCGCATCGTCAAGCGCAGTGAATACTCCACCGCCTAAAGGCGGTGGCTTCAGGTTACGGCTAAAGCCGGCTACATCGGCTTCGCCGATTGGAGGCCTCACTCCCCATCAATCT
>JALWTY010000296.1 GCA_026993265.1 Desulfobacterales bacterium
CTTACCTTCTCAAACTGTTTCTTCTTCTTTTTCTTTACCTGCCACTTACCATCGGCTTCAAAACGCTCCTTAAAGGCCTGAGCCATTTGCCGCAGTTCTTCCCCTGCAAAGGAGTCGAGCTTCGCCCAGATATTTTGCAACGGATCAGCGGCATCCCCAGGGGCGCACTCCCGGGCCATGGCATTGTTACGGATACAGGCAAGATAGCGATCAAGTTCCGGCATCTCCTCCCATGCGGCCTTGTTAGCCTCGGCCTGCTGCGCCGCCTTGCGGGCTTCCTCTTTCCTGCGCTCCTCCTCGGCGGCCCTTTCCGCCTCTTCCCGGGCCCGCTCCGCGGCCTCGAGGCGCTCCCGCTCGGCCCGGTCGCTGATTTCGGTCAAACGCTCCTGCTCCATCCGCCGGGCCTTTTTCCGGTCTTCGGCGTATTCCTCCGGGTTGATCTCGTCCAGGCCGACCCAGCCGAAGGCTGACAGGCCAGCGGTTCGGGAAGGTTTTTTTGTAGCGGAGGCCAGCCACAGGGTTGTGGCGTGGTCCTTGAACTTAGGGTTCTTTCTTTCCCGCGGCGGGCTGACTCTAATTGATCGGTGACCGTTGACTGTAACGCACTCGGCCCCGGAATGGCGGCCGACCCGGAAGGGTATTGTCCGGCCCCCAGCGGCCAGCTTCAATTCCGGGGCCCTGATTGCGGCCAAATCCCGGTTCTCACGCCTGTTCTCCGTGGAGAAAAAACTTTTCATTGCCCCGGCCAGCTCGTCCCAGGTAATTGGCTTTCTGATCGTGGAGCGTGGCGGCGGCGCGGCCACGGTGATGGTGCCGACAAAGACCGCGCCGGGCTCGATCACCTCAAGGATCTGGGGCGGCCCTTTTGAATCCTTGTCGCTGGGCCGTTTCTTCAGATTGACGGCGTATAAAATACGCCGCCGGTACTCACCCGCCGGGACAAAATCGGAGACCTTGACCAGGCGGAAGGGGTCGGTGGACATCTCCCGGAAGCGGTAGGACAGTAGATGTTCCTGCAATTCACGCCCTTGGTTCCCTCTGAAACTCGGCGATTTCCGGCCGTTATTGCGCAGGTTGAGCACCGCGGTGCGAATCGCCCCCTTGATGCTAGAGCCGGGAATCACCGGCAGGTTGGTGTGGGGGTTGAAGGCGGTGCGGCCGATCTGAAAACTGTTCAGGTTCTGCTGAATGGTTCTCCTGTTTTTCGGCAGGTTCAAAACCTGGTTGTAGTGGTCGATGAACTCCGGCGACACCTCGCATCGTTCACCCCGGGCGTGTTCCCGGTGGCGGCGCATGAACTGCATCAACTCCAGCAGCGATTCAATATTGCCCCTTGCGCAGATGGTACTGAACTGGCGCAGGGCGTGATCGTCCAGCATGCCGAGAAAGTCGTGGGGCTCGAAACTGATCAGTTCGCGGTTTTCCTCGTCCACCACAAAACCGGTGGGTTCATAGACCTCGTCACAGCCGATGGACAGGGGCGAGGCCACGGTGAGCTTGATATATCTGGTCTCCATTATTGTCCCTCCTGTACCGGCAATTGCATGGGCAGGGCCACGGCGTAGCCCTGGCATACCGCCTCGGGCTGGGCCTTGGAGATCCCGGTCACCGCCCGGCCGCAATATTTCCCCCCTAACTGCTCCGCTTTCCTGGGCCGGAAGACCGCGCCTTCGTCGGCCATGACCACCGGGTTCTTGAACGGCCGGCCGGTGTGGAGAAGCTGGGCGCCGTGGCGGCCGAAACGGGTAAAGGGGGTAAACCAGGTCTGGTCGAACTCTTCCGGGGCCGGCACCCAGGGGGACAGGGTAAAGATGGCGTTTGCCCCGTCCGGATCGGGCCGGGATATCTCCTTACACTCGCCAATCAAAAAACGGCCCAGACCGGTGGAGGCGTCACGGCCGAAACCGAAGGCGCCGATCCGCTCAAGACCGGTGAGCAGTTTTTCTTCTGAAAGGGCCTCTTCATCGAGCAGGGCGAAAATCACCAGATCCATCCCCGGCAGGTAGGAGAAATTCTCCATGCTGTAGGGGGCGAAAAAGCCCTTGCCGGTGGTGTTGGTCAAACGATTGATGGTGTTGTGGCTCTGTTCGAAACGCCGCAGGAACCGACAGTCCGGCTCGTCCATCCCAAGGGCGGCGGCGATCTTGCGGCTTAAATGCCCGTCATCGACAAGATGCTCCCAGTCCAGCCGGATGGTCAGATCCTCCCCGGTCAACAGCCAGCGGCGGGCCCGTTTCTCCTTCCTGCTTTTCAGGCGCTCGGCGCAGTCGCCGTCATCACCGGGATCGAGCCAGCTCTGGGGCAGGGCCGGGCGCGGCAGGGCGTAGGTGACGCCGTCGTCCTTTCCGACTATCTGCGGAAAGGCCGATGAGAGGACCAGAAAGGGTCTTTCAGAATAGCGTTCAATCCAGGTCGACAGACCACCGGTTAAAAGCTCCTCGTCCTGGGCCGCCTGCCAGCAGAAGGAGCCGAACAGGGTATCGCCCTTGAGCGGGGTACCGAAGGCGGCCCGGGGCTTTATGGTTATGGCAAAAAGTTTCACGGCATCCCTCCTTGTCAGGCC
>JALWTY010000297.1 GCA_026993265.1 Desulfobacterales bacterium
CCACCAGGGGCTGCAGGACTCCCTTCTCCCGGATGGAACGGGCCAGGTTCTGGAGCTCATCGGGGTTGAACTCCTTTCGCGGCTGGTAGGGGTTCGGTTCGATGAAGTCGATGGGGCAGAGGAAATAGGGGGAGGGGTGCCGCTCCCCTTCCTCCACGCTCTCCAGGGCGAGCCCGTCTTTTTCGAGGGAGGTGGGCAGCAGCGCCTTGAGGCCCTTGCCCAGAGGTTTGTTACTTGCCATTGTCTTTTCGTGCCTCCTGTTTCTGGATAAACTCACGGCCCAGGTTCATGTAGCTCAGAGCCCCCGCCGACCGCCTGTCGTAGGCGTGGATGGACATGCCGTGGCTGGGGCACTCGCTGAGCCTGACGTTGCGCGGGATCACCGTGTCGTAGACCTCGTTCTGGAAGTGCTGTTTGACCTCCTTGGCCACCTGGTGGGTGAGCCGGTTCCGGCGGTCGTACATGGTCAGCAGGATCCCCTCGATCTTCAAACCGTTGTTGTACGAGTTTTTGACCAGCCGGATGGTGCGGACCAGTTGGCTGAGCCCCTCCAGGGCGTAGTATTCGCATTGCAGGGGGATGATCACCGAGTCCGAGGCGGTCAGGGCGTTGATGGTCAACAGTCCCAGCGAGGGGGGGCAGTCAACGAAGATGTATTCAAAGGAGTCCTGGAGAGGGGCCAGGAGGTCGGCGAGGAATCGCTCTCTCTTGACGGAGCCCACCAGCTCCACCTCAATGCCGATCAGGTCGATGTGGGTGGGGAGTACGAAGAGGTTGCCCTCGTCGTCGGCCTGGCGGATGGTCTGGCCCACGTCGGCCTCGTTCATGTAGCAGTGGTAGAGGTGATGCTCCATTTCGGCGCTGTTGACGCCCAGGCCGCTGGAGGCGTTCCCCTGTGGGTCGGAGTCCACCAGGAGGACCCTGTGCCCCAACCGGGCCACTGCGGCGGCCAGGTTGACGGCGGTGGTGGTTTTCCCCACGCCCCCCTTCTGGTTGGCCAGGGTGATGATTTTGCCCCTGCCGGCCGGTGCTGCCTCTGTCATCGTGCGCGCCTCCTCCCTGTCTGGTTTGTTGGTGAGTAGACACATAAAAACCATACGGGGGCTGCGGTGTCAATATTTTGTTTCACGTGAAACAAAATATTGGCGATGGGACGGTGTTCGGGTGTTTCACGTGAAACGGAGATGGGGCGACGACTGGTTCTTTAATGAAAACAAGGGGTTGTGTGGTGACTGGTGGGAAAAAGGCCGGCCTCGGATCCGCGAGACCGGCCTTTGTTGTGAACGGTGGTGCCGGAGCTCGGAATCGAACCGAGACGGGGTCGCCCCCGCGGGATTTTGAGTCCCGTGCGTCTACCAATTTCACCACTCCGGCAAAAGGTGCGGTGCCGCAACGGGTGACCGTTACAGCGGGCTAAATATAGGGGGGGGAGGGGAAGCTGTCAAGAAGAAAAAGACGGCGGCCCGAATCTGTGCGGGTGAGAGTGGCGGGCACGAAGGCGGCACTCTCCGGGATCAAAGATCGGCGGCCAGTTGGCGGCGGTAGGAACTGTAATGGGCCAGCACCGATCTGACGTAATCCTTGGTCTCCCGGATGTCGGGGATGGTGCGGGTCAGCCGGACCCGGTCCGGCCCGGCGTTGTAGGAGGCCAGGGCCAGTTTCAGGTCGCCGTTGAAGAGTTTGCTCAAACGGTGGAGATAGCGGGTTCCGCCAAAGATATTTTCGCGGGGGTCGTAGAGGTCGGTCACATGCATGTCTCGGGCGGTGTCCGGCATGAGCTGCATGAGGCCGACGGCCCCCTTTGCGGAACGGGCGTAACGGTCGAAGTTGGATTCCTGTTTGATGATTGCCTTGATCAGCAGGGGGTCGAAGCCGTAGAGGCGGGCCGCCTCCCGGATGTAGCGGTCGAAAAGCCGTTCGTTGACGGAGCCGCCGCCGGAACGGTTGGCGCCGCGGATAAGGGGGCGGTAGCGAGGGTCGGAGGGGACGTTGGTGTAGTGGACAATGCCCTTGTCGTCGGTGAAGGAGTAGATCGTGGCGCCGCATTCAGAAGGGACGGCCATCCGGAGGATCAGCAGGGTTGTCAGAAGAAGGAAACGGACGTTCATGGGCTGTGCGCTGCCTGGGGGCGCAAATAGTCAATTCAAAGGTGTTAGATATTCAGAAAGGTTGTGTCTCTGTTCATTATAGCATAACCATCACCGGTGATGACAGCCATGTTTTCCAGACGGATGCCGCCCCAGCCGGGCAGGTAGATGCCGGGTTCGATGGTGACCACCATCCCCTCCCGCAGGATCTTGCGGTTGCGGGAACTCAACGAGGGGGGCTCGTGGACGGCCAGGCCCACCCCGTGCCCCAGGGCGTGGCCGAAGGCCGGGCCGTAGCCGTCGGCGGCGATGACAGAGCGGGCGGCGGCGTCAACGCTTCGGCAGGTGATGCCCGGCGCCAGTATCCTGGTGGCGGCCAGCTGGGCGGCGCGAACCAGGCGGAGGCGGGAGACCGTGGTTTCGTCCGGGGTGCCCAGGACAACGGTGCGGGTCATGTCGGAGC
>JALWTY010000298.1 GCA_026993265.1 Desulfobacterales bacterium
CGACAGCCACCAGGCCTCGATATTGGTCTTGCCCTGGGCGAGGAGTTCGCCCAGGCTGGGGGTGGGCGGCGGCACGCCCAGGCCGAGGAAATCCAGGCTGGTCAGGGCGAGAATCGCCCCGCTCATCCGGAAGGGCAGGAAGGTTATCACCGGAGTCATGCCGTTGGGGAGCAGGTGCCGCCACATGATGGTGAGGTTGCCGACTCCAAGTGCCCGGGCCGCGGTGACGTAGTCCATGTTGCGGCCGCGGAGGAATTCGGCCCGGACGTAGTCGGAAAGCCCCATCCATCCGAACATGGAGAGCAGGATCAGAAGCAGAAGCAGGCTCGGCTTGAAGATGGAGGCGAAGATTATGAGGATGTAGAGCTCCGGCATGGCCGACCAGATCTCTATGAAACGCTGCATCAGGAGATCGGTTCTGCCGCCGAAGTATCCCTGCACCGCGCCGGCGGCGATCCCCAGAACCGTGCCCACGCAGGTCAGGGCCAGGCCGAAAAGGACAGAAACCCTGAACCCGTAGATGAGGCGGGCGAGCACGTCGCGGCCGCGGTCGTCGGTGCCCAGGATGTTGCCGTGGCCGGGCGGGGCCGGAACCGGCTGGTCGATGTTGAAGTTGATGGTGTCGTAGCTGTAGGGGTTGGGCGGAAAGATGGCGAAGTTGCCCGGCTTTTTCATCTGCTTCCGGAAGAATTCGTCCAGGTAGTCGGTCTCGGTTCTGAATACGCCGCCAAAGGCGGTTTCGGGATAGGTGTGGATGATGGGGAAATAGTAGCGTCCCTGGTAGCGGACGAGCAGGGGATGGTCGTTGCTGATGAGTTCGGCGCCCAGGCTCGCGACAAAGAGGATGGTGAATATCACCAGGCTGACGTAGCCGCGCCGGTTTTTCCTGAAACGCCGCCAGCGCCGTTGCCACAGGCCGGCCGGTTTTTCCTTCACTGCCGCGCTCATCGCTCCACGCTCTCAAAGGTTATCCGCGGGTCGACCATCACATAGCTCAGGTCTGAGAGCAGACGCGACACCAGGCCGATGATGGTGAAGAAATACAGGGTGCCGAGCACCACCGGGTAGTCGCGGTTCATGATCGATTCAAAGGCGAGCAGGCCCATGCCGTTCAGGGAAAAAATGGTCTCAATGAGCAGGCTGCCGGTGAAGAAGGCGGTGATGAAGGAACCGGGAAAGCCGGTGATGATGGGGATGATGGCGTTTCTGAACACGTGGCGGTACAGGACCCGGTTCTCGGAAAGGCCCTTGGCCCTGGCGGTGAGCACGTACTGCTTGCTGATCTCCTCGAGAAAGGAATTTTTGGTCAGCATGGTCATGACCGCGAGGCTGCCCACGGTCATGGAGGTCACCGGCAGGACCATGTGCCAGAGATAGTCCGCGACCTTGGCGACCGGGCCGAGCTCGTGCCAGTTGTCGCTCACCAGGCCGCGCAGGGGAAAGAGGCTGAAGAAACTGCCCCCGCCGAAGAGGACGATCAGGACGATGGCGAGAACGAATCCGGGTATGGCGTAGCCCACCAGGATGACCGTGCTGGTGAAGGTGTCGAAACGGCTGCCGTCCCGCACCGCCTTCCTTATGCCGAGCGGGATACAGGTGAGATAGACGATGACGAAGGTCCACAGCCCGAGCGACATGGACACCGGCAGCCGCGAGATCACAAGATCGGTAACCTTGCGGTGGTGGTAATAGCTCTCGCCGAAGTCGAAGACCAGGTAGTTCTTCATCATGTTGATGAAGCGGACCGCGGGTGGCTTGTCGAACCCGTAGATCTTTTTCAGTTCGGCGATGCGCTCCTCGTCGAGCCCCTGGCCGCCCTGGTAGACGGACCCGGCTGTGGAGGCGACCTCGCCCGCGGCTGCGGCCCGGCTCTCCATCTCGGCGATGATCCGTTCCACCGGCCCGCCGGGCACAAACTGGGTCACGGTGAAGGTTATCAGCATGATCCCGAACACCGTCGGAACCATCAACAATATGCGCCGCAGGACATATGAGAGCATTTTTGGTTTTTTATGATGATGGCCTCGTAAAAGCCCTTAACAGCTCCGAAGGCGCAAAATTCCGATCCGCAAC
Organism: Desulfobacterales bacterium; assembly: GCA_026993265.1. Classification (GTDB taxonomy): domain Bacteria; phylum Desulfobacterota; class Desulfobulbia; order Desulfobulbales; family JAJRZW01; genus JAJRZW01. Next base: position 2,074 of record JALWTY010000298.1, read on the forward strand.
CTACCGATTACTGGTTTCTGATTTCTGGCTTCTGGTTTCTGTAACCCACCACGTCATCAGCAACTGCTCCGGGCTGTAATACAGCGGCAGGGTCCGCGGCCGGCCGAATATGTTGCGGTAGGCGATGCGGTGGTGGTCTATGTACCAGTTCGGCACCACATGGTAGCCATACCAGAGAACCCGGTCAAGGGCGCGGCAGGCGGCGCGGAGCTCGTCCGTGGTCCTGGCCGCGATCACCTTTTCAACCAGGGCGTCCACCACCGGATCGGTCAGGCCGATGAGGTTGCGGGAGCCTTTGCGGTCGCGGCTTGCGGAGTGAAAATAGTTGCGCTGCTCGTTGCCCGGCGACTGCGACTGGCCGAACACGGTCACGACCATGTCGTAATCGAAGTTCTGCAGCCTGCGGGTGTAGAGGCTGGGGTCAACGGTGCGGTAGCTGGCCTTTATCCCCAGCCTCTACACC
>JALWTY010000299.1 GCA_026993265.1 Desulfobacterales bacterium
TGGACGAGATCCGCCACTACAACGGCGAGTTCGATACCGGACTGGCAGAAAAGGTGGTGGACGACATCTTCGCCTTCGTCAGCCGCCACGACAACGCCTTTTCCTTTCTCGCCCGGGAGATAATGACCTATGACGACTACCTCTACAACCACTCCATCAACGTCTGCGCCATCGCCACCGCGGTGGTGAAAAAGTTCAACGAAATCTTCAGCAGCGCCATCAACGACCATCTCGCCACCCGGCCGGAGGCGCATATCAGCGGCGCGGGCGGAACGTCGTTCATGGAATACCTGCCCGAGGACCTGCGGCACCTGTCTCTCGGTTACTTCCTCCACGACGTGGGCAAGACCATGATCCCGGACAGCATACTGAACAAGAAAGGCCCGCTGACCCCGGAGGAGTTCGAGATCGTCAAGACCCACTCCTTTGAGAAAGGGGTTCACATACTCGAGGCCAACCGGCTCGACAACATATATGCGGTCAAGATCGCCCGTTACCACCACGCCGCGCTCTACGAGGGCGAGGAACGCTGCTACCCGGACGACCGTCCGCCCATCGAGATCCCCATCTACGTCAAGATCTGCAAGCTGGCGGACATTTATGATGCCATGACCTCGAAAAGGTGTTACAAGGACGCCATGAACCCCACCGGGGTGGTGACCAACATCTTCCGCAAGTACGCGGACCGCGACCACCTCCTCCAGTTCATCCTCCACTCCTTTGTCAAGGTGGTGGGGATATACCCGCCCGGCAGCGTCATCTACCTGATGAACGGGCAGATGGCCTACGTGCTCGACAGCGAGGGCCCCCTGGTGGTTCCCTTCACCGGGCCGGACGGCGAGCCGCTCGCCCATGCGGCCGATCCGGTGGACCTGTCCGAGCTGCGGCCGGGTGAGGACGGGATGGCCGTGGACCGCCGCCGTCCCCTGGCGAGCCCGCTTGAGATCCGGGACAAACTGCCTGATTTCCTGAAGAAATATCAATGAACCGCCTGTTTTTTGCCAACATCGAGGAACGGATAAGGATGTGGCTGGCCGAGGATCTGCCCGCGGGCGACCTCACCGGCATGGCCCTGTTTTCCGGCCAGGAGTTCAGGGGGGCCGTCGTGGCCAGGGAGGAACTGGTGGCCGCCGGAGTGACCGGGGTCGCACCGCTGGTCTTTGCCGTTGCCGATCCCGGCATCCGCTGCCGCCCGCTGGTCCGGGACGGCGACGCCGTGAAACCGGGCGCGGCCCTCCTCGAGGTCCAAGGCCCCGCCGCCTCGGTCCTCGCGGCCGAGCGGCTCGCCCTCAACCTGCTCATGCGGATGTGCGCCGTGGCCACCCGGACCGCCGCCTTCTGCGCCGAGGTCCGGGGCACTGGCTCGCGCATAACCGACACCCGCAAGACCACCCCGGGAATGCGCGACCTCGAGAAGTACGCGGTCCGCTGCGGCGGCGGGGTCAATCACCGTTTTTGCCTGAGCGACGGAGTGCTGATAAAGGACAACCACATAGCCGCCTGCGGCTCGCTCGCGGCCGCGGTCGAACGGGCCAGGAAACGGGCGCCGCACACGGTGCGGATCGAGGTGGAGTGCGACACCCTGGACCAGGTGGAGGAGGCCCTGGCCGCGGGCGCCGACATTATCATGCTGGACAACATGGACACCTCCGCCATCCGCGCCGGGGTGGAGCTGGTCCGGGGACGCGCCATCACCGAGGCATCGGGCTCCATGACCCTGGAGCGGGTGCGGGAAGTGGCCCTGACCGGGGTGGATTTCATCTCGGTCGGCAGCCTCACCCATGCCGCGGGCAGCGTGGACATCGGCCTGGACGCGGCTGACTGAATTGAAACGGGATCATCACCATGCCGCCGAAGGCACAAATCCGTAACCCGCCGGATTACCGGCTTCTGTCTTCCGGCTTCTGTCTTCTGGAATAAAAATCCACGATCGCCCGGACCATGGCCGGGATGGTGTACTCCTCCGGCTCCACGTCCACTTTCAGGCCGAGATCCCTTGCGGTGCGGCTGGTGACCGGGCCGATGCAGGCCACCTTCACCCCTTCCATGAGCCCGGCCGCGTCCGCGCCCAGCATTTCCATGAAGTTTCTGACCGTTGAGGAGCTGGTGAAGGTGACCATGTCAATGCCGCCTTCCTCCAGGGCCGCGGTCACTCCGGCGTAAGAGTCCGGCCGCACGTTGCGGTACACCGGCGCAATGTCCACCCGGGCCCCGGCCTCCTCCAGGGTTTCAGGCAGGACTTCACGGGCCTTTGCCGCTCTGGGAAGCAGAACCTTCCGGCCTGCCATTCCCTCACGCAGCAGGGCGTCCGCCAGGCCCTCGCCGGTGTACTGTTCCGGCAGGAGATCGGCCTTTATCCCGTGGTCGGCCAGTTTCTCGGCCGTGGCCGGTCCCACCGCGGCGATCCGCGGACCGGCAAGACCGCGGCTGTCGAGCCCGAGTTCGCCCAAGCGGCGGAAAAAGAAGGTGATGGCGTTGATGCTGGTGAAGAGTATCCAATCGTATGAAGAGATGTTGTCCATGGCCGCGTCGAGCGCATCCCAGCTCTCGGGCGCAACCAGACTGATGGTGGCCCCTTCCAGGCATTCGGCCCCCTGGTCGCGCAAGAGCTCGACCAGGCTGCTGGCCTGCTCCCGGGTGCGGGTCACCAGGATCCTGCGGCCGAAGAGCGGCCGTTTCTCGTACCAGTTGATCTTGTCCCGCAGCCTGACCACCTCGCCCACCACCACCAGGGCCGGGGGCCGGATGTTCTGTTTCCGCACCACCGCGGCGATGTCCTTGAGCGGGGCCGCGACCGACTTCTGTTTCGGGGTCGAGGCCCAGCGCACCACCGCCACCGGGGTCTCCGGGTCGCGGCCGGCGCGGATGAGCTTTTCGCAGATGCGCTCCAGGTTTTTTATCCCCATGTAGAAGACCAGGGTGCCGACCCCGGTGGCGAGCTTGTCCCAGGCGATGCGGGACTCGCTTCTCTCCGGGGACTCGTGCCCGGTGACAAAGGCCACCGACGAGGTGTAGGCCCGGTGGGTGATGGGCACTCCGGCGTAGGTGGCCGCGGCCGTGGCCGAGGTCACCCCAGGCACCACCTCGAACTCCACCCCGGCATCGACCAGCTCCTCGATCTCCTCGCCGCCCCGGCCGAAGATGAAGGGGTCCCCGCCCTTGAGCCGCACCACCGTGGCCCCGGCCAGGGCGTGCTCCACCAGCATGCGGTTGATCTCCTCCTGGGTGTGGGTGTGCTTGACCCCGCCGCGCTTGCCCGCATATATCCTTTTCGCGCCCTCGGGCACATGGCGGAGCAGTTCCGGGCTCGCCAGGTAGTCGTAGATCACCACCTCGGCCCTGGAGAGCAGTTTTTTTCCTTTTACCGTGATCAGGTCGGGATCACCGGGCCCTGCGCCAATGAGATAAACCTTGCCGCGCTTGTTGCTGTTTTTCATATACCCCCCTGATACTGCCGGGTTTTCCGGGTTCGTCAGCCCTGCTCGTAAACCTCGGCCAAAACCTCGGCCCCGCCCATGTCGAGGAGCTTGCGGGCAAGGCCGCGGCCCACGGCCTCGGCCTCTTCCACCGTTCCCTCGGCCTGGTCCCGGAAAAAACGGTCGCCCGCGACCGAGGCGATGAGCCCGGTCATCCGCACCCGGCCGTTTTCCACGGTGGCGTGGCCGCCGATGGGCACCTGGCAGCCGCCCTCCAGGGTATGGAGAAAGGCCCGTTCGCAGGCCACGGCAACAGCGGTGCCGGTGTGGTTGAGGAAGGCGAGGCCCTCGATCGTCTCGGCGTCGTTGCGGCGCATCTCGATGCCCACCGCGCCCTGGGCCACGGCCGGAAGCATGGTGTCGGGGTCGATGTGGGCGGTGATGCGGCCGTCCCAGCCCATGCGGTTGAGCCCGGCGGTGGCGAGGATGATGGCGTCGTAAAGCCCCTCGTCCAGCTTGCGCAGGCGGGTGTCGAGGTTGCCGCGCAGGTCCTCGATAACCAGGTCCGGACGGATGCGGGCGAGCTGGGAACGCCGCCTGAGGCTGCTGGTGCCGATCCTCGCGCCCTCGGGAAGCTCGTCCACGCTGCCGTATTTCACCGAGAGAAAGGCGTCGCGGGGGTCTTCCCGCTCCGCCACCACCCCGATGAAGAGCTCGTCCGGCAGCTCGGCGGGCACGTCCTTCATCGAGTGGACCGCGATGTCGATCTCGTCCCTGAGCATGGCCTCCTCGATTTCTTTTACGAAAAGGCCCTTGCCCCCCACCTTGGCGAGCGGCACGTCGAGGATCTTGTCGCCCTTGGTGACTATCTTGACCAGCTCCACCTCGCAGTCCGGGTAGCGGGCCTCGATGGCCTTTTTGATCATGGTGGACTGGGTCAGGGCCAGCATGCTCTTGCGGGTGCCTATCCTTATCTTCTTGCGCATCTTTTTTCCTTTTGCTCTTGGTGAATCCCCATGGGACGGATGGAGAGTGTGGGGTGCCTATGCCCCCCTGCTACCCGCAGGAGGCGCAGTTGCCGCCGCTGCAGCCGGAGCAGGATGGGCCGCCGCCCTTGCCGCCTCCGCCGCCCACGGCGAATCTCGACACCTGCTTTTCGACCTCCTCACTGCCGCACTCCGGGCAGGCCGGTTTTTCCCTGCCCAGGACGAGCAGCTCGAACTCCTTGCCGCACTCGCTGCAGACGAAATCGTAGAGAGGCATGGCCTAATCCCTGCAAAGCTCGTTCACCAGCGCGGCCGCGAGAAGCGGGATCATTATCTCGTGGTGGCCGGTGAAGTTGTACCCCTTGCCGCCGCCGGCCGTGGGCCGGGAGACCACGTTGGTCATGGGCCGGTAGTGGCGGATGAAATCGAAGTTGGCAGTGGTGAAATCGTTTATCTCGTGGCCCAGGTTGCGGGCCACGGTCAGCGCCTTCAGAAAGACCTCGGGCAACAGCACGGCCGAACCCACGTTCAGGTAGGCCCCGCCCTCGAGGTCCGCGACCAGGCGGGCGAAGATGCGGAAATCCAGATGACCGGCCGCGCCGATGGCGGCGCCGTCCGCGGCCGGGTGGATGTGGACGATGTCCGTGCCCATGGCCACGTGCACGGTCACCGGCACCCCCAGACGCCTCGCGTTCGCGAGCAGGGAAAGACCGTTGTGGGGGAAACCGCGGTCGAGCAGGTGCTGGCCCAGGCCCGCGCCGATGCCGATCTCCTCCTCGGCCCCGCGAATGATGCCGCGGTTGACCTCCTCGCCTGTCTCCCTGGCCGCGCCAAAGGCGCCGTGGCCCAGGACCGCGGCCACGTCCTCACTGGTCTTGCCGGCCATGGCCAGTTCGGTGTCGTGGACGATCCCGGCCCCGTTCATGGCGATGGCGGTGATGACGCCCCGCTCCATCAGATCGATTATCACCGGGTTCAGCCCCACCTTGATCACATGGGCCCCCATGCCGAAGATAAGCGGCCGGCCGTTTTTTCTGGCTATGGCCAGCCGCTCTATGAACTCGGGGAAGTCGTGGCCGGCGAGCTGGTCCGGCAGGGAGCTAAGAAAATCGGCAATGGACGCGCCAGGGGCAAGCGGACGGGCGAACGATTCCACCCCCACCTTGCTGGGGCGGGAAAACAGCGAATAGGTGGAGAGGTTGGAAAAATCGAGCGGTTCAGGGGTGGTCATTGCGCCTCTTCCTTGAAACGGCCGTGGAGGATCTCGTCCACCAGCCAGCAGATGAGGTGTTCGGCGAGCAGGTGGGCTTCCTGGATGTGGGGAGTGGCCTCCACCGGCACGTTTATGGCTATGTCCGCCTTTTCCGCAAGGACGCCGCCGTTGCGGCCGGTGAGGGCAACCACGGTCACGCCGAGTTCCCTGGCCGCCTCCGCGGCCAGGATCACGTTGGCCGAGGCGCCGCTGGTGGAGATGGCGAGGAGCACGTCACCCTTGCGGCCCAAGGCCAGCACCTGTTTTTCGAACACCTGCTCGTAAGCGAAGTCGTTGCCCACGCTGGTGAGGATGGAGGTGTCGCAGGTGAGGGCTACGGCCGCGAGCGGCGGCCGGTCGATCATGAACCGGTTGACAAACTCCGCGGCCACGTGCTGGGCGTCGGCCGCGCTGCCGCCGTTGCCGCAGACCATGAGCTTGTTGCCGGAGGAAACGGCCAGGGCTATGGTTCTCGCGGCGGCGGCAATGGCGTCCGCGCCCTGCTCCATCATGAGCTCCTTTGCCCGGACCGAGTCCCGGAGCCGCTTTTGCATGAAATCTCGCATTTTCAGGACAAGTGGTATAAATAAATCCGCGCCCTTGCGGGCGTCAGCGTTTATCATTACCGCCAAAGACGGCAGAAGTTAGTGAGATTATTCCAGGGAGGCCGAGTTGTCAACCGGACAGAGGACGACGGCGGAAGCGTTTGCGCGGATCGCGGCCGCGGTTTTCATGCTCGCGGCGCTGTGCGGCATGGGCGGACGCCCTGAAACGGAAAAACTGGTTGAAAACGGCGGATACATCCTTCTTTCCGGCGGCCGGGAAATCGTCTCCCTCAACCCGGATACGCCATTTGTTCCGGCCAGCACGGCCAAAACAGTCACCGCCCTGGCCGCGCTGGAGACCCTGGGCCGCGGCTACCGTTTTGTCACCGAATTTTTTCTCGACCATGAAAACAGGCTCTACATCCGGGGCCACGGCGATCCCTTCATGGTCTCGGAAGAAACAAGGCTGATCGCCGCTGAGCTGAAAAAAGCCGGGGTCGGACAGGTGACTTCAATCGAGATAGACGGCTCCCTTTTCGACATACCCGCGGCTCCGCCATGGACCGGCGCCACCCTGAACCCGTACGACGCGGTCAACGCCGCCCTGGCGGTCAACTTCAACACCGTGTTCGTCAAACTGGAAAACGGCCGGGTGGTCTCGGCCGAGGAACAGACCCCCACCCTTCCCCTGATGGCCCTGTTCTCAGACCGTCTCGTTCCGGGAGAGCCGCAGCGGTTCAACGTCACCTCCCGGGGGACCGGGCGCGGCCCCGAATACGCGGCCCAGCTCTTCGCCGCCGTCCTGGCCGAAGAAGGCATACGGGTGAACGGCGGATATGGAACGGCAGCGGTCCCCTCAGGTCTTGCGCCGGTGCTTGTCCACCGTTCGAGCCGCAGGCTCGAGGATGTGATCCGGGCCATGCTGCTCTACTCCAACAACTTCATCGCCAACCAGCTCTTCCTGGCAATGGGAATGGAAAAACACGGCCCCCCGGCCACCTGGGAAAAGGGCCGCAGGGCCGTGCAAGCCTTCCTGGCCGGAACACTGCCCGCAGCCGGGTCCGTGAGGCTGGTCGAGGGCTCGGGGCTCTCCAGGAACAACCGCATATCCTGCCGGGACATGGTCCGCGTCCTCGAACGGTTCCGGCCCTACGCCGGGCTCCTGCCGCGGAAAAACGGGACGCTGGTGAAAAGCGGCACCATGACCGGGGTCTATTCCTACGCGGGATATATCCAGGCACGGGACGGCCTGGCCCCCTTTGTCATCATCCTCAACCAGGAAAGAAACAACCGCGACGCCGTGTTGAAAAAACTTGCCGCCGCCATCCGTAATCCTGACAACCTTCCGTGATTTCTCACATTTTCACGTAGCCGGACCTTCTCCACCATAACAAACAGGTTGACTTTTGCGCCTCTTCGGTTTGTAATCGGGATTGTCCTTGCCACCGTGTCCTGCGCAAGTTCAAGGCAAAGCAAAGGAGGTGTGAAGTGTCAGGTTCGAGCCCGCTGTTAATCTTCCCGGACAGTCCGCTGCTGTCGGTGCTTGTCATCGCGGCGGCGGCTGTTTTCTGCCTGTACCTGGCCCGCCGCCAGGCCCATGAATCCATCCGCGCCTTCTGCCGGGTGGCGAGAAACGCCATGCGCACCGCATCCCGGTCGGTGATGCTGGCAGAGGCCTCCCTGCGGCAGCGCAACCGCGAGGTCCTGCTCGCCGAGGGCATGGAGGCGGTGGAACGCGAGGTCGAGCGCGAGTTCCAGCGGGTCGGGGTCCTGGTGGAGCGCGACCTGCAGGGATACCCGGCCATGAACCGCAAGCTCTCCGAGCAGATCGCCCGCATCGACCAGGACTACCGGGAGTCGAGCGAGATCCCGCCCACCCCGCCGGTATGGATCAAGGCGGTGGAGGCGGTGGCCGCGATCAAGGACAAGGAGGGCGGCAAGGTGGTGGGCGAGATCCTCGCCGACATCCACAAGAGCCTGGTCAAGATGCAGAAACAGGCCGAGGAGGACTACCGCAAGGCCACCGGCGAGCGCCACCGCATCCTGAGCGGGATGATGCCCTACTGGCGCAAGCTGTCAACCACCCTCGAGTCAGTGGGACGCACCATGACCAGCCTCCAGGACAAGGCCCGGGTCATCGACCGGCTCATGGACGACTACGACGAGATCCGCAAGGGCACGGACAAGGCGGTGCGCAAGCTTTCCTCCTCCTCCATGACCAGCTTCTTCATCTCCGCCCTGGGGCTGTTCATCGCCGTGGGCGGCGCGGTGGTCAACTTCAACCTCGTGGCCCTGCCCATGAGCGAGATGTTCGGCGGCTCCACCTACATCGCCGGATTCCGCGCCTCGGACGTGGGCGCGCTCTTTCTCATCCTCCTCGAGACCCTCACCGGCATATTCTTCATGGAGGCGCTCGGCTTCACCAAGCTCTTCCCCTTCATCGCCAGCTACGACGACAAGCGCCGCCACCGCTGGGCCATGATCATGCTGGTGTTCCTCTTCGTGTTCGCCGGGATGGAGTCCGCGCTCGCCTTCATGCGCGACCTCATCGCCGCCAACAACGAGGCCCTGCTCCAGTCCCTGACCGGCGCGGGTGGCGTGGTCGCGCCCCACACCAGCGTCATCCCCACCATCACCCAGATGGTGATGGGATTCATCCTGCCCTTCATCCTCGCCATGGCCGCGATCCCGCTCGAGTCCTTCGTGCACGCGGCCAGGACCGTGGCCGGGGTGGCGGCGGCCGCCTTCCTCCGGCTCGTGGCCGGGCTTCTGCGGATAGGCGGAACCTCCTTCTACTATATGGGATCGTTTGCCGTGGGCCTCTACGACCTGGTTATCTTCCCGCCCCTGTGGATGGAGGAGAAGATCGGCAAGCGGAGGAACGCGGCCGCGGAGGGCGGCCGGACGGGCGAAGCCGACGCCGGAGAGGATACAGCGAGCCGGGAGGAAGGAGAATGATGCGCAAGAGGTTCTGGTTTCCACTGTTGATAGCCTTGTTTGCGGCCGCGGCGATGTCGGGCGGCTGCGCCGACACCCGGAGCCACAGCCGCGGGGTGTACATGCTCCTCGACACCTCGGGCACCTACGCGAAAGAGCTCAAAAAAGCCCAGAGCATCATCAACTACCTCCTGGTCAAGCTCCAGCCGGGGGACTCGATCGCGGTGGCGCGGATCGATTCGGGCAGCTTCAGCGAAAAGGACATCGTCGCCAAGGTCACCTTCGACCGCAGGCCCTCGGTGACCAACAGCCAGAAGATGGTCTTTGCCGACAAGGTGGACCGCTTCGTGAAAACGGTCAGGAGCAGCCCCTACACCGACATCAGCGGCGGCCTGCTCCAGGCGATCGAGTTCCTTAACGAGACCGGCGCCAGCCGGAAGACCATCCTTATATTCTCGGACATGGAAGAAGAGCTGGCCAAGGGGCACGTGCGCGATTTCCGCTTCCCCCTCAAGGGTTTCAGGGTGGTGGCCCTCAACGTCACCAAGCTCAGGGGCGACATCGTCGACCCCAGGGAGTACATGACGCGTCTCGAAAGCTGGCGGAAAAAAATAGAAGCGGGCGGCGGCCAGTGGCAGGTGATAAACGACCTCGACCACCTGGCGCCGATCCTGGAATGAAGCTGAATCCTTGATGGACCCGTAACAACGGGTCCATCATCCGCCGCAGGACGCGGCGGCGAAATTGCGCTGTTTGAAAAACTGCGTAATTTCGAGAGGAAAGCCGA
>JALWTY010000300.1 GCA_026993265.1 Desulfobacterales bacterium
GTTGTTACTCAACGGAAAGCCAAAGCGTAGCTTCGGCTTTCCTCTCGAAATTACGCAGTTTTTCAAACAGCGCAATTTCGCCGCCGCGTCCTGCGGCGGATGATGGACCCGTTGTTACGGGTCCATCTTGCTTGCTGCTGCTAAAAAAATGGCCGGGGAAACAGTTCCCGGCCATTTTTTTAGCGTATCTTCGCTTTCAGGAAAAGGACAATCAGGAAAGCCCCTTCATGATCGCGGCGCTGACCTCGTCGATGGAGGGGCGGCCGTCCACGCTGATGACCTTGGTGTCGCCGCCGAGGTTCTTGAAATAGTTGACCGCGGCCATGGTGCCGGTGTTTTCGTCGTAATAGATGTCGTGGCGCTTGTCGATGGCGGCGTCGTCCTGGTCGTCGGCCCGGGTCTTGAGGTCGCCGCCGCAGACGCGGCAGACCAGCTTGCCGTCCTTTTCCACCGGTTTGATGGCGTCGAAGGCGATGTGGTTGGGATGGTTGTTGTCGTTGACGCAGAGGCGGCGGCCGGTGATCCTGAGCTTGGCGACGTCGCGGGGCAGGACGATCTCGATGACGTAGTCGAGCTTCATCCCGGCCTCGTCAAGGGCCTTGGCCAGGGTCTCGGCCTGGACCTTGTTGCGCGGGAAACCGTCGAGCAGCCAGCCGTTCTTGCAGTCGTCCTCCTTGAGGCGGTCGAGGATCATCGGAATGGTGATGTCGTCGGGCACCAGGTCGCCGCGGTCGATGTACTCCTTGGCCTTTTTCCCGAGCTCGGTGCCGCCGCTGATGTTCTGGCGGAAGATCGCGCCGCTCTCGATGTGGGGGATGTTGTACTTCTTCTGCACGATCGCCCCCTGGGTGCCCTTGCCGCTGCCGTTGGGTCCGAAGATGAGGATGTTCATGATGTTCTCCCTTAGATTGTTTGTGGATTGTTTGATTTCTGAAGTTTTTTCAGGAAGCCGCCGGAAAACGGCAAGCACTATAAACCAAAACAGTCCGCAAGGCAAAGGGAGAGGACGGGAGGGGGAATAGGATACGCCGCCGCAGGGGAGGGGGGATCAGCCGTTGCAGGTCCGGCAGAACTCGACGAGCATGGCGTAACGTTCGCGCGGCCGCATGCGGAAGTAGAGGGGGCTTTGCATCAGAACCCTTATCGCCTGTCTGATCGTCATCTTCATGGCTCTGCCTCCTGTCCGGAAAGGGCCGGGCTCGGGACGTTTTTTCCTTGTCCCATAATCCATTTTATTTCTCTTATCGGCCGGTTATCCACCCTTTATAAGGGTAATTTGTCACATCTGCGCTGGCTGAAATTGACATTTCCGGAGACGTGAAGCTATGATCTGTGAGTGACCCGAACCCGAAGACGAGGTTATAACATGCCGATATCACATCTTTCTCTCTTCTGTCCTCCGGCTTCTGTTTTCCGCTCCCGAACGCGCGCGTATTCAGGAAGATGAATGATTACCTGCGGCGGCTGCTCGTGGCCTTCGTGGCGGCCGTCTCCCTGACATCCTGTTCCCCTCTGGACGTTCCTTCCCTGGTTGGGAACCTCAACCGCCAGAGCGATATCGAGCTCGTCTGCGAAGGCGCTCCTGCCTGGCTGTTGCTGCTCGACAGCCTCATCGCCCGCGCGCCGCGCGATCCCGGGATGCTTATGGCCGGGGTCAGGGCCTACACCGCCTACAGCGGCGCGGTCGCCGGGTGCGGCCGGCCGGAGCGGGCCGCGGTCCTGAGCCGCAAGGCCCGCGATTACGGCCTCGCCCTGCTTGAAAGCGAGTTCGGTTACGACGCTGAATCTTCCAGCCTCAAGCGGCTGGAAGATTCCCTGGGCCGGGAGAAGGCAGCTGCGGCCGGACGGTTGTTCTGGGGCGCCTACGGCTGGGCCGTGTGGGTGGCGAACCAGAAGGGCGCGCCCGCGGCCCTGGCCGATCTTCCCAGGATAGAAAAACTCATGCTTCGGGTGCTCGAGCTGGACGAGGGCGTCTACCATGGCGGGGCCCATCTCTTTCTCGGCGTATACTACGGATCAAGGCCCAGGGCCTACGGCGGCCGGCCGGAACTGGCCCGCCGCCACTTCGAGCGCGCCCTTGCGCTTTCCGGCCGCAGGTACCTGCCCGCTCTGGTCGCCTATGCCCGGTACTGGGCAAAGCCCGCCTTTGACCGCGCCCTTTACCAGCGGCTTCTCGAGGAAGTGCTGAACTTTGACATCGGCAAGGCCCCGGACCTCACCCTGGTAAACCTGGCGGCAAAGAGGCGGGCCGCAAGGATGCTCGCCGCCATTGACGACTATTTTTGATGGCCTCTTGGAAACGAGGCCATCAAGCGCCGCAGGACGCGGCGGGAGAAATTGCGCCGTTTGAAAAACGGCGTAATTTCGTGAGGAAAGCCGAAGCTATGCTTTGGCTTTCCGTCGAGTAAAAACGGCAGGACGCCGTTTTTACGAGTCCATCATTTGAAAAGGTGCGCAGATGTCCCGGTCATGGCTTTCCACGGTTGTATTCTTTCTTGTTTTGACGGCTGTTCCTGCCTCGTCCCCGGCGGCCGGGAACAGGTTCCTGTTCAAGATCGGCTCGCTTGCGCCGGAAGGCAGCGTCTGGGCCCGTTATTTCAAGGAGTTCGCCGACGAGGTAAGGGAAAAGACCGGCGGCGCGGTCCGTTTCCGGGTCTATCCGGGCGGGGTGATGGGCGACGACCGTTCCATGTACCGCAAGATGCGCATCGGCCAGCTCCACGGCGGCGGTTTCACCATGAGCGGAATCAGCGAGATCGTGCCCGATTTCCGGGTCATGGGCATTCCCTTTCTCTTCCGCTCGTACGACGAGGTGGACCGGGTCGCGGCCGGTCTCATGCCCCTGTTCAGAAAGGAGTTTTCCGAAAAGGGGCTCGAGCTTCTGGCCACCACCGAGGTCGGGTTCATCTACACCATGTCAAAGGCGCCGGTGGATGGCATTGAAAGCCTGAAACAGCGCAAGGCCTGGGCCCCGGAAAACGATCCGGTCAGCCTCGCCTTTCTTAAAAACATCGGCGTCACTCCGGTGCTGCTCTCCATCCCGGACGTGATGTCCTCGCTTGAGACCGGCCTCATCGACACGGTGTTCAACTCCTTCTACGGCGCCATCGTCATGCAGTGGTTCACAAAGACGAAGTACATAACCGACATCCCCTTCGGCTACGCCTATGGCGCCCTGGTCCTGTCGAAACGGGCCTTCGGCCGCCTGCCGCCGGAGTATGCCAGGATCTGCCGCGCGGCCGCAGCCCGCCATTTTCCGCGCCTCATAGCCGCGGCCAGGAAGAGCAACGCCGACTCCCTCGCCGCCCTGAAAAAGCAGGGCGTCAGGCTGGTTGCGCCCAGGCCCGGCGAGGTGGAGAAACTCGCCCGCTGGCGCGACCGCACCGTGAAGGAGCTCAACGGCAGGATCTTTTCGAAAGGCGTGTACGAAAAGACCATGCGCATCCTGGCGGAGAGCCGCGGAACCGGGGCAAGGTAGGATGGCCGCAGCCTTCCGTTTCCTCCACCGCCTGTTCCGTCGGGTTGAGGATGCCGCGGTCGTTGTGATTCTGGCGGCGATGATCGTTCTCGCCTGTCTTCAGGTGGCGATGCGGTTCTTTGATTCAGGCTTGCCCTGGGCCGACGCCCTGCTGCGCTACCTCGTCCTCTGGGGCGGCATGCTCGGGGCCGCGGCCGCCACTCGCGAGGGCAGGCACATCACCATCGACCTGGTTTCGCGTTTCCTCCGTCCCGCCGGCCGCAGGTGGCTCGGCGTCCTGGTTGACGGCTTCTCCGCCGCGGTCTGTTTCTTTCTCCTGTACGCCGCGGTCGTGTATGTGAAAAACGAGGCCGAGTTCGGCGGCGCCCAGACCTCGCTCGGCCTCGCCTACTGGCAGCTCAACCTGATATTTCCCGCCGCCTTTGCCGTGATCGCTGCGAGGTTTGCGCTGTCTGCCCTCATTTCCGCATGGGGGAAGGCGGAATGATCTTTCTGAAACTCGCCTCCATTGTTATGGCCCTGCTCGGCGCGCCGCTCTTCGTGGTCATCGCCGCGCTCGCCATGCTTTCCTTTGCCGGCGCCGGTATCGACCTTTCCGCCGTGGTGATCGAGATGAGTCGGCTGGCCGATACCCCGCTGCTGTTGTCGCTGCCGCTGTTCATTTTTGCCGGCACCCTGCTTTCCGAAAGCGGCGCGCCCAGGCGGATGCTCGCCCTTTCCGACGCCCTGCTCGGCTGGATGCCGGGCGGCCTCGGGGTGATCGCGCTCCTGGTCTGCGCCGTGTTCACCGCCTTCACCGGCGCGTCCGGGGTCACCATCTTTGCTCTGGGCGGCATGCTCTATCCCGCCCTGATAAAGGATAAATATCCGGAGCGCTTCTCCCTTGGCCTGATAACCACCTCGGGCAGCCTTGGCCTGCTTTTTCCGCCGAGCCTGCCGCTCATCATCTACGGGGTGGTGGCCGAGGCCAGGATCGCCCATCTCTTTCTCGCCGGCATCGTGCCCGGCCTGATGATGCTTTTCATGCTCGCCGCCTTCAGCGTCGTTGTCGGGCGGAAAAGACCGGCCCGTCACTTCTCCTTTTCCCACAGCCGCATCAATGCGGCCCTGAAAGAGGCGGCCTGGGAGCTGCCGCTGCCGTTCATCATCCTCGGCGGCATCTACGGCGGTTTTTTCGTGGCCAGCGAGGCCGCCGCGGTCACCGCCCTCTACGTTCTCGTGGTCGAGGTCTTCATCTACCGCGACATTCCCCTGCGCGGCCTTCCCGGCGTCATGGTCAGGAGCATGGTCCTTTTCGGCGGCATCCTTGTGGTCCTGGCGGTGTCCATGGCCTCGACCAACTACCTGGTGGACCAGGAGGTTCCGGCCCGGCTCTTCGAGTTCATCCGCGCCCACGTGACCAGCCGGTACACCTTCCTTTTGCTCCTGAACGTCTTTCTGCTCCTGGTCGGCACCATGCTGGACGTCTACTCCGCCCTGGTCCTGGTGGTGCCGATAATCGTGCCGGTGGCGAAACTCTACGGCGTGGACATGGTCCACCTGGGCATCATCTTCCTCACCAACCTGCAGATCGGCTACTGCACCCCGCCGGTGGGGCTCAACCTTTTCCTGGCGAGCTACCGCTTCGGCAAGCCGGTGGCCGAACTCTACCGGGCCACCTGGCCGTTTCTGGCGATTCTTATGGTCTGCCTGGGGCTGATAACCTGGTTCCCGTTTCTGAGCCTGGGACTGGTGAGGGCAATGGGAGGATGAGTGGCCGCCTCGTAAAAAGTCCGCGTCGCGGACTTTTTACGAGGCGGAAGGCAAAAGTCAAAAGTAAGAAGTCAAAAGTATCGGTGGGTTGCGAATCGGATGATTTCGTGCCCGCCGATAGTGACGGATGAGGGAAGGGGGCAGGAGGCGAAGGATTCACCCCTTCTTCCTTCTGTCTTCTGACAAAAAAAGGCCGCCCCTTCCGGGACGGCCTTTCCTTTCTGGTTGTGTTCAAACGTCAGCCCTTACTTGCGGGCAGCCTCCCTTTCCATTCTCTCGGCCTCGGCCCTGATCTCGACCAGGTCCTTCTTCATCTCCGCGAGACCGTACCAGGTGACGTAGTCCGGGTTCATGTGGAATGCGCCTTGGAAGGCCCGCATCCGGTGTTCGAGGAACATGACGTAGAGGGTCTGCTCGATGGGGGTCATGGCGTCGTAGAAGGTGAGCACGTCGGGATAGGCCGGCTTGCCTTCCTGGGCCTTGATGATGCCCTTCTTGTAGAGATCGGCCACGATCTCGATGGCCTCGGCCATGAGCTTGTCCGCCTCCTTGATCATCATGTCGGCGTTGTGCAGGTTGGTCCTGGCGTATTTCTCGCTGTGGCAACGGCTGCAGACCTTTACCATCCGCTCGCGCTCCTTCTGCCAGGAGGCCTTGTCGAGCCTTGCCACCTTGCCGGCCTTGACCACGTCCAGGCGGCCGGTGGGCTTGCCGTCGGGATCGAGCACGTGCAGGGCTTTCAGGATAGTGGCGCGGTAGCCCATCCACTCCTGGTCATCCTCGGGCAGCCGCACCGCCAGGAAACCCCACGAGGTCATGACGTTGTGGTTGCCGTCCTCCATGTGGCAGGTCTGGCACTTGGGGGCCCGGCCGGTGTCGCCCTCGGTCTGGTAGATGACCCCGTGCTTGGAGCCGGACCACATCTCCCACTGCGGGTGGTCGAAACCCATGTGGCAGGTGCGGCAGGCCTCGGGCCTCTTGGCCTCGGCCTTGGAGAACTTGTGCCTGGTGTGGCAGGAATCACAGGGGGAACCGTATCCCTTGCCCTTGGCCGCGGCATCGCGGACGCCGACCTTGTGGCAGCCGCCGCAGCCCTTGAGCCCCTGGATGTAGGGATGCGGCTGGATTGCGTTGGTGGGCATGGCGCTCATGGCGATCCAGGCGGCCGAGTGCTTGCCGGCCATGTACTGGTCGTGCTGCTCCTCATGGCATTTCTGGCAGGTCTTCTCGGTGGGGAGCTCGACCTTGTCCACATCGGCCTTGCTCTTGTGGGCGCTGCCGTGGCAGTCGGCGCAGTCGACCTCGCCGCTCTTGCCCATCGCGCCTGAAAGAAAATCCTTGACGATGTTCGGGGTCACCTTGCGGTGACACTTGACGCAGGCGCTGTCCGCGGCCGCAATGCCGGGCACGGCGAACAGGACCGCCGCGACCAGGGCCGGAAGCCAACAGGTCTTTCTTTTCATTGTCCATCCTCCCTTGTTTTGGATTGGATTGTTTCCTGCCCCGTCCTCCCATGCGGCCGGGGCCCTGTCATGTCTCCGTGATACATGATCATCATCAGGAAAACCTTGACTTCAGTCAATCGTGATCGCATTCACCGGGCAGAGCTCCGCGGCCTCGGCCACGTCGCAGTCCCCGGCCCGTTCCGGGTTCATGGCCATGGCCACTTCCCCCACCATCCCGAAGACCTCGGGGCAGGTATCCACGCACTGGCCGCAACCGATGCACAGCTCGTCGTTCACTTCCACGTTCATGGCCCGCCTCCCCGGTCAGTCGAGCAGCCGTTTCTGTCCGGTTATCTTCTGGATCTCGCCGATGGCCTGGGTCACCTCGAGCACGCCCAGGTATTCGCCCGCGTCGTTGTAGACCGGGTAGTAGCGGATGAGGACCTTGTCGCCCATGAAGTCGATCCAGAACTCGGCATTGTCCCGGGTGCGGTTCCTGAAGCCGGTGACGATCTCGCGCACCGTGTCCACGCTTTTTTCCGGGTGGCATTTCTCCACCTTGCGGCCGATGACCGAGCGGGTGCGGGGGAAGATCTTTTCCTTGTCCAGGCGGTTGAAGTAGGCCACGGTGTCGTCCGCGTCCACAAAGGTGACCTCGAAGGGCAGGGTCTCCATGATCCCCTCGATCTGTTCATAGGTGAGGTTGTGGATGAGGCCCTTTTTCTCCTTGAGCACCTTTTCCACCTCCTCCACCATCCGGGCGAACTTCTCATGGGCGGTGTCGCCGTAGGCGGCCTGGTCGATGGCGTAGAAGGAGTCTAACAGGCCGTCCGCGTCGGCGCCGCTCATCACCCGGCGGGCCATGGGGTAGAGGATGTCGTTCTCCTTCCAGATGTGCTCGGCCCGGATCTCGAGGTACTTCATGCCCTCGGCCCGGTACTTGTCCCGCTGCTGCGCGTCCATGGCCGCGAGTTTCGGGGCCGCGGCCACCATGCGGACGAGGAGGTCGCGCTCCATCTCGTGTTCCATGAGCATCACCCCGATGGGGCCGCCCTCGGCGGGAATCCCCCGCTCCTGCATCAGGGGGAAGAGATGATCTTCCTCTTTCCTGTTGTGGATCTTGTCGCCGAACTCGAGGAGGAAGTCCAGGGCCCGGACCAGCTGCACCGGGTTCCTGGCGGTGCCCTCCATGTCGTCGAGCCGCTCCTTGAGCACGGCCATGGCCCGCTCGATCATCTCGTGTTCGGCGATCAGGTACTCGTCCCAGCGTTGATATTTTTTTTCCATGATTTTTCTCCTTTTAAGTTTTTTATGACCGGCGAAGCCCAGCTCTTCCCGGCCGGGAAAGCCTCCCGGCGCAAGGCGCTCCCGACAACCGCCTCTGTCCCCATCCAGGAGCCAGGAGCCAGGAGACAGGAGACAGGAGACAGATGTTGCCCCTGTAACGGCCGTGCGCCGGGCACGGCATCAGCCCTCGGCAGGGCCGCAGGCCCGTCCCGGCGCAAGGCGCTCCCGACAACCGCCTCTGTCTCCTGTCTCCTGTTTCCTGTCCCCTGAAGTTCAGATCGGCGGGGCGATGGTCACCAGTATGCGCATGTCGGTTTTGGCGGCCACGCCGTGGGGCTCGGCGATGTCCGAGACGAGGACGTCGCCGGGCTTGGCGGGCATGGTCTTGCCGTTGTCGGCCAGGAACTCGCCCTCGCCGCTCAGGACCAGGATGGAGAGCTGCCCCTCGGTGGCGTGGGAGTGGAGCGGCAGTTTCTGTCCGGCCTTGAAGTTGAAGTTGATGATCTTGAAGTAGGGCGATTCGTGGACCACGAAGATCTTTGCGGCCGTGTCGTTGAAGATCGCGGTCTCGCTCAGGGCTGTCTTTTTCATGGCTGCCTCCTTTTTGGAGACAGTATCGCACAAATCTCCCCGCAGGTGCTTTGATTCAGGTCAAGGTGGGCGATTTTTTTTGCTTGGCTCCGTGGGCGGCCGTAAACGGCTTCTCCCTTGCGCCGTTTCCAGTACGAAGATGGCGCCGGGAGGGCGGATTCAGCCGCGGGCTTTGATGCGCTTGAGGAAAACGAGCCAGAGGGTCCCGGGCAGGAGGAAGAGCAGGGCCAGGGCCGCGGCCGTGATCCTGGGGCTTGTAGCCGAGTCCAGGGCCGCGCCGGTGAAAAAGGTGGATACGCTCAGGACCAGGGTGAGCAGGGCCATCTCGCCTGCGAAGATCCGGCCGCGGTAGCGGTCCTCCACGCTTCGCTGCAGGAGGTTGGTGGAAAAGACCCACTGGATCGAGCCGCCGATGTGGCCCGCGAACACGAACCAGACCGCGATCCACAGGGACGGCGCGATGCTGAAGCCCAGGTAGGCCGCGCTCGAGATGAAAAAGGAGGCGGCAATGGCGCGGCGCATGTTCTCCCTGCCCTCGCCGAACAGGCTCCAGGCGAGGATGGGTCCGATAGCCGCGCCCAGGCCGCGGAAACTGTAGAGGATGCCGGAACCGCCGCCCGGGCCGATGGCCGGGAAGACGTGTTCCCCGAACCAGGTGAGCAGCACCAGGATGCCGCCGGAGATGGCCCAGCCGCTCTTCACCAGGAGCAGGGCCGCGACCTCCTGTTCCTGTTGCAGGTAGGCCAGGCATTCCCTGAGATCGTGCAGCCCCGGCAGGGAGGCGGGGCCGCGGCCCCCTTCGACCTTCGGGCTTGGGATGGGTAGCCCGGCCACCATGGCCGCGGAGACGAGGAAGGTGGCCGCGTCCACGAGGATGGCCGCGCGCCAGCCGAGCCAGGCGGTGACCATCCCGCCCGCGGCCGCGCCCACCGCCAGCATCACCGACCAGGTGGCCCCGCTCATGGCGTTGGCGAGGTTCAGCTCTTCCGGACGGCAGATGTTGGGCACCGAGGCGCGGCGGGCCGGGTCGTGGAAGGTCCAGACCGTTTCCTGGACCAGGGCCAGGGCGTAGATCAGCCAGCGGCGTTCCGGCCGGCCGGCTGCGAGGAACCCGAGCACGAGCACCGCCCTGACCAGGTCGGCCGTCACCATGGTCCGCTTGCGGTCGAAACGGTCGGCCACCACCCCGGCCACCGGACCGAATATGGTCGAGGGAATGAACTTGGCGATGAGAAACCAGCCCACGGCCCGGCCCCCGCCGCCCTGGCCGCTTATCAGGACGAAGATGGCGATGTAGTTGAACCAGTTGCCCAGATGGCTTATCACCCCGGCGGCCCAGAACC